>JAAYYF010000018.1 GCA_012515535.1 Deinococcales bacterium
CTCGGTGGGCACCACCGGCGCGAAGCTGCAGCCCTCCAGGAACTCCTCCAGCAGCGAGCGGATGCGCGCGTGGTCGGAGCGCAGGGCCGCCTGCTGCAGGGCGTCGACGGTGGCCGCGAGCGCCTCGCGGTCGGCGAGCGCGGCGCGCGCCACGAAGATCTTCTCGTGGGGCGTCTGGTCGGTGCGCTCGGCCTCGGTCATGAGCACCTCGACCAGGCGCTCGCCGGGGCGCATGCCGGTGAACTGGATGGGGATGTCGACGTCGGGCTCGAGGCCCGAGAGGCGGATGAGGTCGCGGGCCAGGTCGACGATGCGCACGGGCTCGCCCATGTCGAGGATGTAGACCTCGCCGTTCTTGCCGTTGCCCGACGCCTGCAGCACCAGCTGCGCCGCCTCGGGGATGGTCATGAAGTAGCGCACCATGTCGGGGTGCGTGACCGTGACGGGCCCGCCGGCCGCGATCTGGCTCTTGAAGATGGGGATGACGCTGCCGCGGCTGCCGAGCACGTTGCCGAAGCGCACCGACACGAACGTCTGGTGCGCGCCCGCGCGCCGCGCGGCGTCCTGCACCAGGTACTCGACCATGCGCTTGCTGGCGCCCATCACCGAGGTGGGGTTCACGGCCTTGTCGGTGGAGATGTTCACGAAGTGCGTGACGCCGTGCTTGAGGGCCAGGTTGATGAGGTTGCGGCTGCCGATGATGTTGTTGAAGACCGCCTCCTCGGGGTTCTCCTCCATCAGCGGCACGTGCTTGTGGGCGGCGGCGTGGAACACCACGTCGGGGCGGTAGCGCGAGAAGACGTAGTCGAGGCGCGCGCCGTTCTGTATCGCGCCGATGACGCCGTGGTACTTGATCTCGGGCCAGTCGCGGTCGAGCTCGCGCTCGAGGGCGTAGATGGAGTTCTCGCCGTGGCCGAACAGGATGAGCTCGGCGGGGTTGAAGCGGCAGATCTGCCGCACCAGCTCGGAGCCGATGGAGCCGCCCGCGCCGGTGATCATCACGCGCTTGCCGCTCAGGTAGTCGAGGATCGAGTCGGTGTCGAGCTTCACGGGCTCGCGGCCCAGCAGGTCGTCGATGTCGACCTCGCGGATGCGGCGCACGTCGACCTTGCCCGACAGCAGCTCGTAGATGCCCGGCACGATCTTGTAGACCATGTTCGGCCGCGCCTCGCGCACCTGGTCGATGACCTCGCGCACGACCTTGCCCCCCTTGGAGGGCATGGCGATCAGCACCTCGTCGATCTTGCGCTCGACGATCACGTCCTTGGCCATGGAGACGGGCCCCAGCACGGGCACCGTGGAGACGCGCTGGCCGTGCTTGATGGGGTCGTCGTCGAGGAACGCCACCGGCTTGATGCCCGTCTCGGGGTGCTTGAGCAGCTCGCGCACCGCCAGCGCGCCCGCCTCGCCCGCGCCCACCACCAGCACGCGCTTGCGGTAGTCGGGGCCGATGAGGGTGGCGACGGTCTGCTCGTGGCGGTAGCGCACCAGGGCGCGCACGCCCGCCATCAGGAAGAAGGTGAAGGTGCCGTCGAGGACCGCGATGGAGCGCGGGATGCCGGCGGCCTCGCCGAACACGATGAGCATGAGGGTGCCCGGCAGCGTGACGATGACGGCCAGGGCCAGCAGCCCGCCCAGGTCGCGGAAGGTGAGGCTGCTCCAGGAGCGCTTCGGCAGGCCCAGCGCCAGCGCTGCCAGGGTCTTGAGCGGCAGCGACAGCGCCAGCGCCACCAGCACCGGCCGCGTGTCGGGGACCGCGCCGTCGAAGCGCACCGCGAAGGCGCTCAGGGTGGCCAGCGTGAAGAGCCCCACGTCCAGCGCCAGCTTGGCCCCGGCGTTCAGGGTCAGCGGGCTGCCACGCTGCGCTGCGGGGGTGGCGCCTACCGGTTCGGCTCTCATGCGTTTCCTTCCGGGTCCGGTCGAGCTTCGGACATCGCGGCCCTCTCTTGGGGACGGGCGACAGCCCTCAAGGTGTCGATCACGATCCCGAGGTCGGTGAGGAGGGTGCGTCGCTCCAGGTAGGCCAGGTTGAGGCGTAGCTTCTCGGGCATTATAGCTTCGACGTACAGGCGCTCGGGCTGCGGATGACCAGCCAGCAGCTCGCTCTCCGAGCGGAAGGCCACCGAGGCGGGGTCGGTGATGCCGGGCCTCACCGTCAGCACGCGGCGCTGCTCGGGGGTGTAGAGCGCCACGTAGCGCGGCACCTCGGGTCGGGGGCCCACCAGCGCCATGTCGCCCTTGAGCACGTTCAGCAGCTGCGGCAGCTCGTCGAGCTTCCAGGCCCGCAGGAACCTACCGACCGAGGTGATGCGCGGGTCGTCGCCGACGGTGAGCTGCAGGCCGTCGCGGTCGGCGTCGACGCGCATGGTGCGGAACTTCAGGATCTCGAACGGGCGGCCGCCGAGCCCGACGCGCTCCTGGCGGAACAGGACCGGCCCCGGCGAGGAGAGCCTCACGGCCAGCGCCGCCCCTAGCAGCAGGGGGCTGAGCAGCAACAGGCCGACGCCCGACACCAGGGCGTCGAGCAGGCGCCGCAGTCGGTCCTCGAAGGTGCGTGACGGCACCAGGGGGCTCATCGCGTCGCGCGCGCCTCAGGAGGCGGCGGCCACGCTGCCGCTCGGGAACAGGGAGGGGGGCCTCACCGCGGTGGCCTCGCGGACCGCGGTCACGACGTCGTCGACGTCCTGATCGGTGAGCCTGGGGTTGAGCGGCAGGGAGACCATGCGCTGGAAGGCGTCGAGCGCCACCGGGAACTGCTCGGGGCGGTAGCCGTACTTGCGGGCGTAGAAGGTCATCATGTGCAGCGGCCGGTAGTGGACGCTGGTGCCGATGTTGCGCGCCTTCAGCTCCTCGATGAAGCGGTCGCGCTCCATGCCCAGGCGCTCGGGCCGCAGGCGCAGCACGAACAGGTGCCAGGCGCTCGAGGCGTGCGGCAGCTCGCTCGGCAGCTCGAAGCCGGGGTCGTCGCCGAGGGCGGCGCGGTACAGCTCCACCACCTCGCGGCGGCGGGCGTGGAAGCCGTCCAGCTTGCGCAGCTGATGCATGCCCACGGCCGCCTGCACGTCGGTCATGTTGTACTTGAAGCCCGGCATCTCGACGTCGTAGTCCCAGGAGCCGCTCTTGTCGAAGCGCTTCCAGGCGTCGCGCGACATGCCGTGGAGGCCGATCACGCGCGCCTGGTCCAGCAGGTCGGGACGGCCGGTGAGCGCCCCGCCCTCGATCGTGGTCAGGTTCTTGGTCGCGTAGAACGAGAACGAGGCGAAGTTGCCGCGCGAGCCCACCATCACGCCGCGGTAGCTGGCCGGCACGGCGTGGGCGGCGTCCTCGATCACCTCGAGGCCGTACCGCTCGGCCAGGTCGAACAGCGGGTCGAGCTCGGCCGGGTGGCCCGCGTAGTGCACGGGCACCACGGCGCGCGTGCGCGGGGTGATGGCGCGCTCCACCGCGGCGGGGTCGATGCAGAGCGTGGTGGGCTCCACGTCCACGAGCACCGGCGTGGCGCCCACGTGCTCCACGACGTTGGCGGTGGCGGCGAAGGTCAGGGTCGGGACGATCACCTCGTCGCCGGGGCCGATGCCGAGCGCCACGAGCGCCACGTGCAGGCCGGCGGTGCAGGAGTTGAGCATCAGCGAGGTGCCGCCCGGCGCCCCCACGTACGCGCCGAACTGCGCCTCGAACGCCTTGGTGCGAGGACCGGTGGTGATCCAGTCGGAACGCAGCGTCGCGGCGACCTCTTCGACTTCTTCATCACCCAGGGATGGCGGGGAGTAGGGGAGGAAAGTGTCACGCGGCATGTCGGTCTCCAGTCAGGTAGATCGCCGTGATCGCGGTCGCGGCGCCTCGGGTGAGCGCGGCCGTCCGGTTCGCATCAGGTTACAGCCGACTTCCTGAGGCACCCGTGAGGGCTTACCACCCGCGCACACTCATGAAGGACGCGGCAACGCGGGCTCATGTTCAGACCTGATAGTACTCCCGGTACCACTCTACGAAACGGCCGATGCCGACATCGAGGGGCGTGCTCGGCCGGAAGCCCACGTCGCGCTCCAGGTCGTCGACGTCGGCGTAGGTGGCGGGCACGTCGCCGGGCTGCATGGGCAGCAGGTTCTTCTCCGCCTTCCGGCCCAGCGCCGCCTCGAGGATCTCGATCATGCGCATGAGCTCGACCGGCTGGTTGTTGCCGATGTTGTAGACGCGGAAGGGGGCGCTGCTGGTGCCCGGGTCGGGCGCCGCGCCGCTCCATGCCGGGTCCGGCGCGGCCGGGCGGTCGGCGGTGCGCACCACGCCCTCGACGATGTCGTCGATGTAGGTGAAGTCGCGGCGCATGTCGCCGTGGTTGAAGACGTCGATCGGGCGCCCCTCGAGGATCGCCTTGGTGAAGAGGAACAGCGCCATGTCGGGGCGCCCCCAGGGGCCGTAGACGGTGAAGAAGCGCAGTCCCGTGGTCGGCAGGCCGTAGAGGTGCGAGTAGGTGTGCGCCATCAGCTCGTTCGCCTTCTTGGTGGCGGCGTAGAGGCTCAGTGGGTGGTCGACGTTGTCGTGCACCGAGAAGGGGGTGGTGGTGTTGGCACCGTAGACCGAGCTGGAGGAGGCGTACACCAGGTGCTCGACGCCGTGGTGGCGGCAGCCCTCCAGCACGTTCATGAAGCCGACCAGGTTGCTGCTCACGTAGGCGTGGGGGTTGACGAGCGAGTAGCGCACGCCGGCCTGCGCGGCGAGGTTCACCACCACCTGTGGGGCGAACCCTGCGAACAGCGCGTCGAGCGCGGGCCGGTCGGCCAGGTCGACCTCGGCGAAGCGGTAGCCGTCTCTGCCCTCCAGGCGCGCGAGGCGGGCGCGCTTGAGCGTGACGTCGTAGTAGTCGTTGACGTTGTCGACGCCGAGCACCTCGTCGCCGCGCGCCAGCAGGCGCTCGGCGAGGTGGTACCCGATGAAGCCGGCGGTGCCGGTAACCAGGAATCGGGCCATGCGGAGAAGCCTATAACCTGACCCGGCTCAGAGGCTCCAGTAGCGCACACCCTCCGGCAGCTGGTGCGGGCGGTATAGCGACTTGATGTCGGCGAGCACCCCGCCCGGTTTGAGCATGGTGGGCAGCTCCCGCAGCACGCGCTCCTGGTAGTGGGCGTGCGGCACGGCCAGCACCAGCGCGTCGAGCTCGCGGAACTCCTCGAGGTCGGCGAAGGTCACGCCGTACTCGCGCGCCGCCTCCTCGGGGTCGGCGAGCGGGTCGTGCACCAGGGCGTCGATGCCGTACTCCGCGAGCTCGGTGAGGATGTCGGGCACGCGGCTGTTGCGCAGGTCGGGGACGTTCTCCTTGAAGGTGAGGCCCAGCACGCCGACGCGCGCCTTCTCCAGGCCGCCGTTGGCGGCGAGCAGCTTCACGACCTTCTGCGCCACCACCGCGCCCATGCCGTCGTTGATGCGGCGGCCGGCCAGGATCACCTGCGGGATGTAGCCCACCTCCTCCGCCTTGTTGGTCAGGTAGTAGGGGTCGACGCCGATGCAGTGACCCCCCACCAGCCCGGGGCGGAAGGGGAGGAAGTTCCACTTGGTACCGGCCGCCTCGAGCACCTCGATGGTGGGGATGCCCAGACGGTCGAAGATGAGGGCCAGCTCGTTCATCAGCGCGATGTTGAGGTCGCGCTGGGTGTTCTCGATGACCTTGGCGGCCTCGGCGACCTTGATGGAGGAGGCGCGGTAGACGCCCGCGTCGATGATCTCCTCGTAGACGCGCGCCACGCGCTCGAGCGTGGCCTCGTCCTGGCCCGACACGACCTTGACGATGCGCTTGAGGGTGCGCTCCCTGTCGCCGGGGTTGATGCGCTCGGGGCTGTAGCCGAGGGTGAAGTCCTGGCCGAGCTTCAGGCCCGAGGTGCGCTCGAGCACGGGGCCGCACACCTCCTCGGTGACGCCGGGGTAGACGGTCGACTCGAAGACCACCACCGCGCCCGGGGTGAGGGCGCGGCCCACGGTCTCGGAGGCCGAGCGCAGCATGCGCAGGTCGGGGCGGCGCGCGCGGTCGATGGGCGTGGGCACGGCCACCACGAAGAAGGTGGCGCCCTTCAGGTCGGCCTCGTCGTCGGTGAAGCAGACGGTGGTGTTGGCGAGCTGCTCGGGGTCGGCCTCGCCGGTGACGTCGTGGCCGGCGCGCAGCTGCGCGATCTTGCGGGAGTCGATGTCGAAGCCGACGACCCCCTCGAACCGCTCGGCGAAGGCGAGGGTCACCGGCAGCCCGACGTAGCCCTGCCCCACCACGGCGATGCGTTCAGACGGGGGCAAGAGGGCTCCAATCGCCGTTGTCGGCGCGCCACACGCGGACGCTGCTGGGGGCCGCGCGCTCGATGGCCTCGCGGGCGCGCTCCACGCCCTGGGCGTCGGTGACTACCGAGACGACGGTGGGCGCCGGGCGGCGGCGCAGCGTCTCCTCGAGGGGCGGCTCGAGCTTCGGCAGCGGGGAGTTGAGCAGGTAGCCCGCCAGCGCGCCCCCGAGGCCCAGCACGACGGCGCCGATGGCGGCCGACCAGAAGGGGCCCGCGGCCATGGCCGGCTCGCGGCCCATGACGTTGAGGGCGCCGGAGCCGAGCATCAGTCCGAGCAGGCCGCCGCCCAGGAAGCCGACGACGAAGCCGAGGGCGCCGCCGTTCTCGGGGGGCATGAAGCCGCGCTGCACGGCGTCGGGGTCGAGGTTGCGCTCGTAGCGCAGCACGTCCTCGGAGGCGCCGGGGAAGAGCTTCACGCCGGCGCGGTCGAAGCCGGCGTCCAGCAGCGCCGTGGCGGCGTCCTGCGCCGCGGAGGGGTGCTCGAAGAGGGCCGTGACGGTGTGGCGAGTGGCGCGGTCGGTCATGGCGCCATGATAGCGCCCGCACCCGTCCGGCGATGCCGCAGTTGCGCGCCCCACGCGCTCGGCGGGGCGGCGAGGCGCGGAGGCGCCCCACGCGCCTGGCGGGGCGCGACGCTCGGGCGCGGACGCGTCCTCGACGCGCCTGGCCGGCGCGCCCGTCGGGGGCGCCGCATGCGATGATCGCTCCCGTGAGCCGCCCCGCCCGCTCCACCCGCCGCGGCGCGCTGACCCTGATGGTCGGCACGCTGGCGAGCCGCGTCACGGGGCTGGTGCGCAACTCGCTGCTGGCGCAGTTCTTCCCCACCGCGGTGCTCGACGCCTTCGTGACCGCCTTCAAGGTGCCCAACCTGTTCCGCGAGCTGCTGGCCGAGGGGGCGCTGACCAACTCGTTCGTGCCGGTCTACAAGGCGCTGGCGCCGGAGCAGGCGCGGCGCCTGTCGGGGGCGCTGCTGGCGCTGCTCACGCTGGCCAACGGGCTGCTGATGGCGGGCGCTTGGCTGGCGGCGCCGCTGCTGGCGCGCCTGCTCATCTCCGACCCCGCCAACGTGGACCTGGAGCTCACGACGCGCCTGATCCGCGTGGTGTTCCCGTTCCTGCCCGCCATCTCGTTCTCGGCGCTGGCGATGGGCATCCTCAACGCCGAGGAGCGCTTCTTCGCGCCGGCGTGGGCGCCGGTGGCGCTGAACGTCGTGACGGTGGCGCTCATGGCCGCCTTCCCCGGCCAGGCGGTGATGCTGGCGCTGGCGCACGTCTTCGGCGGCGTGGCGCAGCTGCTGGTGCAGCTGCCCGCCCTGGCGCGCGCCGGCCTGCTGCCGCGCCTCGGCGGCCTGTGGCACCCCGCGCTCGGCGAGGTGCTGCTGCTGATGGTGCCGTTCACCTTCACGGCCGGCGGGCGGCAGGTGCTGAACGTGGTGGCCTCCAACGTCATCACCGGCATCGACGCCGGCGCCCAGGGCGCCTTCTACCTCGCCGACCTGTTCCTGAGCCTGCTGCTGGGCCTGTTCAGCATCTCGCCGGCGCTGGCCTACTACTCGCGCCTGTCGCACCACGCGGCGCGCGGCGACGCCGAGTTCGGCCCCACGCTCGGCGAGGGGCTCAGGCTCATCACCTTCCTGACCGTGCCCGCCGGGCTGGCGCTGACGCTGCTGGCCGCGCCCGCGGTGGACGCGGTCTACAACTGGCGCTCGCTGTTCGGCGCGCCCATGGACGCGGAGCTGCGCGCCTTCACCATCGCCGCCACCCTGCCCTTGGGGCTGGCGGTCTTCCCCATCGGGGTGTTCAACCTGCTGATCCGCAGCTTCTACGTGCGGCGCCTGGTGCGCACCCCGGTCGTGCTGGTGCTCGTGTTCCTCACGCTGCAGGGGCTCCTGTACGTGGCGCTGTCGCGCCCCTTCGGCATCGCCGGGGTGTCGTGGGCCACGGCGCTGGCCGCCTGGGCGCAGGCGCTCGTGACCGCCGGCCTGGTGGCGCGCCGCGAGCGCTTCGGGCTCGGGGCCTGGGCGGCGCAGGCGGCGCGGGTATGGCTGGCGGCGCTGGGCGCCTTGCTGGCGGGGTGGCTGGCGCTGCAGGCGGTGCCGCTGCCGGCCGGCTGGTTCGGCCAGCTGGGGCGCCTGGCGGTGGGCGGCGGCGCCATGGTGGCGGCCTACCTGCTGCTGGGCGTGCTGCTGCGGGTGCCGGAGCTGCGGGCGCTGGGGCGGCTGGTGCGGCGGCGGCGCTGACCGGCGGCCGCGTGGCCTCGGGGCGCCGCGAGCGAGCCGGCCTGGCGCCCGGGTGGGAGAGGGTCCGAGGCGCGTCGACGGGACCCTTCCCGTCCGCGCCGCGGCAGGCCGAGCCTACGGGTGTCGGCGCGACCGGGCTCGAACGCGGTCTTGGCGCGCGCTCAGACGCGCTTGAACAGCACCGCGGCGTTCTGGCCGCCGAAGGCGAAGTTGGTGGAGAGCGCCACGTCGACCTTGGCCTCGCGCGCCTCGTTGGGGATGTAGTCGAGGTCGAGCTCGGGGTCGGGGTCGTGGTAGTTGCGCGTGGGGGGCAGCACGCAGTGGTAGAGGGCCTGCACCGTGGCGATGCCCTCGATGCCGCCGGCGGCGCCCAGGGTGTGGCCCGTCATCGACTTGGTGGAGGAGACGGGCGGCACCGCGTCGCCCCAGACCGCCTTGAAGGCCAGCGTCTCGTTGAGGTCGTTGGCGGGCGTGCTGGTGCCGTGGGCGTTGATGTAGCCGACCTCGGAGGCGTCGATGCCCGCCGAGCGCAGCGCGTCCTCGATGGCGCGCACGGCGCCCCGGCCGCCCGGCGCGGGGGCGGTGATGTGGTGGGCGTCGGCGCTGGAGCCGAAGCCGATCACCTCGGCGTAGATGCGCGCGCCGCGCGCCTTGGCGCGCTCGTACTCCTCGAGCACCAGCACGCCCGCGCCCTCGCCGGCCACGAAGCCGTCGCGGCTGGCGGTGAAGGGGCGGCTGGCGGTCTCGGGGCTGTCGTTGCGCGTGCTCAGGGCCTTCATGACCGCGAAGCCGCCGATGCCCATCGGGGTGATGGGGGCCTCGGTGCCGCCGGCGAAGACGATGTCGGCCTCGCCGCGCTGGATCATGCCGAAGCCCTCGCCGATGTTGCTGGAGCCGGTGGCGCAGGCGGTGACCACGCTGGAGGAGGGGCCGGTGAGCCCGTAGCGCATCGCCACGTGGCCGCTGGCCATGTTGGCGATCAGCATGGGGATGAAGAAGGGGCTCATGCGCATGGCGGCGCGCTCGAAGCGGATGCGGGACTGCTCCTCCCACGTCTCGAGGCCACCGATGCCCGAACCGACGCTGGTGCCGGTGTGGTCGCCGGCCACCTCCTCGGGGGTCAGGCCCGCGTCGCGCATAGCCAGCTCGGCTGCGATGAGGGCGAAGTGCACGAAGCGGTCGAGGCGCTTGGCCTCGCGCCGTTCGATGTACTGCTCGACGTCGACCTCCACCTCGCCGGCGATCTGCACCGACAGGTCGGTGGCGTCGAAGCGCGTGATGGGGCCGATGCCGTTACGGGCCTCGTGCTGCGCCTTCAGGAACTCCTCGGCGCCCACGCCGATCGGCGTCACGGGCCCAACTCCGGTTACGACGACTCGTCTCATGACTGCCCCAAGATAACGGTCGTCACGCGCATCGACCGTCTCGCCCGTTGCCCCGGCGCCCCGCGCCGCCGTGGCACGGGCCGCGCCCGCAGGCGCGATCTCTACTGCTTGTCGCTGATGAACTTGACGGCGTCGCCGACGGTGCGGATGCCTTCGGCTTCCTCGTCGGAGATCTCGACGCCGAACTCGTCCTCGAGGCCCATGATCAGCTCGACGACGTCGAGGGAGTCGGCGCCCAGGTCCTCCATGAAGCGCGACTCGTCGGTGACGTCGCCCGGGTCGGCGTCCAGCTTGTCCGCGACCACTTCCTTGATCTTCTCGAGAATCTCGTGCTCGTCCACGGTCTTCCTCCTAGGCAGCACGCCTCCGGGATCACCCATGCTGTGCTGAAGTTTGGCAGATTCTAGCACGGGTCTGAAGCGTGCCCCGCCCGTGCCTCGCGGCTTTAACGGGCCGTTCGGCCCGTCGTCATGCCCGCGCGGCGGGTCGGCCGGCGAGCCCTGCAAACGTTAATGCATGACCATGCCACCGTCAACCGCCAAGGTCTGGCCGTTGACGTAGGCGGCCCCCTCGCTCGCCAGGAACGCCACCACCGCCGCCACGTCCTCCGGCGAGCCGAAGCGCCCGGCCGGGATCTGCTGCAGGTAGGCCTCCTTGAGCTCGGGGGCGAGGGAGGCGGTCATGTCCGACTCGATGAAGCCGGGCGCCACCGCGTTCACCGTCACGCCCTTGCCGGCGTACTCGCTGGCCAGCGCCTTGGTGAGGCCGATCAGGCCGGCCTTGGAGGCGATGTAGTTGGCCTGGCCGGCGTTGCCGCGCAGCGCCACCACCGAGCTGAGGTTCACCACGCGCCCGAAGCCCGCGCGCAGCATGCCGCGCAGGGCGGCCTTGGCGAGGTAGAAGGCGCTCGAGAGGTTGGTGTCGATGACCGCCTGCCAGTCGTCGTCCTTCATGCGCAGCACCAGGCCGTCGCGGGTGATGCCGGCGTTGTTGACGAGCACGTCGAGGCGCCCGAAGCGCTCGACCACGCCCTTGACCAGCGCCTGGCAGGCGGCGGGGTCGGCGACGTCGGCGCCGAAGGCGGCGGCCTCCCCGCCGGCGGCCTCGATGGTCTTCACGACCTCCTCGGCGGGGCCGGCCGAGGCGACGTAGTGCACCGCCACGCGGTAGCCCTCCCTGCCGAAGCGCTCCGCCATGGCGCGGCCGAGGCCGCGGCTGGAGCCCGTCACGAGCACGACGCGCCGTTCGTCGGCGCTACCTCGATCGTTCACTGGACACCCTCCTGGAGCGCCGCCTGGAGCGACGCGGGATCTTCGACGGACACCACCTGGCTGCCGGGCAGGATGCGCCCGACCAGCCCCGCGAGCACGCTGCCGGAGCCGAACTCCACGAAGCGCGTGGCGCCGAGCTCCTGCAGCCTGCGCACGCACTCGACCCAGCGCACGGGCGCCGTGACCTGCTCGGTGAGGAGCGCGGGCGCCTCGGCGGCGGACGGCAGCGGGGCGGCGGTGACGTTGCACACGATGGTGAAGCCGGGCTCGGCGAAGCGCGTGGCCGCCAGGTCCGGTGCCAGGCGCTCGGCGGCGGGGCGCATCAGCGAGCAGTGGAAGGGCGCGCTCACCTTCAGGGGGATCACGCGCCCGCCGCGCTCCTTCAGCAGGGCGCTGGCGCGCTCCACGCCGGCGGCGCTGCCCGAGACGACCGTCTGGCCCGGCGAGTTGAGGTTGGCGACCTCGACGACGGCGCCCGCGGCCGTGACCTCGGCGAGGGCGGCGGCGATCGTCTCGTCGTCGAGCTTCAGCACCGCGGCCATGGCGCCCTCGCCCGCCGGCACCGCCTCCTGCATGTAGCTGCCGCGGCGGCGCACCAGGCGCACGGCGTCGGCGACGCTCAGGCTGCCGGCGGCCACGTGGGCGGTGTACTCGCCCAGCGAGTGGCCGGCGCCCAGCGCGGCGGGGGCGCCGCCGGCCTCGCGCCAGGCGGCGTAGGCGGCGGCGCCGGCGGCCACCAGGGCGGGCTGCTGGTTGGCGGTGAGCTGGAGCTCCTCGGCGGGGCCCTCCCACATGAGCTCGAGCAGCCCCGGCAGCGCGGCCTCGGCCTCGTCCAGGACGCGGCGTGCCGCGGGCGAGGCGTCGTAGAGGCCCCGGGTCATGCCCACCTTCTGCGAGCCCTGGCCGGGGAACAGGGCGGCTAGCTTCGCGTCACTCATGGCTGCCTACGGTAGCCGATGCGCGCGGGTGGGTGCGAGGCGCGGGGGCGAGGTCGGCGAGGCGAGCGCGGCGTAGCGCCTCAGCGCGGCCCCCAGGTGAGCACCGAGGAGGCCCAGCTGAGGCCGGCGCCGAAGGTGACGAGCAGCAGGTTGTCGCCGGCGGCGATGCGGCCGCCGTCGAGGGCGTGGCGCAGCGCCAGCGGGATGCTGGCCGTGGAGTTGTTGCCGTACTCGTCGACCGTGACGACCACGCGCTCGGGGTCGAGCCGCAGGCGCTCGCGCGCCGCCTCGATGATGCGCAGGTTGGCCTGGTGCGGCACGAAGAGCGAGATGTCCTCGGTGGTCATGCCCGCCTTCTCGACGGCCTCGATGGTGGCGGTGTTCATGACGCGCACCGCGAACTTGTACACCTCGCGGCCGTTCATGTAGAGCGAGTCAGCGAGCGGCTCGCCGTTGGGCAGGCACTTGCCCACGGCCTTGCGGTGCAGGTGGTGGGCGCCCGAGCCGTCCGCGCCCATCACCATCGAGCGGATGCCGAACCCCGCCGGCACCGCCTCGACGACCACCGCGCCGGCGCCGTCGCCGAACAGCACGGCGGTGGAGCGGTCGTTCCAGTCGACGATCTTGGTGAGCGCCTCGGCGCCGATGGCCAGCACGCGCTTGCACTGGCCAGCCTCTACCAGGCTCTTGGCCACGCCCAGGGCGTAGAGCCAGCCGGGGCAGGCGGCCAGCAGGTCGAAGGCGCCCGCCTGGAGCTTGAAGCGCTCCTGCACGAGCGCGGCCGTGGCCGGGAAGAGCCCGTCGGGCGTGTTGGTGGCCACGATGACCATGTCGACGCCGGCCAGGGCGTCGTCGCCGTGGCGGGCGAGCAGGTCGTCGACGGCAGCGAACGCCAGGTCGGAGGTGAACTCGTCGTCGGCGGCCACGTGGCGGCGCTTGATGCCCGTGCGGGTGGTGATCCACTCGTCGGACGTGTCCATCATCCGCTCGAGGTCGTGGTTGGTGACGATCCTGTCGGGGGCGTAGGCCCCCAGCGCCGTGATGCCGGCCGTAAGCTTGGTTCCGTTCACTGTTCCTGCCTGCGTTCGCTCCGGCCGCCGCTACCGCTGGTGCGCGGGGCCGGTAAGGGAAAGGACGGCCAGGCGGCCGTCCTGTGCGGCCCGAGAGCCGTTCTGCTCGAGGCCGGGCGTGCGCGCGCGACGGTCCGTGGTCGGGGTCCCGGGCGCGCGCTCGAGGCTCACGCCTCGGCGATCACCTGACGGCCGTCGTACGTGCCGCACTCGGGGCACACCACGTGCGGCGGCTTCATGGTCTTGCATTGCGGGCAGGCGACGAGGGTCGGCGCCTCGAGCGCATGGTGCGAGCGCCGGGCGTCGCGCCGGGCGCGCGAGGTGCGCTTCTTGGGTACGGGGTGCTTGGCCATCTGGGTGATCTCCTTCTTCGGTGCCTATCGCAGGCACGCCTGCGGGTCAGGCGTTCAAGTCTATATCGCGGAGGGCCGCGAACGGCGATTCCGGGGTCTCGTCCTCGACCGCCTCCGGCACCAGCTCGGGGTGCTCGTTGAGGTTGACGCCCTCCTCGTTGAGGCCCAGGCAGTCGGGCTTGCAGAGCACCGTGAGCGGCTGCTCGATGGCGATCATCTGCGTGAGGAAGGCGGCGAAGTCGACCTCCGGGGCGCCGAACACCAGCACGTCGTCGTCGTCCTCGAGCGACTCGTCGAGGACGAGCGGCTGGTCGGAGGGGCGGTAGCGCATCGGGTAGACGAACGAGGCCTCGATGTCGGTGTCGACGTCGGTCAGGCAGCGGCGGCACTCGTTGATGGCGGTGCCGCGCACCGAGCCTTCGACCACGAAGTCGTCGTCGCCCCCGGTGTTGACCACCGTGAGCTCCCACTCGAGCGGACCGCGCAGGCGCAGGCCGTCGACGTCCAGCAGCTCCTGGGCGGGCTGCAGCAGCCCCTCATCCTGCACCTCGAGCGGGGCGCCCGGCGCGTGCATGAGCAGCGGTGACAGGTTGAGCATGGCGTCGCTACGAGACCGCATCCCTCCAAAGTATAGGCGCGGCCGGAGCCAAGTCAAGGCGCGGTGGACAGGGCTCGTCGCGCTGGCGCGCCCGCGGCGTGGCCGTGCGCCGGGCCGCGGGAGCGCCGCTCGAGGGGCGCGGCCGCTGGGACGACGCGACAAGCGCCCGGCCGGCGGGGCTATAGTCTGCCAGCATGTGGAAGGACCAGGCTCCTGTGGCGCGCCGGCTGGGCGCGCCGTCCCGTCGCCGCTCGAGCGAGGTGCGCCATCCCCGAGCTGCCTGAGGTCGAGACCGTCCGCCGGCAGCTCGAGCCGTGGCTGACGGGCCGCACGGTGGCGCGCGCCGAGCTGCTGGCGCCGCCGGGCCCCAAGTACGCGGGGCTCGAGCGCGCCGCCGGCCAGCGCATCGAGGCCGTGGGCCGGCGCGGCAAGTTCCTGCTGCTGCCGCTCTCGGGCGGCGACGAGCTGGTGGCGCACCTGGGCATGACGGGCGTCATCGCGCCCGAGGCCGAGGGCGCCGCGCCCCACAAGCACCTGCGCGTGCGGCTGCTGCTCGAGGGCGCCGCCCCCAACCGCCTGACGTTCGTGGACCCGCGCCGCTTCGGGCGCTTCCTGGTGGTGCGGCGCGGCGACTACGCGGCGCTGCCCACGCTGGCGGCGCTCGGCCCCGAGCCGCTCGACGACGCCTTCACCGCCGAGCGCCTGCTCGCCGCCCTGGCGCGCTCGCGCATGCCGGTCAAGGCGTACCTGCTGAGCCAGCGGCCGGTGGCGGGCGTGGGGAACATCTACGCCGACGAGGCGCTGTGGCGGGCCGGCGTGCACCCCCTCACCCCCGCCGCCGAGGTGCGCCCCGAGCAGGCGGCGCTGCTGCGCCAGGCGATCCGCGAGGTGCTGGAGGCCAGCATCGCGGCGCAGGGCACCACCCTCAACGACTACCGCACCGTCTACGGCGAGCAGGGCGACTACGTGGACCAGCTCGCCGTCTACGGCAAGGCGGGCCAGGCCTGCCCCCGCTGCGGCGGGCCGCTGGAGCGCCTGGTGGTGGGCCAGCGCGGCACCACCTACTGCCCCGACTGCCAGCCGCTGCCGCGTGCGCGCGGCGCGCGTGCGAGGAGGAGCCGACCATGAGCGACACCGCCCCGCTCGAGCAGGACCCGGGCGCCCAGCCCCGCGGCCCGGTCACGAGCATCGACCTGCAGCTGCGCTTCGGCGACACCGACGCCTTGGGCCACGTCAACAACGCCGTCTACGCCAGCTACGCGGAGCTCGGGCGCGTCGACTTCGTCGAGCGGCTGCGGCTGCCGGCCGGCAGCTTCATCCTGGCGCGCCTGGCGATGGACTTCCGCCGGCAGGTGAAGCTCGGCGAGCGCTGCCGCATCACCACCGAGGTGGCGCGCCTAGGCACCACGAGCGTCACCATGCGCCAGGTGATGTACGCCGAGGACGAGGTGGCGTGCGAGTTCGAGGCGGTGGCGGTCTGGTTCGACTACGCCGCCAACCGGCCCGTGCCGATCCCGCCCGAGGCGCGGGCGCGGCTCCTCGGCCACGACTGAGCGCGGCGCGGCCGTCGCCGAGCGCATCGGTCCCCGGCGCCCGCGCCGGCTCGCGTTAGGATGGCCCCGTGCTCGAGAGGAGTGGTGACGCGGGCCCCGGGGTCGTCGTCGTTACGGGCGCCTCCACGGGGATCGGCAAGGCCGCCGCCCTGCTGCTGGCGCGTAGCGGCTACGTCGTCTACGCCGGCGTGCGGCGCGAGGCCGACGGCGCGGCGCTCACCCGCGAGGCGGGCGACAGCGCGCAGCTGCGCCCCCTGATGCTCGACGTCACCGACGTGACGCACATCTGCGAGGCCGTGACGCACGTGCAGTCCGAGCTGCGCGGGCGCCCGTTCCGCGGGCTGGTCAACAACGCCGGCATCGCGGTGGCGGCGCCGCTCGAGTTCATCCCCATCGAGGACCTCAGGCAGCAGTTCGAGGTGAACGTCGTGGGCCAGGTGGCCATGTCGCAGGCGTTCCTGCCGCTGCTGCGCCGCCACCGCGGCCGCCTGGTGTTCGTAGGCTCGGTGTCGGGCCTCGTCTCGACGCGCATGCTGGGCGCCTACGCGGCCTCCAAGTTCGCCCTCGAGGCGGTGGCCGACGCCTTCCGCCGCGAGCTGCGCCCCCACGGGGTGCGCGTCTGCCTGGTGGAGCCGGGGCGCATCTCCACCCCCATCTGGGACAAGTCGCTGGCCGAGGGCATGGAGCGCCTGGGCGCCATGGGGCCGCAGGTGCGCGACTACTACGGCGACCTGATCGAGGAGCTGGTGGAGGGGGCGCGCCAGGCCACCGTCAACGGCGCCTCGCCCGACGCGGTGGCGCAGGCCGTGAAGCGCGCGCTGTCGGCGCGCCGCACGCGCACGCGCTACTTCGTGGGCGCCGACGCGCACGTGGTCAACGTGCTGCGCCGCGTGGTGTCGGACCCCCTGCTCGACCGCCTCATCAGCGCCACGCGCCGCTAGCCGCCGCCTGCCGCCCAGGGCGGGGGCGCGCCTCGATGAGCGCCCGCTCAAGCGTCCCTCACCCCCGAAGCGCCAACCCGCTGGCGCCGGGTGTTATCTTTGGCCCACCCTGCGCGGCGACGACGGACCGGCCCATGACCGGTGCGTGCTGCCGCGCCCATCGCTTGCGTGAGGTGGAGCATGAAGAGGAGCATCGTCATCACCCTGGCAGCCGCGCTCGTCGGCGGCCTCGGCTTCTCCCAGAGCGAGGACAGCGCCTGGACCTGTCCGGAGGGCTTCGCCGGCCAGACGCTCAACGTCTACAACTGGGCCACCTACATCGCCGAGGACACCATCGCCAACTTCGAGGCGGCGTGCGGCGTCACGGTGGTCTACGACACCTACGCCAGCGACGACGACATGCTGGTGCGCCTGCGTCAGGGCAACCCGGGCTTCGACGTGGTGGTGCCGTCCGACGTGGTGGCCACGCTGATGATCGACGAGGGCCTCCTCATGGAGATCGACCAGGCGGCCATCCCCAACTGGGGCAACCTCGACCCCACCTTCCTCGACCTGCCGTTCGACCCGGGCAACCGCTACACCGTCCCGTACCAGTGGGGCACGGTGGGCATCGGCTACAACACCGAGCGCGTCGGCGAGGTCGACAGCTGGGCCGACCTGTTCGCCTACGACGGCCCGGTGGCGTGGCTCGAGGACACCACCGCCGTGTTCGGCGTGGCGCTCTTGATGAACGGCTTCGACCCGAACAGCTCCGACCCCAACGAGATCCGCACCGCCACCCGCTTCCTCGTCGACAACGGCGGCAACGTGGTCTACATCGCGCGCGACGACGGCCAGGAGCTGCTGCTGCGCGGCGAGGTCGACATGGTCATCGAGTACTCGGGCGACATCTTCCAGGTCATGGAGGAGTGCGAGTGCGACACCTACGCCTACGTGATCCCGGCGGAGGGCACCAACTTCTGGCTCGACAACCTGGCCGTGCCGGTGGGCGCGCCCAACCCCGAGCTGGCGATGGCGTTCATCGACTACGTGCTCGACCCCCACGTGGGCGCCTCCATCTCCAACTACACCGCCTACGGCAGCCCCAACCGGGCGGCGCTGGAGGCCGAGCTGATCGACCCCGAGCTCGCCGAGGACCCCGGCATCTACCCGAGCGCCGAGACGCAGGAGCGCCTCTTCTTCGCCGAGCAGAACGCGGAGCGCGAGGCGCAGCTGTTCGAGGCGTGGGACGAGGTCCGCATCTTCATCGGCCAGTGACGGCCGCGGCGTGACGCCCCGCCCCGAGGAGAGATGAGCAGACCGGCGGTCGAGATCCGCAACCTGGTCAAGGAGTACGTCGACGCGCGCACCAAGCAACGGGTGCGCGCCGTCGACGACGTGAGCCTCGACATCCCCGAGGGCGAGTTCTTCGCCCTGCTGGGGCCGTCGGGCTGCGGCAAGACGACCACGCTGCGGGTGATCGCCGGCTTCGAGGAGCCCACCGCCGGCGAGCTGCTGCTGCGCGGCGAGTCGATGCGCGGCATCCCGCCGTTCCACCGGCCGGTGAACACCGTCTTCCAGGACTACGCCCTCTTCCCCCACATGAACGTCATGCAGAACGTGATGTTCGGGCTGAAGATGGCCAAGGTGCCCGCCAAGGAGGCGCGTCGCCGCGCCGAGGAGGCGCTGGAGATGGTGCGCCTGCCGCACGTCGGCGACCGCAAGCCCCGCGCGCTCTCGGGCGGGCAGCGCCAGCGCGTGGCCCTGGCGCGGGCGCTGGTGAACCGCCCCTCGGTGCTGCTGCTCGACGAGCCCCTGGGGGCGCTCGACCTGAAGCTCAGGCGCGCCATGCAGCTCGAGCTCAAGCACCTGCAGCAGCAGGTGGGCATCACCTTCATCTACGTCACCCACGACCAGGAGGAGGCCCTCACCATGGCCGACCGCATCGCGGTCATGAACGAGGGCGAGGTGCTGCAGGTGGGCCGCGCCGACGAGATCTACGAGCGCCCCACGAGCCGCTTCGTGGCCGACTTCATCGGGGAGACCAACTTCATCGACGGCACGCTCGAGAGCAAGGACGGCAAGCTCGGCCTGCTGCGGCTGCCGGGCGGCGCCGGCCTGCGCGGCGTGCTGCGCGACCCCGACGTGGCGGTGGGCGGCGGCGCCACCCTGGCGGTGCGGCCCGAGAAGGTCGAGCTGGAGCCGCTCGGTGCCGAGGGCGCCGACGCCGCGCCGGACGCCGCGCCCGGCGAGCGCATGCTGCTCGACGGCCGCGTGATCGACGTGCACTACCTGGGCACCGACGCCCGCTACCTGATCCAGCTCGAGGGCTTCACGCTGGTGGCGCGGGTGCAGAACCAGCACCACGGCTTCGCGGGCATGCTGCAGCACGGCACGCCGGTGCGGCTGGCGTGGCGCACGGAGTACGGCTCGATCCTCGCCTGAGCCGCCCGCGGCGGCGCCCGCCGCACTACTATGAGCGCATGACCGTTCCGACGCTCGAGCTCACCGGCTCGCCCTTCGACTTCGGCTACGCGCATGGCCGCGCCTACGCGGACGCCATCCGCCGCTACGCCGCCGAGCGCGTGGCGATCGCCTGCTCGCCGGGCTGGACGGGGCGCCAGTCGAGCCGCGAGGCGGTGCTCGCCCTCGCCGAGGCGTGCGTCGGGCACCACCGCGCCTTCTCGCCCACGCTCACCGAGGAGCTCGAGGGGATGGCGGCCGCCACCGGCCTGAGCCTCGCCGAGCTGGTGGTGGTGGGCGGCTTCACCGACTTCGTCGACGTGGTGGCCAGCGGCGCGCGGCGCGCGCTCGAGACCAAGGCGGTCGACGACTGCACCGCCTTCCTCGTGCCCGGCGCGCGCATGGGCGACGGCGTGGCCGCGCTCGGCCAGACCTGGGACATGCACGAGGGCTCCACCGAGCACCTGGTGCTGCTGCGCGGCCGCCCGCGCGGGGCGCCCGCCTTCGCCGTCTACACCACCGCCGGCGCGGTGGGGATGATCGGCATGAACGAGGCCGGGCTGAGCGTCGGCATCAACAACCTGATGGCGGCCGACGGCCGCCCGGGCGTGACGTGGCCGTTCGTGGTGCGCGAGATGCTCACCCACGAGAGCCTCGACGCGGCGCTGGCGGTGCTGGCGCGCGCGCCGCTGGCGGGCGGCCACAACTACATCGTCATGGACGCGAGCGGCGCCGGCGCCAACGTCGAGGCCATGGCCACGCGCAGCGTCGCCACGCGCCTGGAGGCGGAGCCGCTCGCCCACACCAACCACTGCCTGCACGGCGCCACGCGGGCGGTGGAGCGCCCACGCGACCCCGCCTCGCAGCAGGACTCCGAGGCGCGCCTGGCCGACGCCGAGCGGCTGCTGGCGCGCGAGGGGCTCACGGTGGAGGACCTGCAGGCCGTCACCGCCGACACCGCCAACATCTGCCACCGCGGCGAGGCGCCGCGCTTCGTGGGCACCTGCGGCGGCGTGGTCATGCGCCCGGGCACGCGCGAGCTGTGGGCGGTGCGCGGCCGCCCCAGCGAGGAGCCCTACGAGCGCTTCGTGGTAGGCGCGGGAGCGCCGGCCGCCGGCGCCGGGGCCGAGGCGTGACGGCGCGGCCCCCCGCCCGCCCCGCGGGGGCCGCGCGGCCGCGCGTGCGCATCGCGCAGGCGGCGCCCGAGCACGCCGAGGCGCTCGCGGAGCTGCAGCGTCTCGTCTTCCCCAACCTGGCCGCGCACGAGCTGATGACGGCCGAGCACTTCCGCCTGCACCAGGCGGTCTTCCCCGAGGGCGAGTTCGTGGCGCTGGCCGCCGACGCGCCCGACGGCACGCCGCTCGAGCGCGAGCGCGTGGTGGGGCTGGGCTCGGGCTTCCTCGTCGACTTCGACCTGCAGCGCCCCGAGCACGCCTTCAACGAGATGATCGCCGGCGGCACCTACGCCAACCACGACCCGGCCGGCGCCTGGTACTACGGCGCCGACATCAGCGTCCACCCCGACTACCGCGGCCTGGGCCTGGGGCGCGCGCTCTACGACGCGCGCAAGGCGCTCGTGCGGCGGCTGGGCCGGCGCGGCATCGTGGCCGGCGGGCAGCTGCCGGGCTACCCGGCGCACGCGGCGCGCATGGACGTGCCGGCCTACGTCGAGCGCGTGGTGGCCGGCGAGCTCACCGACCCCACCCTGAGCTTCCAGCTGGCGAACGGCTTCGAGGTCTACGGCCTGCTGCGCGGCTACATCGAGGACGAGTACACCGGCGACTGGGCCACCTTCATCGTCTGGTTCAACCCCGACCTCATCTACCCCGAGGGCTGATGCCGCGGCCCGCGCAGCCGGTCGCGCCCCCGCCGGCGGGCTTCGTCGCCCGCCCCGCGCGCCCGTCCGACGCCGCGGCGGTGGCGCGCGTGATCGCCGCCGACGAGGAGCGCCACCGCGGCCGTGCCACCACCACGGCGGAGCAGGTGACGGCCGACTGGGCGGGCGCCGACCTGGAGCAGGACAGCGTGGTGGTCGAGGACGCCCAGGGGCGCGTGGTGGCCGTCGGCGACGCCGTGCCGAACCGCGCCGAGCTGCTGCTGGCCTACGGCTACGTCGACCCCACCCGCAGCGGCGAGGGGCTCGGCGCCTACCTGGTGGGCTTCTTCGAGGCGCGCGCCCGGCGGCTGGCCGCGGGCGCCGGCGCGCCAGCGACCGACGCCCCGCCCGTGCGCGTGCGCCACTACCTGCCCGAGGCCAACGCAGGCGCGCGGCGCCTGCTGGAGGGGCGCGGCTACGCCTTCGTGCGCGCGGTGCTGGGCATGGAGCGCGAGCTGGAGGGGCCGCTGCCCGCCCCGGCCTGGCCCGCCGGCGTGAGCGTGCGCGACTACCGCGGCGGCGCCGACGAGCCCGCCGTCTACGAGGCCTTCGAGCTGGGCTCGAGCGGCATGTGGGGGCGGCCCGGCAACGACTTCGAGCAGTGGGCGCCGCGC
>JAAYYF010000168.1 GCA_012515535.1 Deinococcales bacterium
ACTCGACTGCATGAAGTTGGAATCGCTAGTAATCGCGGATCAGCCATGCCGCGGTGAATACGTTCCCGGGTCTTGTACACACCGCCCGTCAAACCATGGGAGTGGGTTGCACCCGAAGACGCGTAGTCTCGCCAATGGGACGCGCGTTTAAGGTGTGGCTCATGACTGGGGTTAAGTCGTAACAAGGTAACTGTACCGGAAGGTGCGGTTGGATCACCTCCTTTCTAAGGAGTAGCGCCGAGCCTCCTAGGAGGCACGGCCAAGACAGGGATATCTGCGACCAGGTTTCTTGGACCCTAAGCGGACGCTCTTCGGAGCGTCCGCTTTTCTTTTGCCTCGACGCGGCGGCCGCGGTCCACCGGCGGCGCCGCTCGACCGCCGCGCCGCGGGGTTCGCGCGCCGGCGACCCCGTCTGGCGCGGGGTTACTGGGCCGGAGTGCCGCACGAAGCATGGCCCCTGTTCAGGCGCGTAAGGGCGAAACCAGGCAGGAACGGCGCTTACGTAAGCCGGAAGTGCAACGTAGCCGTGCGAAACTACGAACTTACGTATGTGAGCCGCGTACTGTCGGCCTGCACCCCGAACCCCCTAGCGGAACCCCATGGTCCTTCTGGTACACTTCCTCCGACGCCGACGCTGATCAGCACGCTGCCCCGCGTACGTGCTGGCCCTGCGCCGGGACCCCCGGCGCGCGCACACGGACGCTGCTTCGTAGCTGATCACCGTGAGGCTCGCAGATTCTAAGGAGGAATCGATGAAGAGGATCCTGGTTCTGTTGTTCGCGGCCGTGCTACTGAGCGGCGCCGCCCTCGCCCAGCGTCTCGTCGTGGGCCAGGGCTCCGACGCGGTCAGCCTCAGCCCGCACAACGTGAACGACCAGCCGTCCGCGCGCGTCATGCGCCAGATCTACGACACCCTGATCGTCCAGACCGAAGACCTGGAGCTCGTGCCGGGCCTGGCCGAGAGCTGGGAGCAGCTGGACGACACCACCTGGCGCTTCAACATCCGCCAGGGCGTCACCTTCCACGACGGCACGCCGCTCACCGCGTCGGACGTCGCCTGGACCCTCAACCGCCTGCGCGACCCCGCCACCGGCGCCCCGGCCGCGTTCATCGTCGGCTTCATCGACAGCCTCGAGGCCATCGACGACTACACCGTCGAGCTGAAGACCAACGCGCCGTTCGCACCGCTGCTGGTGCACCTGTCGCACACCGCCACCTCGATCCTCAGCGAGGCCGCCGTGACGGCCGCCGGCGAGGACTACGGCACCACGGTCGTGGTCGGCACCGGCCCGTTCAAGTTCGTGCGCTGGGACACCGCGTCCCAGATCGTCCTCGAGCGTAACGACGACTGGTGGGGCGGCGAGGTCCTCCCGGCCGAGGTCGTCTTCCGCCCGATCATCGAGGGCACTGTGCGCGCCATCGAGCTCGAGGCCGCCGGCATCGACATCGCCTACGCGCTCGAGCCGCGCGACTACCTGCGCCTGCAGGACACCCCGCGCGTGGTGGTCGACGAGATCGAGACCCTCTCGACCAACTACATCGGCTTCAACGCGCGCAAGGAGCCGTTCGACGACGTGCGCGTGCGCCAGGCCATCAACTACGCCCTCGACGTCGGCGCCATCATCGACGCCATCTACGAGGGCCTGGGCGTGCCGGCCAACGGCCCCATCTCGCCGCAGGTCTTCGGCGCCAACCTCGAGCTCGCGGGCTACGACTACGACCCGGAGCGCGCCAAGGCCCTCCTCGCCGAGGCCGGCTACCCGAACGGCTTCAGCACCACCATCTGGACCAACGACAACCCGCTGCGCATCCAGATCGCCGAGATCGTGCAGGCCTTCCTGGCCGACGTGGGCGTGAGCGCCGAGATCCAGGTCCTCGAGTGGGGCGCCTACCTCGACGGCACCGCCAACGGCAACCACGACATGTTCATCCTCGGCTGGGTGACCGTGACCGCCGACGCCGACTACGGCCTCTACGCGCTGTTCCACAGCAGCCAGTTCGGCGCCGCCGGCAACCGCACCTTCTGGTCCAGCGAGCGCGTCGACGAGCTGCTCGACCTCGGCCGCAGCGAGGCCGACGCCGACTCTCGTATGGCGTTCTACGCCGAAGCCCAGGAGATCATCGCCGAAGAGGCGCCCTGGATCTTCCTCAACGTGACCCTCGAGTTCAACGGCTGGCGCGACAACGTGTCGGGCTTCACCCCGCACCCCGCCGGCCACCACCGCCTGTACAACGTCAGCAAGGCCAACTGAGCCGAGCTGAGAGCCTGACGGTCGCGCGCGGAGCACACTCGCTCCGCGCGCGCCCCTAGAAGCTTCGTAGGGGCGCCCGGCGCCCACACCCCCATGACCGAGACTATCTGATGTTCAAGTACATCTTGAGACGCCTGCTGCTCGTGATCCCGGTGCTCCTCGGGGTCTCCGTGGTCGTGTTCGGCATCATGTTCCTGACGCCCGGCGACCCGGCCGTGATGATGCTCGGCGAGGCGGCCCCGCAAGCCGAGGTGGAGGCGCTGCGCGCGCGCCTGGGCCTCGACCAGCCGCCGCACGTGCAGTACGTGCGTTGGCTGGGCCGCATGGTCCAGCTCGACCTCGGGCGCTCGATCCGCTCCTCGCGGCCCGTGACCGCCGAGATCGGGCAGCGCCTGCTCCCGACCATCGAGCTCGCCGTGCTGGCCACGCTGCTGGCCGTGGCGGTGGGCGTGCCGCTGGGCGTCGTATCCGCCACCCGAAGGAACTCCATCATCGACCACGTCGCCACGGTGCTGGCGTTCGTGGGGCTGGCCATGCCGGTGTTCTGGCAGGGCCTGATGATGATCATCCTGTTCACCGTCACCCTCGAGTGGTTACCCGCGTCCGGCCGCTTCGGCGGCTGGCAGTACTACGTCATGCCGGTGGTGACGCTCGGCACGAGCGCCATCGCCTCCATCACGCGCATGACCCGCAGCACCATGCTCGACACCCTCACCCAGGACTACGTGCGCACCGCCAGGTCGAAGGGCCTCAGGCGCCAGCGCGTCGTCTACGCGCACGCGCTACGCAACGCGCTGATCCCCGTCATCACCGTCGTCGGCCTCCAGTTCGGCGGGCTGCTGTCGGGGGCGGTCATCACCGAGACGATCTTCGCCTGGCCCGGCGTGGGCCGCCTGGCGGTCGAGTCCATCAACTCCCGCGACATGCCCGTGATCCAGGGCGTCGTGATGGTGTTCGCGGTGATGTACGCCCTGGTGAACCTGCTCACCGACGTGTTCTACGCCTACCTGGATCCGCGCCTGCGCACGAGGTACAGCTAGATGGCAACCGACCGAGAGCTCACCGCCACCGTCCCGGTCAGGAGCGCGCCGAAGCGGCGCAGCCTGGGCCGGCTCCTGACCCGCAACATGCGCAGCGTCATCGGCGCGCTGGTGCTGGTGCTGATCTTCGCCTCGGCGATCTTCGCCGACTGGCTGGCGCCCTACCCGCCCAACCGCCAGAACCTGCGCAACCGCTTGCAGCCGCCGTCGGCCGAGCACATCCTCGGCACCGACAACTTCGGCCGCGACGTGCTCTCGCGCATCATCCACGGCGGCCGCGTGTCGCTCAGCATCGGCTTCATCTCCGTCGGCATCGCCCTGGCGATCGGCGGGCTGATGGGGCTGCTGGCCGGCTTCTACGGCGGCACCCTCGACAGCGTCATCTCCGGCATCGTCGACGTGCTGCTGGCCCTGCCGGCGTTCCTGCTGGCGCTGGCCATCGTGGCGGCGCTGGGGCCCAGCATCGTCAACGTGATGATCGCGGTGGGCATCGCCAACATCCCGTCGTTCGCGCGCATCGTGCGCAGCGCGGTGCTCACCGTGCGCGAGATGGAGTACGTGGCCGCCGCCCACGCCATCGGCTCGCGCGACGGCCGCGTGATGGCGCGCCACGTCATCCCCAACGCCCTAGGGCCGGTGATCGTGCAGGTGAGCCTGTCGCTCGCCGGCGCCATCCTCGCCGCGGCCGGGCTCTCGTTCCTCGGCATGGGCGCGCAGCCGCCCACCGCCGAGTGGGGCAGCATGCTGAACGCCGCGCGCCCCTACATCCGCGACGCCCAGTGGACCGTCACCTTCCCCGGCCTGGCCATCGTGGTCACGGTGCTGGCGCTGAACCTGGTGGGCGACGGGCTGCGCGACGCGCTCGACCCGCGGCGCCTGCAGGCCGAGTAGCCCGGGCCGGCCACCGGCCGCACGCGCGAGGGCCCCGCTACGGCGGGGCCCTGCTTCGTCGTCGGGTCCGTGGACCGCGTCCGGGGGCGTGGACGACCTCGGGCGAGCGCGCCTAGCGCCTCAGCGCCCTAGCGGCACCGCGGCCGCGTCGATCGCCTCGAGCGCCTCGCTGTCGCCGCCCTCGTAGTAGAGCGCTTGGAGCCCCTCGGGCACCGAACCGCTCAGGTGGAGCACGTAGAGGCTCACGGCGCGCGCCTCGGCCGGCGACAGCTTGCCGGGGTCCCAGCGGGGCATGGCGGCCCGCACGTAGGCCTCGAGGGCCGCGAGCGAGGGGAAGCGCGCCAGGTACGCCGCGTCGGCCAGCGGGGTCGGCTCGCCGAGGGAGAAGACCGCCAGGTCGTTGGCCGCCGCGTGCTCGCGCAGGGTCGGGGGGTTGCGGGGGTTGTGGCAGCGGCTGCACTGCTGGTGGTCGGCGGGGAAGCGCGCGGCCGACTCCGCCAGGCCCAGGCCGCTGGGGCCGTGGCACGCCAGGCAGTGAGCGGCGTAGGTCGCGGAGCCGGGCAGGCTGGTGTCGACGCCCGGCAGGTAGCGCGTTACGTCCTGCGCGCCGACCGTGCCCAGGAGCAGCAGGACCGCGAAGAGCAGGCAGAGCGCGGCCAGCGCCAGGCCCGGGAGCCGCACCCGCTACCTCAGAACGCCATGCGCGCCAGCGCCATCAGCTTGGGCATCGGCAGGCGCTTGAGCATGGCGAACGAGCTGGGGGTGCGCTCCATCAGGCCCTCGATGCGGTCGAACATCTCGACCAGCAGCTCGTGCGGCATGTTGAGCGCCGGCGTCAGGCGCGAGGTGCGGTGCGCGTTGTTGCTGTAGCAGCCGTGCACGCCGGCCAGGTGCAGCTCGCGCAGCATCAGCGCCACGGCGAAGGTCTGCACGTCCTCGTCGGACACGCCCGGCACCCGGAAGCCCACCACCGGCCGCAGCGAGATGGCGAACAGCATGCCGGCGCCGCGCACCTCCTCCACCAGGTTGGGGTGGCGGCTCGCCAGCTCCTGTAGGCGCTGCAGGCCGTAGGCGCCCTCCTTGGCGGCGCGCTCGTCGAGGCGGCACTCCACCAGCAGCTCCAGCGACTTGAGCCCCACCGCCATCGCCAGCGTGCCGCCGCCGAAGGTGGACGAGTGGCGCTTGGAGGCGAAGCCCGGCAGGAACGCCTGGTAGAGCGCCTTGCGCGCGATGGTGGCGCTCACGGGCAGCAGGCCGCCGCCCAGCGGCTTGGCCAGCGTCACCACGTCGGGGTCGAGGCCGGCGGCCACGCTGGCGAACCAGTGGCCCGTGCGGCCCAGGCCCGTCTGGATCTCGTCGGCGATCACCAGCACGCCGTGCGCGCGTGCCAGCTCGCCCAGCCGCGCCAGGAAGCCGGGCGGCGGGGTCACGACGCCGCCCTCGCCCTGCACGGGCTCGACCACGATGGCGCAGGCGCGCTTGCCGAGCTGCTTCAGGGCGCGTTCCAGCGCGTCGGTGTCGCCGTACGGCAAGGTGACCACGTCGGGCGCCAGCGGCCGGAACGGCGCCTGGTACTCCTCGTTGGGGGTGAGGGCCAGGGCGCCGCTGGTCTTACCGTGGTAGGCGCGCTGGAAGTTGATGAAGGTGGTGCCGTTGGGCCGCGCGGCGCGCGCCAGCTTGATGGCCGTCTCGATGGCCTCGGCGCCGGAGCTGCCGAAGTAGACGCGGCTGTCTCGATGGCTCGGAGCCACCGACGCCAGCAGCGCCACCAGGTTGGCCTCGAGGGCGGCGCGCCACTCGCTCGCCGACTGCTGCGGCAGGCCCAGCTGGCGGTTGGCCTCCAGGAACTCGCGCACGAAGCCGACCAGCGGCGGGTACGCCTCGCCGAAGGGGGTGGCGGCGTAGCCGCCGGCGTGGATCAGGTGGCGCCCGTCGGGGTCGCGCAGCTCCCAGGGGCTCTCGACGGTGAAGGGGCCGGCCAGGCCGAGGATGTCGAGGAGGCGCAGCAGGTCGGAGTTGCCGTGGGCGACCTCGAGCTCGAGCGCGTTCACGCGCGTGGGGGCGTCCAGCAGGTCGCGGGTCGAGACGGGGAGCGTGGTGGCGGGGCTCGGGATCACTGGAGCGGCCTCGAGATGACGTTGCCGGCACCGTCCTCGACCACGACCTCGCCGCCGGGCACGTTCTCGACCAGGACGGAGAAGGCGAACTCGGTGCCGGGCGTGAACGCCAGCGGCACGTCGTTGATGCGGATGCTGGAGAGGCGCAGGTTGTCGCGCGCCACGCCCTCGACCAGCACGCGCCCGCCGCTGCTGGGCTCCACGCGCGTGAGCTCCACGGTGGGCGGGGTGGCGTCGAGGGTCAGCACGTAGCGCTCGGTGGTGGTGCGGCCGGCCACGTCGGTGACCTCTAGCAGCAGCGTGAGCTCGCCGTCGGTGAGGTTGGGCTTCGTGAACGCGAACTGGACGAGCCCCTTGCCGCGCTCGGACGCGTAGATCTCGTTCTGCAGCAGGTCGGCGCCGTCGACGCGGATCGAGGCGATGCCGGAGTCGTCCATCGCGTAGCCGCTGATGCGCAGGTCGTCGGTGTTGCGGGTGGCGCCGCTGCGCGGCTCGGTGATGGCGATCACCGGCGCCAGCGCGTCGGAGCGGCCGAGGCAGCCGCTCAGCGGCAGCACGAGGAGCGCGCCCAGCGCGAGGCCGGCCAGGCGCGGGGTGCGGGTCCGGAGCGTGGGTCTAGGCACGCCTGATGCTAACACCGCCCGCGGCGGGGCCGGTGACCCGGGCTGCGTGGCAGGGAGGCCGCGCACGCCGGCGCGCAGGGCGCCCGCGCGGTGTGACCGATGACCCTGGCGGGCGTACGACTCAGGTATAGGGGAGTCGGGCCTAGCGCCCCCATAACCAGGTCTAGCGACGAGCATGATATGGAGCGTTCAGCCCTGTAGGGGCCATGGTCAGTGTGTTCTGCTACAGTACCGGCATGCATCATCGAGGGGCGACCCTCAGGACGTGGAAGGGGGTTCTGCAGAGAGAACTTCGGCCGACCGTCCGTTCCCAAGATCCGCTCGCTGCCGCCCGCTCCCACGCGGGCGCGGAGTGAAGACCCGCAGCACGAGGAGTTAGATCGATGAAGAAGAGCTACACCGCGTTCCTGGCCAGCCTCCTGCTAGTCGCCGGCATCGCGTTCGCGCAGTCGCCGGCCAACACCTACGTCTTCCAGACGTTCGGCGAACCGGTAACCATGGACCCCGCCCGCGCCTACGACACGGGCTCCGGCGGCATCATCGAGAACGTCTACGAGACCCTCTTCCTCTACGACGGCGAAGCCATCGACCAGTTCGTGCCGGGCCTCGCCACCGGCTACAGCGTCTCCGACGACGGCCTCACCTGGACGTTCGACCTGCGCGAGGGCGTCAAGTTCCACAGCGGCAACACCATGTCGTGCAAGGACGTCGCGTGGTCGTTCAAGTACGGCGCGGTCACGGCCAACGCCGAAGGCGCCACGGCCTACCTGATGGGCCACTACTGGCTCGGCACGCAGGTCGACGGCTCCGACAAGGACGCCTACCTCGCCGAGGTCACCTGGGAGATGATCGACAACATCGTCGAGTGCCCCGAAGGCCCCGACGGGCTCGTGGCGGTCGTCAACCTCGTGAACCCCACCCCGGCCCTGGTGCCCATCCTCACCTACACGGCCTTCAGCATCCTCGACAGCGAGTGGGCCATCGAGAACGGCCAGTGGGACGGCACCGAGGCCACCTGGCAGGACTGGATCGGCCGTGACCTCACCGCCGAGTTCCTCCACAACAACGTCAGCGGCACCGGCGCCTACCGCCTGGTGGAGTGGGGCACCGACTCGGTCGTGGCCGAGGCGTTCCCCGAGTACTGGGGCGGCGCCCCCGCCATCCAGAACGTCGTCTACCAGTACGTCGACGAGCAGTCGACGCGCATCCTCGCCATCCAGCAGGGCGACGCCGACCGCATCCTGCTCAACGAGCGCGCCGCTCTCAACCAGCTGCGCGGCGCCCCCGGCGTGACCATCCTCGAGGAGGGCTGGTACCCCGCCAGCGTCACCGCGGTCTTCTTCAACTTCGACATCGACACCTCGAACAACGAGGACGTCGGCTCGGGCCAGCTCGACGGCAACGGCATCCCCTCCGACTTCTTCGCCGACGTGAACGTGCGCCGCGCCTTCGCGCACCTGTTCGACCAGGAGGGCTTCGTCGACCAGATCTACGAGGGCGCCGGCCAGGTCCTCACCATGGGCATGCCGCCCGCCTTCCTCGGCTACAACCCCGATGCGCCCGTGCGTACCCTCGACCTCGAGGCCGCCGAGGAGTACTTCCGCGCCGCCTTCGACGGCGAGCTGTGGGAGAAGGGCTTCCAGTTCACCGCCCTCTACAACTCGGGCAACACCATCCGCCAGACGGCGCTCGAGATCATGGCCGACAACCTGGAGTTCATCAACCCGAACTTCCGCATGACCGTGCGCGGCCTGCCGTGGGCCGACTACCTCGCCCGCACCGCCGAGAAGAAGGCGCCGATGTTCGCGCTTGGCTGGGCCGCCGACTACGCCGACCCCAGCAACTTCATCAACACCTTCTACGACAACGACGGCTACTACTCGGCGCGCACCAGCGTGAACGTGCCCGAGATCCAGGCGCTGATCGACCAGGCCGACACGGTCCTCGACCCCGGTGAGCGCGCCTTCCTTTACCGCGACATCGGCACGCTCCACTACGACCAGGTGCCCCTCCTCGCCGTGCCCGTCCAGGAAGACTTCATGGTCGTACGCGACAACCTCGAGGGTGTCTACTACAACACCATGCTGTCCACCGAGTTCTACTGGAAGGACATCGCCAAGCGTTAGTCCCGCCTGCCTGGGAGGCCGCACGATCGCGGCCTCCCAGGCTCGCTCCTAGGACCTTGACCAGGGAACGGCTATCTTGTTCAGCTTCATAGTCAGGCGCCTGTTGCTGCTACCGGTGGTGTTCGTCGGCGTGACGCTGGCGATCGTGCTGCTGATGCAGCTGCTCACGCCCTACCAGCGGGCCGCGGCCTACGTCCAGTCGGAGCAGCAGATCCGGCAGATCCCGGCCATCATCGAGCAGTTCGGCCTCGAGGACCCGTGGTACATGCAGTACGGCCGCTGGCTGGGGCAGGTGTTCGAGGGCAACCTCGGCTACTCGCGCACCTCGCGCGAGCCGGTGCTCACCACCCTCCAGCGGCGCTTCCCCGTGACGCTGGAGCTGGCGCTCATCGCCATCATCCCGGTGCTCGGGGTGGGCATCACCATGGGCACGGCGGCGGCGCTGAACCGCGACAGGTTCTTCGACCAGTTCACGCGCGTGGTGTCGGTGATCGGCTGGTCGCTGCCCACCTTCGTGCTGGGGATCTGGCTGCTGGTGATCTTCTACGGCTGGCTGGGGTGGTTCCAGCCCGGGCGCATCTCCACGCGCTTCGCGGTGGAGCTGGCGGGCGCGTCCGGCTTCACCAGCTACACGCGCATGCTGACCATCGACTCGCTCCTCAACGGCCGCCTCGATATCTTCCTCGACGCCCTGAAGCACATGGTGCTCCCGGTCGTCACGCTGGCGGTGGTGCAGAGCGCGCAGATCATGCGCGTGATGCGCTCGTCGCTCCTCGACGCGCTGGGCCAGGACTACGTCCGCACCGCCCGCGCCAAGGGGCTGCCCGACCGTGTGGTCACCCGCAAGCACGCGCGCCGCAACGCCCTCATCCCGGTCATCACCCTGTCGGGCTTCGTGCTCATCGGCCTGATCAACGGCGTGGTGATCACCGAGACGATCTTCAACTACCCCGGCCTGGGCCAGTGGGCGGCGGCCGCGGCCACCAACCTCGACTACGCCTCGGTGCTGGGCTTCGCCATCTTCACCGCCATGATGGTGGTGTTCGCCAACCTGCTGGTCGACGTGCTCTACGGCATCGTCGACCCGAGGATCCGGTACGAGTAGATGACCGACGTGGCTACCGACCCCACCCTCGAGCTCGCCACCGACGAGCCCAGCAGCCGCCGGCTGCAGCGCATCAAGACGTGGCGGCGCTTCAGCCGCAACCCGCTGGCGCTGGCCGGGGTGGCGCTGGTGATCGGCTTCGCGCTGCTGGCCGTCTTCGCGCCCACCATCACCGAGCTGCCGCGCAGCTGCATCCGCGACCTGGGCCTGTCGGCCGGCAACCAGTACGACTACAAGGACCCCACCAAGGCGGTGTTCTGGCGCGCCATCGTCGCGCCGCCGGCGTCGTGCTTCAGCATGACGCGCGTGGGCTTCGGCACCCAGCCGCGCAACGCCCAGGACTCCGAGACCCTGCTCGGCACCACCAGCGGCGGCTACGACATCTTCTACGGCCTGGTGTGGGGCACGCGCACCGCCTTCAAGGTCGGCCTCATCGTGGTCGGCATCGCCTTCCTCATCGGGGTGGTCCTGGGCAGCCTGTCGGGCTACGTGGGCGGGGTGTTCGACAACGTCGTGATGCGCTTCACCGACGTGGTGATCTCGCTCCCCAGCCTGGTGGTCGCGCTGGTGGTGGTGATGGTGCTCGGCAAGTCGATCGAGAACATCATGCTGGCCATCGCGGTCACGGCCTGGCCGTCGTACGCCCGCCTGATGCGCGGCGAGGTGCTGCGCCTGAAGGAGGAGGAGTACGTCACCAGCGCGCGCGCCCTGGGCCGGCGCTGGCTCGGCATCATCGGGCGCCACATCCTGCCCAACGCCATCGGGCCCATCGTGATCGTGGCCAGCCTCGACATCGGCTCGGTGGTGCTCACGGCGGCGGCGCTGTCGTTCCTCGGCCTGGGCGCCGAGGTGGGCTACGCCGACTGGGGCCAGATGATCTCCTTCGGCCGCGACTGGATCCTCGGCCCGCCCGGGCAGCCGTTCTACTACTGGTACGTGTCGTTCTGGCCCGGCCTCATCATCCTGCTGTTCGTGCTCGGCTGGAACCTGCTGGGCGACGCCTTCCGCGACGTGCTCGACCCGCGCTCGAACCGCTGACCGCCGCGCGCCGGGGCCCGCGGCGCGCGGCGTCGGGTCACGGGGCGGTGAAGCCCAGCGCCACGGCCGCGCCGACCGCCTCCCGGGCCGCCTCGGCGCGGCCGTTCATGTCAAGCAGGTGGGCGGTCAGCAGCCAGTACTCGAGGTCCGTCTCACGTCCCGGGTCGTAGCGGGGCATGGTGGCGCGCAGGTAGGCGAAGAGCGCCTCCGGCCGCGCCAGAGCCGCCAGCGGGGCGCCGTCGGCCGCGGCGTCGCGCGCGGCGCCGTGGAGCGCCGGCGGCGTCCCGATCGCGAACATGTCGTTGTCGACGAACGGGCGGTCGAGGGGCATCACCACCGGGTTGTTGGGCTTGTGGCACCGCGTGCAGCGGCGGTGCTCGGGCGGGAACGCCAGGCGTGCCTCCTCGAGGCCGCCGCCGGTGGGGCCGTGGCACACCGAGCAGTCGAAGGCGTAGAGGGAGCGCCCGGCGGCCAGCGCCGCGTCGACCGTGGCGTCGGACGTGGCGGCGGCCGGGGCCTCGCGCGCCGGGCTACCGGCGAGCGCCAGCACGACCGGCAGCAGCGCCGCCAGGGCTAGGCAGGCGAGCAGCGCGCGTCCGGCGGCTCGCGACCGGCGTGCGCTGGGGCGCGGCGAGCGGCCGCTGACGAACAGCGGGCGCCCAGCGTGGGGCGCCCGCTCGCGGTGTCGGGTGTGTGCCGAGTGCCTCGTGCGCGGCTCCAGGCTCAGCTCTTGGGCGCGTCCTCGTCGGGCGTGCCGTCGCCGGTCAGGCCGTCGGCGGGCAGGTCGCCCTCCACGACGTCGCTCTCCATGGCGTCGGCGGGCATGTCGTCGAAGCCGGACGCGTCCATGTCGCTGGGCGTGGTCGCCTGCGGCGCCGCGCCGTCGGCCATGTCGGGCTCGGCGGCGCCCATGCCGGGCTCGGCGGAGCTACCGGTAGCGGCGCCGCTACGCTCGGCCTGCATCTCGTCGACGACGCGCTGGACGTTGTCGACGGCCTCGCGGGAAGCGCTGCGGGAGAGCTCGGAGGTGTCGGGGCCGCCGGCGCCGGCCAGCGCCGCGCCGTCGCGGCCCTGCAGGGCCTTGACCAGGAAGTAGACGATGCCGGCCACGATGGCGATGGGGACGATGAAACGAAGGAGCAGCCAGAGCAGGCCCGCGAGCGCCTTGAACAGCGCGCCGCCCAAGGAGAGCACCCAGCCGAGCACCCACACGAGCGCGGTGCCGACCAGCAGGGCGACGAGGCCGAAGACCACGAGCTCCACGACTTCTTGCAGGGAGCGCTTCATGGCGGCAGTATAGCAAGGGCCTCCAGGACGCCCGGCGCAGATGGCGCAGGGCACGGCGCTTCTCGGCCCTGCCCGCGTGCTCGGCGGGGCCGAACGCGAAGGGCGCCCGGCGCCCCTGTAGACTGCCGCATGTCCGACCCTCCCCTGACCCGCGATGGCGCCGTCGAGCTCGCGGTCGAGCGCATGGTGCACGGCGGCCTCGCGCTGGCGCGCAAGCCGAGCGGCGAGATCGCGCTGGTGGCCGGCGCCCTGCCCGGCGAGCGCGTGCTGGCGCGCGTCGAGCCCAAGCGCGGCGTGTGGATGGGACGCACGCTGCAGGTCCTCGAGGCGGCGCCCGGCCGCGTGGCCGCGCCCGCGCACCCCGGCCTCGACTACGGCTTCGCGGCGTACCCCCTGCAGCTGGAGCTCAAGCGCGAGGTGATCGCCGACAGCCTCAGGCGCGCCCTCGGCGAGGAGCGCGCGGTGTCGCCGGTGCGCCCCGCGCCGCAGGCGTGGGGCTACCGCAGCGTGGTGCAGCCGGCCACCAGCGCCGGCGGCCTCGGCTACCGCCGCCCCGGCAGCGACGACGTGGTGGTGCTGGGCGAGGACCCCACCGCCAGCGCCGCGGTCAACGCGGCGTGGCGCACGGCCGTCGAGCTGCGCGCCCACATGGCGGTGGGCGCGCGCGAGCTGGTGATCCGCGCCAACGACGCCGGCGAGGCGCTCCTGGCCATCGTGAGCTCCACGCCCGCCCGCAAGCTCCTGCCGCTGGCGCACGCGCTGGTGGGCGCCGGCATCCACGGCGTGGTCAGCGCCCCCTACGACCCGCGCGGCCGCTTCCGGCGGGGCGCCGAGCGCCTGGCGGGGCGCCGCACCGTCCTGCAGCGTTACGGCGAGCTGGAGCTGACCGTCAACGCCACCTCGTTCGCGCAGCCCAACCCGGCCGCGGCCACCGAGCTCTACCGCGCGCTGGTGGAGTGGGCGGGCAGCGGCGGCCACGCCTGGGAGCTGTTCGCCGGCGGCGGCGCCATCGCCATGCACCTGGCCAGCGGCTTCGAGGCGGTCACGGCCCTGGAGGTCGACCGCGGCGCGGTGGCGCGCGGCGAGGCCGACGCCGCCCGCCTCGGGCTCGAGAACGTGCGCTTCCTGCGCGCCGACGCGCGCCAGGCGCCGCTGCCCCAGGACGCCGACCTGCTGGTGGTCGACCCGCCGCGCGCCGGGCTGGCGGCCGAGCTGCGCGCCGCGATCGGCGCCTCCGGGGTGCCGCGGCTGCTGTACGTGTCGTGCGACGTGGCCACCTGGGCGCGCGACGTGGCCGACCTCGAGCGCCGCGGCTACGCGCTGACGCGCTTCGAGCCGTTCGACTTCTACCCCCACACCCACCACGTGGAGCTCCTCTCGGAGCTCACGCGGGCCTGAGACGAGCGTGAAGGTCCGCTGACGCCCGCGCGTCGCGTCGCCACGCGTCTCTCACGCGGCTTCCGGTTACCCTGGTAGCTCGCATGAACCGTCGCCGTCTCGCTTGGCTCACCCTCGTCGTGCTGCTCGCCGCCATCGTCGCCTGCGCTCCGCGCGCGCTGCCCGACGACCGCCTGGCGCAGGCCGGCGCGGCGCGCTCCACGGCCGCGGCCGGCCCCCTCGGGGTGCCGGCGCCGCCCAGCCCGGCGCTGCCGCCGGAGGCCGTGCGGCCCGCGGGCACGCCCGACCTGGTGATCATCGCCTTCTCGGGCCACTGCGGGCTGGTGTGCAACACCCGCGACACCTGGTCGTACCTCGACAGCGCCAGCGAGTCCACCGGCGGGGTGGCGGTGCTGCACGGCATCGAGAAGGCCTACGAGGCGCTCGGTTTCGAGAACATCGAGACCTTCAGCGCCTCGTCGTTCGTCACCGCCCACTACTCCGAGATCAGCGGCGAGGTCGAGCCCGGCTACCTGCAGGCGCAGGCCTACCTCGACGAGGTGAAGCGCGAGCTGATCGACGGCTACGTGAACCCCACGCGCGTGGTGCTGGTGGGCCACTCGCACGGCACCGTGTGGGCGTCGCTGCTGGCCATGAACAACATCGACGTCACCTTCGACGCCTTCGTATCGCTCGACGCCATCTGCTGGATGTGGTGGGCCAAGCACCGCCAGTTCATCGTCGAGACGTTCGTGAACGGCCCCTGGACCATCCCGTTCCCCCTCGACCAGGGCGACCCGTGCGGCACCCTGGCGGTGCCGGGCCAGAGCCGGCGCGCCAACATCAACGACGTGGTGCCGGCGAACGTCATCTTCGGGCTCGAGGTGCGCACCAGCTTCCGGCTCGTCTCCTTCGACCCCAACGTGCTCGCCGACGACGACGTCAACGTGCGCATCAACGGCACCGACCGCAACCTGTGGGGGGTGGTGGCGCGCGAGTCGCACTCGAACCTGGGGCGCTACTACAACCAGTCGATCGGCTGGGTGGCGTCGATGATCCAGGCGCTGGGCGTGCCCGACCACGGCGAGTACCCCATGGAGACCTTCGTGCTGCCGCCCCCGCCCGAGGGCTTCGAGTACCAGAGCGGCGAGATCGTCCCGCGCTCGCCCTGAGCGGCCGCCGCCGCGCCCGCGCGCGGCGGCCTGTTCTACGTCCGTTGGTACAACGGCCCGCGTTCCGGGCCG
>JAAYYF010000019.1 GCA_012515535.1 Deinococcales bacterium
CGGCGGGCGCCGGGCGCCCGCCCACCCGCGGCGGCGGTGGCGGCTGCGGAGGCGAAGGCGCCCCGGTGCGCGCCCGTGCCGCTCGGCGCAGCGCGAAGCGGTATCTTTCCAGGACATGCCCGCCGACCCCTTCCGCGACCCCGACCGCCGCCCCGTCCTGCTCGTCTGCTTCGCGGCCTTCTTCCTCCTCGGCGCCCTGCAGGCCCTGTACGGGCCCGCCTTCCCCCTGTTCCGCGCGCGCTTCGACCTGGCGCTCGACGAGGTCAGCGCCGTGGTCAGCGCCCAGTTCCTCGGCGCCTTCGCGTCGATCGCCGCCGCCGGGCTCCTGATCCGCCTGTTCGGCTACCAGCGCCTGCTGGTGGCGGGCGCGGCGTCGATGGCCGCCGGGATGCTGGGCGTGGCGCTGGCGCCCGCCTGGTGGCTGCTGCTGGCGTGCGCCTTCGTGGCCGGGGTGGGCTTCGGGCTGCTGAACGTGACCTTCAACCTGCTGGTGGCGCTGGTCTACCGCCCGAACGCCGCGCCGGCCCTGAACCTGGTGAGCGCCGTGTTCGGGGTGGGCGCCGTGGTGGGGCCGCTGCTGGTGGCGGTCAGCGAGCCGCGCTACGGGGTGCCGTTCCTGCTGCTGTCGGGCGCCACCGTGGTGGTGCTCGTGCTGGTGGCGCGGCTGCGCGTGCCGCCCGTGAGCACGCCGGCGGCGCGCACCGAGCCCACCGCCTGGGGGCAGGTGGGGGCGTTCGTGCTGTTCTACTTCCTCTACGTGTCCATCGAGGGCGGCGTGGCGGCGTGGGAGACCGAGCACCTCGCCCCGGTCTTCGGCGCCACCACCGCCGCGAGCTTCACCTCGCTCTACTGGGGGGCGCTCACGGTCGGGCGCTTCCTGGCGGCGCCGCTGTCGGCGCGCGTGCGGCCCGCCCGCATGGTGCTCGGCGCCAGCGCCGGGGCGCTCCTGTTCCTGGCGCTGGCGCACTACGTGCACGCCGCGCCCTACATGTACGCGCTGGTCGGCCTCTGCATCGCGCCGATCTTCGGCACCGGGCTGGCCTGGCTCACGCAGGCGTTCCCCGAGCGCGCCGAGCAGGTGACCCCCATCGTGATGGCCGCCGCCAACCTCGGCCCGGTCGTGACCGCCCCCCTCATCGGACTGGCCGTGGCGCGCGTCGGCACGGGCCTGGTCCCTACGGCGCTGACGCTCCTGGGGGTCCTGCTGCTGACGGTAGTGGGTGGGCTGTACCGGCGTACCGCAGGTCGAGCCTGACCAGGGCCGCCAGCGCCACCAGGATCGGCCCCAGGCTGGTGTAGGCCGCCGCGCGCAGCACCCAGGCGCCCGCCAGGGCGCGCGGCCATAGGGGAGTGAGGGGCACCAGCGCCGCCACCATCACGCCCACGGCGAGCGCGAACCACGCCGCGCCGCGGAACGCGCCCGGCCCCAGCGCCGCGCGCATCGCCGCGATCAGCATGAAGCTCACCGCCCCCAGCAGGAAGGCGTGCAGGAAGAGGACCCGGAAGGCGGGCTGCGCCAGCCACGCGGCGGCGCCGGGGAGCGCCCCCACCAGCTCGACGCCGCCCTTGAGGGCCAGCAGCGCCAGCGCCAGCTGACGCAGCAGGCGCGCGGCGCCCACGACGGCCCGCGGCGCCACGCCGGCAGCGTCCGGGGCCGGCGCCGCGCCGCCCACCGGGCCGGCGCCGGTGCCTGCAGCCGGCCACACCGCCACCACCAGCGCGACCCACAGGACGGCCGCCACGCCGGCGCCGACGCCCTCCAGCGGCGCCGCCCCGGCGAGCCCCAGCGCGTCGTGGCCGTAGCGGCCCACGGCGCGGGCGAGCATCGCGGCGCCCAGCAGCCACGCCAGCGCCCCCACCGGCCAGCGCGCCACGCGGCCGGCGGGCGCCTGCGCCGCCGCCAGCCCCAGCACCGCGAGGCCGAACCAGCCGTCGGCGAACAGCGTCAGGTACCAGTCGACGAGCGCCAGCATCAGCGGGCGCGCCAGGCCGCCGCTGGCGCCCAGGTAGGCCAGCGCCGCGATGGCGACCGTGCTGGCGAGCATCGACGCCACCGCCACGTCGAAGAGGCGCACGGGCGCGGTGCGCCGCACGCCCCGGGCGGCCACCAGGTAGAGCAGCATGAACAGGTACCACACCAGCCCGTTGACGCCCGACCCCATCATCGAGAGCGGCAGCAGCCGCTCGCCCACGGGCGTGAGCTGGTAGCCGCTCGCCAGGAACGGCGGGTAGGTGAGCAGCCCGCACGCCGCCGCCAGCAGCGCCGCGAGCGCGAAGCCGCGCGGGCGCGCCCCGCGCCGCCGCAGCTCGGAGCCGATCAGCAGCACCAGCGCCGGCGTGACCCACGAGAAGAACATCAGGTGCGAGTGGGCGTGGCGCACGTTGTCGAGGACGCCCGGCAGCGGCGTGATCAGCGCGAAGCGGTAGTAGGCGCCGGTGGCGGCCGCCAGCACGAAGCAGGCGAGCGCCAGGCCCCAGATCCAGCGGCCTCGGGGCGCGGGGGTCACGGGCGTGGCCTGGGTCACCGGGTCGGGCGCGGGCGCCCCCTCAGGCGGCCTCGCGCATGCGCAGCAGGCCGCGCAGCTCGGCCAGGAACGCCTGCTCGTCCTCGTTGACGCGCGGGGCGAACAGGCCGCCCGACGCCTTCGTGACGTGCTCGGCTAGCTCGAAGAGGAAGCGCTTGAACCCCTCGGCCTCGTCGTCGTCACCGAGGAGCTCGCCGACCTCCGCCAGGCGCTGCATGAGGCGCTCGCGCGTGAGCTCGCCGGCGCCTTCGGCGCTGACCTCGCGCGACTCCTCGCGGGCGAACAGCTCCTGCACGAGACGGTTGTCGGCGTAGCGCCGCTGGGCGTCGTAGAGGTAACGCCCAGCGGCGAGGATCTCGCGGAAGTAGGCCAGCGGACCGGTGCGGTCCGAGGCGACGGCGGCCAGCAGCACTTCGGCGGCGGCGTCGAGGAGGCGGGTGCGGTCGGCTTCGGCGTGTTCCATGACTGACCTCAGCGCCAGTGTAGTGCCCTCAGACGAGCCGGTTGCGGACCCGTGAACTGACGGCGTCGACCACGATGATGAAGCCGACGATCACGATCAGCAGCATCGATACCTCGTCCCAGCGGCGGAACTGCAGGCGCTGGATGAGCGGCAGGCCGATGCCGCCGGCGCCGACCATGCCGAGCACGGTGGCGGCGCGCAGGTTGATCTCGAAGCGGTACAGCACGTGCGACGCGAACTCCGGCAGCACCTGCGGCACCACCGAGTAGAGGAAGGTGTGCAGCTGGTTGCCGCCCGCGGCCCGGATGGCCTCCATGGGGCCCTGGTCGATGCCCTCGATGACGTCGGAGAACACCTTGCCCAGGTAACCGATCGAGTGGATGCCCATGGCCATGATGCCCGCGGTGGGCCCAGGGCCGGCGGCGGCCACGAAGATGATGGCCAGCACCAGCTCGGGGAAGGTGCGGATCGCCACCAGGAGCGCCTTGCCGGGCAGCGCCCAGCGCGTGCCGCCCAGCAGGTTGCCGGCGGCGAAGAAGGAGATGGGGAAGGCCAGGAGCGCGCCCAGGGCTGTGCCCAGGATGGCCATGAAGAACGTCTCGCTCATCGAGCGCCACGCGAGGCCGAAGACCTCGGTCTCGGGGCGCACGAGCCCCCGCATCAGGGGCCAGAAGTTGCGCTGCATGCCGTTGACGAAGCGCTGCCAGGTGGGCAGGTTCATCGTGACCAGCGCCAGGACGAACAGCGCCACGAGCAGCACCACGCCAGCGATCATGAGGACGCGGTTGCGGCGCACGTGCGCCGGCGGGCGCGGGACGTCGGAGGGGATCCGGGGAGCGTTGACCATGCCGAGCCTCAGATGAGCTTCGAGCGTGCCCACACGCTGAAGCCGTCGATGAGCAGCACGACCGCGAAGATCACGACGATGATCGCGGCCACGCCGGTGTAGTCGAAGAAGTTCAGGTAGCGCAGCAGCAGCTGCCCGATGCCCCCCGCACCGACCAGGCCGATCACGACCGAGGCGCGCACGTTGATCTCGAAGACGTAGAGGATGTAGGAGACCATCGTGGCCGCCACCTGCGGCACCACCGCGAAGACGATGGTGCGGTTGCGCCCGGCGCCGGCCGCGCGCAGCGCCTCGAGCGGCCCCGGGTCGATCGCCTCGACGGTCTCGGAGCCGAGCTTGGCCAGCACGCCCATGGTGAAGAAGACCAGCGCCACCACGCCGGGCAGGGCGCCGAGGCCGAGCACGGCGACGAACAGCGCCGCCCACAGCAGGTCGGGGATGGAGCGCAGGACCGTGAGCAGGGTGCGCGCGATCCAGAGCGTGACCGGGTCGGTGCTGGTGTTCGAGGACGCGAGGAAGACGATCGGCATCGCCAGCAGGCTGCCGACGATGGTGGCGACGTAGGCGATCTGGATCGTCTGGATCAGCGGCGGCCAGATCTGCGGCAGCGCCGACCAGTCGGGCACCAGGCGGCCGAAGAAGCGGAAGAAGTCGGCGGTGCCGCTGAAGAGCGCCTGGAAGTTGAAGCCGGTCTGGCGGAACGCCAGCACGAACAGCGCCGCGAACAGCGCCACCGTGAGCGCGGCCTTGATGCGCCCGGCGGCGGGTGGCCGCGGCAGGCTCGACGCCTCAGGCACCGCGCAGGTCCTTCGACTCGAGCGGGCGCCCGTAGATCTCCTCGAAGACCGCGTCGGTGGCCTCGTCCGGGGTGCCGTCGAAGACCACGACGCCGTCGCGCATGCCGATGATGCGGTCGGCGTAGTCGCGCGCCATGTCGATGAAGTGCAGGTTGACGATGGTGGTGATGCCGTCCTCGCGCGCGATGCGCTTGAGGTCCGACATCACGGCGTGCGAGGTGGGCGGGTCGAGGCTGGCCACCGGCTCGTCGGCGAGCATCACCGACGGCTTCTGGGCCAGGGCCCGGGCGATGCCCACGCGCTGCTGCTGGCCGCCCGACAGCGCGTCGGCCCGCACGAACGCCTTCTCGGGGATGCCCACGCGCGCCAGGCAGTCGTGGGCGTAGGCCACGTCCTCGCGCGGGAAGGCACCGAGCACCCCGCGCCAGGCGGGCAGGTCGCCGAGACGGCCGGCCAGCACGTTACGCAGGACGCTGGAGCGCTTCACCAGGTTGAACGTCTGGAAGATCATGCCGATGTCGGAGCGGGCCCGGCGCAGCGCGCCGCCGCGCGAGGCGGTGACGTTGACATCGTTGACGGTCACGCTTCCCTTGGTAGGGACGACCAGACTGTTGACGGTGCGGATGAGGGTCGACTTGCCGGCCCCCGAGAGGCCGACCACGACCACGAACTGGCCGCGCGGGATCTCGAGCGTCACGCCTTTCAGCGCTTTGAGCCCCGTTCTGTAGACGACCTCGACATCGTTGAAACGTATATGTGCCACGACGTAGACAACGCTACACGAGAACGGGCGGCGAGGTGTGAACCTGCCGCCCGTTCCCGTCCGCGTTCGGGCCCGCTTGGGGCCGAACGCGCTGCTTACCGGCGCTGGAAGGTCGCCGAGACCTCGCGCACGATGTCGTAGACCGACGGATCGGTGATGCGGGCGAACTCGGTCACGTTGAACAGCGTGTTGGTGAGTTCCTTGCCCTCGGGGGTGTTGGCGATGTCGATGAGCGCCTGAGCGATCTGGTCGGCCAGCTCGGGGTCGAGGCCCTTGCGGACGACGGCGCCGTCGTTGGGGATGTCGTCGGAGTAGCCGAGGATGCAGACGACGTCCTTGACGTCCGGGTAGTCGCCCTCGATGGTCTCGCGGCCGTCGGAGCCGGGCGAGCCGCCGAAGGTGACCGACACGTCGACGTCACCGTTGTAGACGGCGAGGGCCGAGGCGTCGTGCGAGCCGGCGAAGATCGAGGTCATCTCGGTGTCGGGGTCGATGCCGTAGGTGCTCTTGAGGGTCACGTACGGGAACTGGTAGCCCGAGGCCGAGCCGGGGTCCACGAAGGCGATGGTGCGCCCACGCAGGTCCTCGAAGGTCTCGATGCCGCTGTCGCAACGGACGTTGAACTGCGCGCGGTAGGTGGTGCTGCCCTGGCGGACCGAGGCGACGATCGGCACGGCGCCGTAGGCGTCCATGGCCTGCACGAGGGCGGCGGGACCGAAGAGGCCGATGTCGACGCGGCCGGTGCCGATGGCTTCGACCAGGCCCACGAAGTTCGTGGACACGAAGGTGTCGACGGGGATGAGGAGGCGCTCGGAGAGCATCTCGGCGATCGGGTCGAGGCTGTCGACGATGGCGTCGGCCTCGCGGCTGGGGACCATGCCGAGGACCAGTCGATCGGGGATCTCGCCCCGGGCGTCGTCCTGGGCGAACGCGTTGCCGCCGAACAGGCTCGCGACGAGCAGGGCAGCTGCGAGGGTAGACAGTAGTCGCTTCACTGGGTTCCTCCAACGGGTTTGGCGCTCACGGAGCGGCTTTCTCGAGCTGCCCCGATGCGGCACAAGAGTAGCACGGTGCGCGTGCGGGTCGCCTTCAGGATCGCTTGAGCGGGAGAACGCCCGCGTCTCACCTGCCGCCCGTGTCGGCGAAGTAGTGGGTGCTCCCGAGGCGGCCGCGGAACGCCTCGAGCGCCGCGAACAGCCCGGGCGCCCCCCCGGTGTGGAGGAACAGCACGTCGGCGGTGCGCTCGTAGCGCCCCTTGCGCACCAGGTCGATCAGCCCGGCGGCCGCCTTGCCGGTGTAGACGGGGTCGAGCACGATGCCCTCCAGGCGCGCGAACAGCTCGGTGGCCTCCACCATCGCCTCGGTGGGGTAGGAGTAGCCCTCGCCGACGTAGTCGTCGAACACCACCACGTCCTCCGGCTCGACCGCCGCCGGCGCGCCGATGAGCGCGGCGGTCTCGCGCGCGTGCGCCAGGATCTTGGCCTCCTGCGCCGCCTGGCTGGCGCGCACCGACACGCCCGCCACCGGCAGCCCGGCGCCCAGCCCCAGCAGCCCCGCCAGCAACCCCGAGTGGGTGCCGCCGCTGCCGCTGGCGACAACCACCTCGTCGAACGCCACGCCCAGCTCGAAGGCCTGCTGCTGCAGCTCGCGGGCGCAGGCCACGTAGCCCAGCGAGCCGAGCGCGTTGGAGCCGCCGCCCGGGACGACGTAGGCGTTGCGCCCCTCGGCGGCGAGCTCCTCCGCCATGCCGGCGAGGCGCGCGTTCAGGTCGGTGCCGCCCGGCACCACCTCCACCCGCTCGACGCCCAGCAGGCCGAAGAGGAAGTTGTTGCCGCTGGCGTCGGGGTCGTAGCTGCCGGGCACGCGCTCCTCGAGCAGCAGGCGGCAGGCGAGCCCCTCCTTGGCCGCGGCGGCGGCAGTGAGGCGGCAGTGGTTCGACTGCACCGCGCCGGTGGTCAGCAGCGTGTCGGCGCCCTGCGCCAGGGCGTCGGCCACCAGGAACTCGAGCTTGCGCGTCTTGTTGCCGCCGAAGGCGAGGCCGGTCAGGTCGTCGCGCTTCACCCAGATGGCGGGGCCGCCCAGGTGGTCGCTGAGGCGCGGCAGGGGCTCGAGCGGCGTGGGGCCGTCGGTGTAGCGGCGACGAGGGAAACGACTGAGCTGCATCAACTGCCTCCTGGACGCTCCTAGGCGCGGGGTTCGACGGCGTCGATCATATGGCGTCACGAGGCGGGCGCGCCCGCGGGAAGCGCTCATGGCGACGTGTATGCTCTTAGCGACGGATGTTCGGGCGCCGCGGGCAGCTTGCCCGGGGCGCCGCCTACGCGTCCCGCGCGCCGCGTCAGCGGCCCCTCCGAGGACGCGTGCCAGCTGGAGAGAGGCGCGCATGACCATCGAGAGCAGAGACAAGTTGAGCGCGGCGCCGCCCACCGAGGCGGCCGCCGGCCCGCCCTTCGCGCCGCTGCCGCGCAACCCCGGCACCGCCCTGGAGCTCGACTGGGTGCAGGGCGCGCGCGTCAACCTGAGCGCCGTCGAGCGCCGCACCGCCACCCTCACCACGCGCCGCAGCGTGAAGAAGGCGTGGCAGGCCGCCTGGCTGCTCAAGGCCATCACCCTGATCGACCTCACCACCCTAGCCGGCGACGACACCCCGGGCCGCGTGCGGCGGCTGTGCGCCAAGGCGCTGTCGCCGGTCCGCGCCGACCTGCTAGACGAGCTGGGGGTGGCCGACCTCGGCATCACCACCGCCGCGGTGTGCGTCTACCACGAGATGGTGCCCACCGCCGTGGCCGCCCTGCGCGGCAGCGGCCTGCCGGTGGCGGCCGTCTCCACCGGCTTCCCGGCGGGGCTGTCGCCGTTCGAGACGCGCCTCGACGAGATCAAGCGCTCGGTGGCCGCCGGCGCCACCGAGATCGACATCGTGATCTCGCGCCGCCACGTGCTGCTGCAGGACTGGCAGGCGCTCTACGACGAGGTGCGCCTCTTCCGCGCCGCCTGCGGCGACGCCCACCTCAAGGCCATCCTCGCCACCGGCGAGCTGGGCACGCTGCGCAACGTCTACCGCGCCAGCCTGGTGGCCATGATGGCGGGCGCCGACTTCGTCAAGACCTCCACCGGCAAGGAGAGCGTCAACGCCACCTTGCCCGTCAGCCTGGCGATGGTGCGCGCCATCCGCGACTACGCCGAGCGCACCGGCTTCGCCGTGGGCTTCAAGCCTGCCGGCGGCCTGCGCACCGCCAAGGACGCCCTCGCCTGGCTCGTCCTCATGAAGGAGGAGCTGGGGCGCCGCTGGCTCGAGCCCGACCTGCTGCGCTTCGGCGCCAGCTCGCTGCTCGCCGACATCGAGCGCCAGCTCGAGCACCACGTCACGGGCCGCTACTCGGCCGGCTACCGCCACCCGCTCGCATGAGGGGCGCCCGTCCGCAGGCCGCGCGCGCCCGTGCCAGCGCCGGGCGCACCCGCAGCCGCTTCGCCACCGCAAGGAGACGCGCATGAGCGTTAGGGAGATCTTCGAGACCATGGAGTACGGCCCCGCGCCCGAAGCCGACGACGTCGCCCGCGCCTGGCTCGAGCGCCACGGCCACCGCTTCGGCCACTACATCGGCGGGCGCTTCGTGGAGCCCACCACCGGCGAGCGCTTCGCCACCCAGCACCCCGGCGACGGCAGCGAGCTGGCGCAGGTGGCGCAGGGCGACGCCGCCGACGTGGACGCCGCCGTGCAGGCCGCGCGCGCGGCGCTGCCCGGCTGGCGCAAGCTCGGCCCCCACGGGCGCGCGCGCTACCTCTACGCGCTGGCGCGCCACATGCAGAAGCACGCGCGCCTGCTTGCGGTGCTGGAGGCGCTCGACAACGGCAAGCCGATCCGCGAGACGCGCGACCTCGACGTGCCGCTGGCGGCGCGCCACTTCTACCACCACGCCGGCTGGGCGCAGCTGCTCGAGCAGGAGTTCCCCGGCTACGAGGGCGTGGGCGTGTGCGGGCAGATCATCCCCTGGAACTTCCCGCTCCTGATGCTCGCCTGGAAGGTGGCGCCCGCCCTGGCGGCCGGCAACACCGTGGTGCTGAAGCCCGCCGAGTTCACCCCGCTCACGGCGCTGCTGTTCGCCGAGCTGGCCACCGAGGTGGGCCTGCCGGCCGGGGTGCTCAACGTCGTCACCGGCGACGGCAGCACCGGCGCCGCCCTGGTGGCGCACGAAGGGCTAGACAAGGTGGCGTTCACCGGCTCCACCGAGGTGGGGCGCCTCATCCGCCGCGAGACGGCCGGCCGCGGCCTCGAGCTGTCGCTCGAGCTGGGCGGCAAGTCGCCGTTCATCGTCTTCGACGACGCCGACCTCGACGGCGCCGTCGAGGGCGTGGTCGACGCCATCTGGTTCAACCAGGGCCAGGTGTGCTGCGCCGGCAGCCGCCTGCTGGTGCAGGAGAGCGTGGCGCAGCGCTTCGAGGCCAAGCTGCGCGCGCGCATGGAGAAGCTGCGTGAGGGCCCGCCCCTCGACAAGTCGATCGACATCGGCGCCATCGTGGCGCCCGTGCAGCTCGAGCGCATCCAGCGCCTCGTCGAGCAGGGCAAGGCCGAGGGCTACGCCTGCTACCAGCCCAGCTGGGCGGTGCCGAAGGAGGGCTGGTACTACCCGCCCACCCTGTTCACCGACGTGTCGCCCGCCTCGACCATCGCCCAGGAGGAGATCTTCGGGCCGGTGATCGTGAGCATGACCTTCCGCACCCCCGCCGAGGCCGTCGAGCTCGCCAACGACAGCCGCTACGGCCTGGCCGCCAGCGTCTGGACCGAGAACGTCAACCTGGCGCTCGACGTGGCGCCCAAGCTCAAGGTGGGCGTGGTGTGGGTCAACTCCACCAACGTCTTCGACGCCGCCGCCGGCTTCGGCGGCTACCGCGAGTCGGGCTTCGGGCGCGAGGGGGGCCGCGAGGGGATGTACGAGTACCTGCGGCCGGCCTTCGAGGCCGACCTGCCCGCGTACGGCGAGGGCGAGCTGGCGCCGCCGGCGGGCGCCGCCGAGCTCGACGCTGGCGTCGAGGCGGCCGCCGCGCCGAGCGGCCTGCCGGCCATCGACCGCACCCCCAAGCTGTTCATCGGCGGCAAGCAGAAGCGCCCCGACGGCAACTACGTCTACCCGGTGGTGGGCGCCGGCGGCGAGCGCGTGGGCGAGGCGCCGCTCGGCAACCGCAAGGACGTGCGCGACGCGGTGGAGGCGGCCGAGAAGAACGCCGCCTGGAGCAAGGCCACGGCCCACGGCCGCGCCCAGGTGCTCTACTACCTGGCCGAGAACCTGGCGCTGCGCGCCCCCGAGTTCGAGGAGCGCCTGCGCGCCCTCACGGGCGCCGACAGGAAGGCGGCCGGCCGCGAGGTCGAGACGGCCGTCGGGCGCCTCTTCACCTACGCCGCCTACGCCGACAAGTACGACGGCAGCGTGCACCCCACCCCCATGCGCAACGTCACGCTGGCGATGAACGAGCCGTGGGAGGTGATGGCGGTGGTGTGCCCCGACGAGGCGCCGCTGCTGGCCTTCGTGTCGCTGGTGGCGCCGGCGCTGGCCATGGGCAACCGCGTGGTGGCGGTGCCCAGCGCGCGCTGGCCGCTGGCCGCCACCGACCTCTACCAGGTGCTCGAGACCTCCGACCTGCCCGCCGGCGCCGTCAACATCGTCACCGGCGTGCGCGACGAGCTCGCCGAGGTGCTGGCCAAGCACGACGCCGTGCAGGCCATGTGGTACTTCGGCTCCGCCGAGGGCAGCGCCATGGTCGAGCGCGAGAGCGTGGGCAACCTGAAGGCCACGTGGGTCAACGCCGGCAAGCGCCGCGACTGGTACGACCCCGCCCAGGCCGAGGGCCGCGAGTTCCTGCGTCACGCCACGCGCGTGAAGAACGTCTGGGTGCCGTATGGCGAGTGAGGTCCAGGCGTTCCTCGCCCACCTCGACCGGGAGCTGGCGCAGCTCCGCGAGGAGGGGCTGTACAAGGACGAGCGCGTCATCGCCTCGCAGCAGCAGGCGCTGGTGGAGGTCGCCGACGCCGAGCTGCTCAACCTGTGCGCCAACAACTACCTGGGGCTGGCGAACCACCCCGAGGTGATCCGCGCGGCCCAGGAGGGTATGGCCGAGCGCGGCTTCGGGGTGGCGTCGGTGCGCTTCATCTGCGGCACCCAGGACATCCACAAGGAGCTCGAGGCGCGCCTGTCGAGCTTCCTCGGCACCGAGGACACCATCCTCTACTCGAGCTGCTTCGACGCCAACGGCGGGCTGTTCGAGACGCTGCTGGGCCCCGAGGACGCCGTCATCTCCGACGAGCTCAACCACGCCAGCATCATCGACGGCATCCGCCTGAGCAAGGCCAAGCGCTTCCGCTACGCCAACAACGACATGGC
>JAAYYF010000169.1 GCA_012515535.1 Deinococcales bacterium
GCCGACCGAGCCGGCGCCGGTGCCCGAACCGGAGCCCGAACCCGCGCCCGAACCGGCGCCCGAGCCCGAACCGGCCGCACCGGCGCCGACGGAGCCGCCAGCCGCCGAGCCGAAGCCGCCCACACCGCCCGCCACGCCGGAGCCTACGCCCGAGGCCACGCCCGAGCCCACGGCGCCAGCCCCTGCGCCCGCACCCGTCCCGCCACCGCCGCTGCCCGAGCCCGACCCGCAACCCCCGGCCCCGGAGCCGTCCCCCGCACCGTCCCCGTCCCCCACCCCGTCCCCGCCCGCCGCTCCGGGCCCGGAACTGACCCTCGCCGACGCCGCGGTCACGGCCGCCGCCGCCTCGCACGGAGGCAACGGCGCGTTCATCTTCCTGAACGTGCCCGCCGCCGCGCGCAGCGACCTGGCAGCCCCGGTCGACTACGGCAGCGGCACGCTCCACGTGCGCGTCCAGGTCGGCACGCGCCCGAGCGCCGAGCCCGTCCTGCTGCAGTTCTGCCTCGTGGCCGGCGGGGTGGACGCCGGGAGCCCCATGTGCACCGCCGGCGGCGCCCTCCCCCTCCCCGCGAGCGGGGCCGTGAACCTGGCGGTGCCGGTGGCGGAGCTGGCGGAGGGGGCGAACGTCGACTGGCGGCAAGGGGTGTCGCAGCTGCTGGTGGTGCTGCGCGACGCGCGGGGCCGCCCGCTCGACGACCGCTACACGCGCACCGAGGAGGGGACGCCCATCGACCTCGCGCCCTACTACCCGATCGACATGCGGGTGCAGGCCGTGCTGGTGCCGCCGGGGGCGAGCTTCAGCGGCTGGTGAGCGCGGCCGACCGCTGGGGGGCCCTCAGCGGCCGATGCCCACGTAGTCGAGGCCGGCGGCCGTCACGCTCTGGCGCTGCAGCAGGTTGCGCGCGTCGAGCACGAGCCTGCCGCGCATCGCCGCGGCCATGCGCTCCAGCGGCAGGCGGCGGTACTGGTCCCAGTCGGTGACGACCACGACCGCGTCGCAACCGCACGCCAGCTGCACCTCGTCGTCGGCGTACTCGACCGGCAGGTCGGGGAAGTGGCGCTTGGCCGAGGGCATCGCCACGGGGTCGTGCACCCGCAGCACGGCGCCGCGCTCGTGGAGCTCCTGGACGAGCGTCAGCGCGGGCGAGTCGCGCATGTCGTCGGTGTTCCCCTTGAAGGCCAGCCCCAGCAGGCCGATGGTGGTACCGCGCAGGACCTTGAGCTGCTGCTGCAGCTTGTCGACCACGAACATGCGCTGGCGCCGGTTGACCTCGACGGCGGAGCGCACCAGCTGCAGGTCGTAGTCGTAGGCGCTACCGAGCGCCAGCACGGCGGCGGTGTCCTTGCCGAAGCAGCTGCCGCCCCAGCCGATGCCCGCCTGCAGGAAGCGCGGCCCGATGCGCTGGTCGAGGCCGATGGCGCGCGCCACCTCGGTGATGTCGGCGCCCACCTTCTCGGCCAGGACCGAGAACTCGTTGATGAAGCTGATCTTGGTGGCCAGGAACGAGTTGGCGGCGTACTTGGTGAGCTCGGCGCTGGTGGGCGTGGTGGTGATGAGGGGCGGCAGCTCGTAGCGCTCGGGGCGCGGCGAGCCGGGCGGCGGCTCGAAGGTCTGCTCGAGGATCGGCGCGTACAGCTCGCGCAGCAGGCCGGTGGCGATGGGCGACTCGGTGCCGATGACGATGCGGTCCGGGTAGAGGGTGTCCAGCACCGCGCGCCCCTCGGCCAGGAACTCGGGGTTGGAGGCGACGTGCACCTCGGCCTCCACCCCGCGCGCGGCCAGGCGCCGGCTGATGATCCCCTCCACGTGGCGCGCGCTGCCCACGGGCACGGTGGACTTGTTGACCACCACGAGGCGCGCCCCGGGCTGGACCAGGTCGGCGACCTCGGTGGCGGCGGCGTCGACGAACGAGAGGTCGGCGTCGCCGTTCCGCTTCGAGGGCGTGCCGACGGCGATCATCACCACGCCGGTGCCGCTCAGCTCCGGGATGTCGGTGCGGAACACCGAGCTGCACCGGCCGGCCTCCATGATCTCGGCGAGCCCGGCTTCGTGGATGGTCGGCACGCCCGCGCGCAGCCGCTCGACGATCTCCGGGTTCTTGTCGACGAAGGTGACCTCGTGGCCGAAGTACGCGAGCGCCGTGCCGGTGGTGAGGCCGACGTAGCCCGTTCCTATTATGGTGACGCGCATCGGCGCCATCGTACGTCAGCCGCCGCCGGGGCCTGGGCGCATCGGCACCTCCTAAGGCGCGTCCTGGCGGGGCCCGCTCCGACGGGGCGCGTTTGCATCCGCGGCGGGCGCGCGGCATAATCGGCCGCAACCGTGAACCTCCCCCGACGCCGCTCGGGCGCGCCGCACGCGCGCTCCGGAGGAGGGAACATGTCGGAACAGCCCGGCCGCGGCCGCCACCCCACCCCGAACCGTCGCCCCGCCCCGCTCCCGCTGGCCGCGCTCGCGCTCGGCGCCTGCCTGGCGCTGGGGGCCGCGGCGCGCGCCGCGGCGCCCGCCCTCGCCGCGCCGCTGACGCCCGCCTACGTCTGCGCCGCCGACCTGGAAGCGGCGCTCACGGCGCGCTCCGACGCCCTGGCGTCGCGAGCCGCCGACGTCGAGCGCCGCGCCGAGGAGCTGCGCGTCGCCGAGCTGGGGCTGGCGGCGTCCGTGACGCTGGGCACCGGCCTGGAGCTGGGCCAGAACCTGGCGCGCCCCGGCACGGCGCCCGCCTGGAGCCCCGAGCTGGAGCTCGACGCCAGCCTCGGCTACGTGCACGACGAGGTGGCGCGGGCGCGCGCCCGCGCCAACCTGCTGCAGGCGCAGGCGCGCCACGCCGCCCAGGCGCGCACGGAGGCGCTGCAGGCGCTGCTGGCCTTCAGCCGCCTGCGCGTGGCCGCGCGCGCCGCGGCCCAGGCCGAGGTGGCCGCGGCGGAAGCCGAGGCGCTGGCGGCCTCGGTGCGGGCGAGCGCGGCCGTGGCCGCCGGCGACGCGGCCGACGTGCGCCTCGACGTGCGCGAGCTCGAGCTGGCCGCCCGGCGCGCCCGCGCCACGGCGCAGGCGCGCCACGCCGAGGCGACCGCGATCCTCGAGCAGCTGGAGCGGGCGGGCGTGACGCCGGTGCGCGGCGACGGGGCGGCCACCCAGGCCGGCCCGGCGGGCACCGCCACCTGCCTGAGCGCGCTGCTGGCCGACGGCCTGGGTGCCCTCCCGCCCCCGCGGCTCCCGGCGCCGGCGCGTACCGCGGCCGAGCGCCGCCTGCTGGCAGGGGCCGTGGAGCTCGCTGCAGCGCAGCTCCGGCGGGCGCGCTTCGACCCGCTACGCGACGTGAGCCTGACGGGCCGCTACCAGGCCGACGGGTCGCGGCTGACGGCGGAGCTGGCGCTCGACACCGGCCGGCCCGCGGCGGGCGTGGCCTACCGCTGGCGCGACGTGGCCACGCACGGCTGGAGCGTCGGCGTCTCGGCGACCTTCCGCCTCGACACCAGCCTGGGCGCCGCGCTCGACGCTGCGCGCGCCCGCCTGGCCTCGGCGCAGGCCGAGCTGGATGCGTTCGACGCGGCGTTCCCCGAGCGCGTGAGCGGGGAGACGGCCGCGGTGCTGGCCGCCTGGCAGGAGCTGGAGTTCGCCGCCGAGGCGCTGGCCATCGCGCGGGAGCGGCTCGCGCTGGCGGCCGACGAGCGGGCGACGGCGCGCGCCGAGCAGGTGGCGGCCCGCTCGGTGGACGCCCTCGAGCGCGCCTACCAGGCCTACCTGCGGGCGCTGGGCCGCTACCTCGACGCCTTCGACCTGCCCTGGAGCGCGCTCGCCGGGCCGGGCTGACGGCCGCGCTGGGCCCTAGGGCGTGCGCGGCTGCAGGAAGATCCCCTCCACCTCGCCGAGCTCCACGAAGCGGTCGGCCATGTCCTGCAGCGCCTGCCCCGCCACCTCGCGGAACGCCATCACCTCGACGCGCTTGCCGCGCTCCTGGGCGAGCTCCAGGATGGGCACGAAGTCGCCGTCGCCGCTGGCCAGCACCACCACGTCGGCGTGCTCGAGGCCGCGCACGATGTCGGCGGCGATGCCCATGTCCCAGTCGCCCTCCATCACGGGCGTGCCGTCGTCGGCGACGCGGTGCACGCGCACCTTGCGGCGCTTCACGCGGTAGCCGAGGCTGGTGAGCTTGCCCACGAAGCCGAAGGCGGTGCTGTCGCCCTCGCGCTCCACGACGTAGGCGGTGGCGTGGCTCAGCCGCCGGCCGCGCACGGCGACCGCCAGCAGCGTGGCGAAGTCGACCGCGCCGCCCTGGTCGCGGGCGGCGTAGTAGAGGTTCTGCGTGTCGACGTAGAGGGAGACGCGCTGCGTGGGCTCCTCGCCCACCAGCGGCTCCGCTTGACCGTGAGTCACCACGCGAGGATTCTACCGTTCGGCACGGCCCAGCCAGCGCCCCATGATCAGGTTGTCCTCGAAGCCCTCGCCCTCGCCGCCCACGAGGCGCACCTGGTTCCGCTCGCGGCCCTCGTGCTCGAAACCCTCGGCCTCGTAGAGGCGGATGGCGCCCACGTTCGAGGCGCGCACGTTGAGGCTCACCTTGAGGGCGCCCACGCGCGCGCACCAGTCGTAGGAGCGCCGCATCAGGGCGCGGCCCACCCCCTGGCGGCGCGCCTGCGGCGCCACCGCGAGGGTGAGGACCGCCACGTGCTCGAGGCGCGCGGCGGTGGAGCGGTGCAGCTCCAGCCAGCCCACCACCTCCTCGGCCCGCTCCGCCACCAGGAAGAGCGAGCGCGTGGGGGGGCTCCCCTCGATGCGCGCGGCGAGGCTGGCGAGGGGCTCGGGGCCGTCGTTCACGAAGTAGCCGCCCTCGCGGTAGATGCCGGCGAGCAGCGCGTGGACGGCTTCGGCGTCGGCCCGGGTGGCGTCCCTGACCCGCATGCCCGGCAGTATACGGCCGCCCGCGCGTCTCCCCGGGAGCGGCCGCCCCAAGGGCGCCCCTGCTAAGCTGTCCTCCGCCGCCGCGCGGCCGCTGCCGTGCGCCCCGC
>JAAYYF010000170.1 GCA_012515535.1 Deinococcales bacterium
GCGGTGGGCCGCTGCATCGAGCCGGCGGGGCGGTCGTAGCAGGTAAGGTGAGCTGACCGGACGCAGGCCCGTCACTGGTAACGAGTATAGCCAGCCAAGCACGTCATTGTCAATAGATGTGAGTCTGGTCGTATCAACTTTGCTAGGGGGCGCCTCGGCGCCGCCGCCAGCTTACCCCTCGCGGTCGTACCAGCGCGCCCCCAGCTGCACCGCCACGGGGGCGGGGTCGTGCGCCCCGAACAGGAAGCGGCCGCCGTCCCAGGCGCCCTCCTCCCCCACCAGCACGAACTCGCTCTCGTTCAGCAGCGCCAGGCGCCCGCTGGGCGAGGCGCTCTCGCCCGACAGCCCCAGCAGGCTGCCGTCGTCCTCCAGCCGCAGCTCGAGCCGCCCCCACGGCTCGCCCGAGGCGTAGACGCCGGCCAGCGCGCGCGCCAGGCCGGGCTCGGGGCGCGCCGAGCTCGGCAGCGCCGGGAACAGCGAGCTCGTCAGCGGCAGCCCCAGGTAGGCGTTGAGCGCCGCCGTGAACAGGCGCGACACCGCCACGTCGTCCTGGTTGGCGAGCACCGCCACGCCCAGGTCGAGCTCGGGCACGAACCCCTGGTGCGCCGACACCCCCGTGAGGCTGCCGCCGTGGCGCACCAGCGTGAAGCCGGGGCCGAAGCCGGGCTCAGGCCAGGCGCCGCCCTGCGCCCGGAAGCCGGCGAGCACCGCCCACCCCAGGCCGTAGCGCGTGTAGGGGGCGCTCCAGGCGCGCCCGCGCGTCAGCTCGGCGAGCAGCGCGCGCGGCAGCGGCAGGCGGGCGTCGCCGCCCTCCCGCAGCCCGCGCAGCAGGTAGCCCAGGTAGGCGGCCAGGTCCTCCACGCTCGCCAGCAGCGAGCCGGTGCCCAGGTAGGCCGGCAGCTCGTCGCGCGCCACGCGCTCCACACCGCCCTCCCCCTCGGTGTAGAACGCCGTGAGGCGCCCGCTGGCGGCGGCCGCGGCGGTGTCGAAGCCGGCGCCGGTCAGGCCCAGCGGCTGCGCCACCTCCTCGGCGAACACCTCGGGGAACGGCCGCCCGGTGGCGGCCTCGATCGCGGCGCCGAGCAGCGCCACCCCCTCGTTCGAGTAGCTCACGAAGCGCCCCGGGCCCGGCAGCGCGCGGCGCTCGCCCGGCGGGTCGGCCAGGTAGGCGAGCAGCGCCTCGTAGCCGTCGAGGACCGGCGCCTGGCTGTAGTCGCGGCCGTTGGCGGCGCGGCGCGCCTTGTCGGCGGCGCCGTGGTAGAGCGCGTAGTCGAGCCCGCGCAGCGGCGGCAGCCCGGCGGTGTGGCTGGCCAGGTGCCAGAGGCGCACCGGCTCGCGCTCGTTGAGCCCCGGGTAGCCGAAGCCCGGCAGGTGGTCGGTGACGGGGTCGTCGAGGTCGAGCACGCCGCGCGCCTGCAGCGCCAGCACCGTGAGGGCCGTGAACGACTTGCTGAGCGAGGCGAGGCCGAAGACGGTGTCGGTGCGGGCCTCGAGGCCGGCCTCCCGGTCGCGCTGGCCGAAGGCGCGCGCGTAGACCGTCTCGCCGCGGTGCACGACGACCACCGCGCCGCCCGGCACCTCGCGCGAGGCGTAGAACGCGCGGGCGAACTCGTCGAAGCGCTCCAACCAGCCGGCGGCATGAGATCTGACCGGGGCCGGAGCCACGCTGGGCTGTAGCATCGACGCAATGTACCAGAGCCCCCTCGTGGGGGCCACCGCGCGGCCGCTCGCGGCCGCCGGTCTCGCTAGGAGGAGGAAGATGCTCTTTCTGGTCGTAGCACGCGACGGCAACGATCCCGGCGCCCCCGCCCGCCGGGCGGCGGTGCGGCCCGCCCACCTCGAGGCGGCGCGGCGCCTCCACGCCGCGGGCACGCTGCGCGCGGCGGGCGCCCTGCTCAACGGCGGCGAGAAGGCGGTGGGCTCGGCGCTGCTGGTGGAGGCCGAGGACGAGGCCGCCGCCCGCGCCCTCGTCGAGGAGGACGTCTACTTCCGCGAGGGCGTGTGGACCGACTACGACATCTGGCCGTTCCGGAAGGCGTTCTGAGGCGCGCCGCCTAGCGCTGCCGGGAGCGCACCACGCCGCGGGGCCTACCTCGGCCTGACGGTCAGGGACTGCGAGAAGGCGCCGAAGGCGCCGCGCTCGTCGTAGAGGACGTTCTGGGTCAGGCCCGCGCCGTCGGGCCCGAACGAGGCCACGCTGGCGCAGCCGGTGTGCTCGCCCTCGGGCTCGCGGAACAGGGACACCGTGAGGTCGAGGTTGGGGAACGCCACCGCCTCCGGGTCGACGCGCGCCGCCACGCCGTTGGCCACGTCGACGAGGCGCAACGCGTGCGGCACGCGCCCGACCGCCTCGCCGTCCAGCAGGCTCACGTCGGAGCGCACCCAGAAGTGCACGTGCCCCTGCGCGAGCTCGCGGCGCCACACCTGCGCGGTGCGCACGAAGCCGCCGCGCCACAGGTCCTCGACGTGCCAGCGCTGCATGGCGTGGCGGGGCGTGAGGGGCGGGAACGGCGCGCCGGCCAGATCGGCGGTGTCGAAGCGCGCCGTGAACCAGGCGCGCGCCATCACCGCGGCGCGGCCCGCGTGGCTGAGGGTGGCCTCGAGCAGCTCGATGGTGCGGCCGGGGCGCAGCAGGCGCACCTCCAGCTCGACCGGCTCCAGGGGGATGACCCCGAGGATGTCGCAGGAGAGGCGCGACAGGCGCAGCTCGCCGCCGCGCCGCGCGGCGTGGTCGCGCTCCAGCGCGTGGGCCAGCAGGCCGATGGCGGGCGCGATGTGCTGCTCGTCGGTGGCCCAGGCGCCGCTCACGTGGGCGGTGGGCCGGAAGCGCGTGGCGGACTCGCGGACGAAGTAGGCGTTCGGCTCGGTGGGTGCGTCGGCTGCCATCTGGATCGCAGGCAGTCTATCCGACGCTCCCGCGCCGCGGCCCCCTAGCCCTCGGCGGCCAGCGGCACCAGGCGCCCCGCCAGCACGTCCACCAGCCCCAGGTCGGTGACGCGCAGCTCGGGGATCACCGGCAGCCCCAGGAAGCTCAGCGCCATGTAGGGCGAGGGCAGCGTGCAGCCCAGCTCGCGCGCCGCGGCGTCGAGGGCGTCGAGCGCCGCGCGCGTCTCGGCGAGCGGCAGGTCGGTCATCAGCCCCGCCAGCGGCAGGGCCAGCTCGGCCAGCACCCGCCCGCCTGCCACCGCCACGAAGCCGCCGCCCAGCGCCTCCAGGCGCCGCGCCGCCGCCAGCAGGTCGGCGTCGTCCGCGCCCACCA
>JAAYYF010000020.1 GCA_012515535.1 Deinococcales bacterium
CCGGCCCTCGGCGGCGGCGTCCTCGGCAGAGGCGTCAGGCCCCGGAGCGGTACCGGTGGGCTCAGCGGCCCGCGGCCGCGCCTGGGCGGCCCGGCCCTGGAAGGCCTCGTCGAACTCGGCGTCGAAGCCCCAGGAGACCTCCGGGTCCCAGGGCGGAACGTCGTCGTCGGGAGCGTCGGCAGCCTCGTCGGCAGCGTCGTAGGCAGCCTCGTCGACCGGGGAGCCGTCGGCAGCGTCAGCGGCGGCATCGGCCTCTCCGCCCGCGTCGGCGGCGGGGTCAGCCCCACCTCCAGCCTCGGCGGCGGCGACGGAGCCCGCCTCGGCCGCCGCGTCCCTCGCCGCCTGGAACCGCTCGTGGCCGTGGCCGCCCTCGGGCAGCACCGGCGACACCATCACGCGCACGCCGGCTTCGCCGAACACCTCGGCGATGGCGTCGGCCTTGTCGCCGAGCACCGGCCGGGTGACGGCGCCGATGCGGCCGTCTAGGAGCGTGACGATGCGCTCGGGGTCCAGCTCGAGACGCGTGGCTATTTGCCGCGCTACCCGATCCACCTGCTCGGGGGGGACCGGGCGGGTGATCTCGACCACGAAGCGCTGCTCGCTCATCCCCCACCTTCCTGCGTAGCCGCATTCTACCCACTGCCGGTTGTCCCGGCGTCTGCTACAGTGACGGCAACATGAAACTCATCCTCGCCATCGTGCAGGACGCCGACGCGTCCCGCCTGCAGGAAGCGCTGAGCGAGCAGGGCTTCCAGTCCACCAAGCTCGCTTCGACGGGTGGCTTCCTGCGGGAGGGGAACACGACGGTCCTCATCGGCGTCGAGCAGCACAAGGTGCCGCAGGTCAAGGAGATCATCCACGCCACCTGCCGCGAACGCAACAAGGTGGTCACCGCCGGCTCCCCCATCCACGCGCTCGAGGGCGTGTTCGCCAGCCAGCCCATGGAGGTGCCCGTGGGCGGCGCCATCGTCTTCGTGCTGTCCACCGACGAGTTCGTGCGCCTCTAGCCTAGTCCGAGGTCAGCGCCGCCCCCGCCGCCTGCGCGTGCTCCTCGGTGGGCGGTTGCTCGTCGGCGCCGATCTCGGCCCTCAGCGCCGCCTGGTCGGCCGCCCGCAGCGCCGCGAAGCGGAACGAGAACGCCAGCGTCAGCAGGCTCAGCCCCAGCGCCACCCCGAAGAGCGCGCGGTACCCCACCACCGACAGCAGGGCGCCCGCCACCACGGGCGCCACGCTCGGCAGCGCCAGCACGGTGTTCGACAGGCCGATGTAGAGCGGCCGGTCGCCCGGCGGCGCGATGGCGTAGAGCAGGTTCCAGGCCGCGATCCCCACGGCCGCGTTCCCCACCGACGACAGCACGAACACCAGCGAGAAGAGCTGCCAGCTGCCCGCCAGCAGCGCCAGCACCGGCGTGAGCAGGCCGAGCGCGAAGCCCACCTGCAGCACCGTCACGTTGAAGCCCTTGTTGGCCGGGCGCCGCACCGCGAAGTTGCCGACGATCGACGCCACGGTGGCGACCATGACGTAGAGGCCCATGGCGCTGTCGGGGGCGGCGAGGCGCTCGAGGGCGTAGACGCCGTAGAACGGCTCCGCCAGCAGCGCCGCCAGCCCCAGCAGGCGCACGCGCAGGAAGCGCCGCAGGTTGACGTCCTGGCGCAGCAGGCCCGGGATCTCGCGGAACATGCGCAGCAGCGGGCGCTTCACGCCGGCCTCGCCGGGCGGCTCCCTCACCAGCGAGAAGACCAGGTAGGCGGCGCCGCACAGCAGGGTGCCGACCAGGAACACCAGGCCGAAGTTGGTGGGGAACGGCATGTCTGAGGCGAGGATGGCGCGCAGCGCCCAGCCGGCGCCGAGCGCCACCACCCCGCCCACGGAGTTGCGCAGCGCCCAGAAGGTGCCGAGCTGGCCGTGGGGCACGACCTTGGCCGTGACGTCGGCGAACGGCACCCCCGCCACCCCGCCCGCAACGGCGTTGACCGTCACCGTGACGAGCAGGACGGCGATGGTGAGCCCTGGACGCTCGGGGCCGATGAAGAACGCGGCCGCCGTTAGGAGCGCCAGCGAGCCGATGCGCAGCCCCGAGGTGAGGTTGTAGTAGGGCATCTTGAGCGGCTCGTGCGACAGCCGGTTGGCCACAAGCAGCTGCGGCAGGAAGCTGCCGCCGACGCGCAGGGTGGGCACCAGGCCGATCAGCACCGAAGGCGCGCCCAGCAGCGCCAGGAACGGCGCCAGCACCAGGCCCGAGTGGAGGAACGCCTCCCCGCCGTTCACGAGGATGCCGTTGACGACGCCGAGCCAGAAGTTGCGGTCCTTGGGGCGCGAGCGCCGCATGAGGGGCATGCTAGCGCCTCGGGGAACCGCTTCCCGTGCAGCCGCTGGCGCGCTCGGGGAACGCCGTGGGCGCGCCCGGCGCGCGCCGCGGCAGGCGTGCGCCACGCGGTGGGAGCGGCGCCGGCGTCGACTACCCTGGCCGCATGGGAGGTCCCGTATGAGCGACCGCGACGACCAGGAGTTCGGGCGTGACCCCTACGCGCCGGACCGAGAGGGCCCCAACACCGACTTCGGCAACCAGGCGAACCCGCCCGACGACGTCGACATGCCCCGCACCTCCGACGACAACGACCTCAACCCGGAGGGCGGCGGCTTCACCGACACGCCGCTGCGGCGCCCGTACGAGATGATGGCGCGCCGGGACGAGCTCGCCCGCCAGCTCGAGGAGATCGTGGTGAGCGTGCGCGAGTGGGCCGACGAGCAGGGCTCCGACGACGCGCGGGCCATCGCCGACGACCTGGAGGACGTCTACGAGCGCCTCGGGCAGCCGAGCGAGGAGACCGACCGGACGCTCGGCGACCCGCACATCGAGGGCGACGAGACCGAGAGCTGAGCCCGCCCCGCGCGTCCCGAACCGTTTGACACGCCCGCGGCCGAGCACATAGACTACTCGGTGCTTGGGGCCGTGGCGCAGTTGGGAGCGCGCGTGAATCGCACTCACGAGGTCAGGGGTTCGAATCCCCTCGGCTCCACCAAACGCGAGGAGGAAAGGCGGCGCTCG
>JAAYYF010000171.1 GCA_012515535.1 Deinococcales bacterium
GCCACCCCCTCGATGGCGCCCTTGCCGAACTCCTCCGGGCGCTTGCTGAGGCGCTTCTCGATGGTGTAGCTCAGGAAGGTGGGGATCTCGGCGCCGCCGGCCGGCAGGCTGCCTAAGGGGAAGCCCAGCAGCGCGCCGCGGATCCAGGGGCGCCACGAGCGCGCCCACTCCTGGCGGTTCATCCAGATGGAGCCCTTGATGGCCTCCACGTCCTGCTTGCCGCGCCGCAGGCGCGAGGCCACGTAGAACGTCTCGCCCACCGCGAACAGCCCCACCGCCACGGTGATGACGTTGATGCCGTCGAGCAGCTCGAGGCTGCCGAGGGTGTAGCGCGCCTGGCCGCTCTGCAGGTCGATGCCCACCATGCCTAGGCCGATGCCGAACAGCAGGCTGGTGAGGCCGCGCGCCAGCGAGCTGCCCAGCACCGCCGTGACGGTGGTGAACGCCAGCACCATGAGCGCGAAGTAGTCGGCGGGGCCGAACGCCAGGCCCACGCGCACCATCACCGGCGCCACGAACGTCAGCGCCACGGTGGCGATGGTGCCGGCCACGAACGAGCCGATGGCGGCGGTGGCCAGGGCGGCCGCGCCACGCCCGCGCCGCGCCATCTGGTTGCCCTCGATGGCGGTGATGATCGACGCCGACTCGCCGGGGGTGTTGAGCAGGATCGAGGTGGTGGAGCCGCCGTACATGCCGCCGTAGTAGATGCCGGCGAACATGATGAAGCTGGCGATGGGGTCGAGGTTGAAGGTCACCGGCAGCAGCAGCGCCACCGTCAGCGCCGGGCCGATGCCCGGCAGGATGCCCACCATGGTGCCGAGCGTGACGCCGGCCAGCGCCCACAGCAGGTTCTGCCAGGTGAGCGCGATGGAGAAGCCGTGCAGCAGCGCCTCGAGGGTCTCGAGCATCAGCGGCTCCCGCCCGCGCCAGAGGAGGCGCGCCTCACAGCGGCACGATCCCGGCCGGCAGCGTGAGGCCTAGCAGGTCGGTGAACGCCAGGTAGATGGCGGTGGAGAGCGCCGCGCCGATGAGCACCGCGCGCAGCCAGTTGCGCTCGTGGAACGCGACGGCCACGCCCAGGTAGAGCACGGTGGAAGCCACGATGAAGCCGGCCGTGCGCATCAGCAGCAGGTTCAGCAACAGCGCCGCGCCCATGATCACGAGCGCGCGCCAGTCGGTGGGGGCATCGGCGTCGACGTCCTCGGCCTCCTCGGGCAGGCCGCGCACGCCGCGCAGCGCCTGCACCGTGAGGACCACGCCGCACGCCAGCAGCGCGTAGGCCACCAGGAAGGGGAAGAAGCGCGGGCCGATGTTGGAGTAGGAGGGGAGCACCTTGATGCGGTACGCCCCCTGCAGGAAGTAGACGCCGAACCCAACAACGCCGAGGGCGACCAGAAGGTCGCCCCAGGCGATGGGCTTACGGCCCGTGGTGCTGGCTGCCATGGAGCCTAGTCGACCAGGCCGATCTCTCGGAGGATCTCGGTGACGCGCGCGTCCTCCTCCTGGAGGTAGGCGGCGAACTCGTCGCCCCCCATGTAGGCGCTCGTCCAGCCGAAGCGCTCCAGGGCCTCTGCCCACTCGGCGCTCTGCACCATGGCGTCGACGGCCGCCACCAGGGCGTCGCGCGCCTCGGCGCTGATGTTCGGCGGGGCCACCACGCCGCGCCAGTTGGCGAGCTCGAGGTCGACGCCGGCCTCGCGCATGGTGGGGGCGTCGATGCCCTCCTGGCGCTCGGCCGAGGAGACCGCCAGCACGCGCAGGTCGCCGGACTCGATCTGGCCCGCCCACTCGGAGTAGCCCGACACGCCGGCCGTGACCTGGCCGCCGAGGATGGAGGCCAGCGCCTCGCCGCCGCCCGAGAAGGCGATGTAGTTGATGGCGCGCGGGTCGGCGCCCACGGCCTGCGCCAGCAGGCCCACGAGGATGTGGTCGGTGCCGCCGGCGGAGCCGCCCGCGAACGAGACGGCGCCGGGGGCCTCCACGAAGGCGTCGACCAGGTCCTGCAGCGTCTGGTACGGCGAGCTCGCCGGCACCACGATGACCTCGTACTCGGCGGTGAGGCGCGCGATGGGCGTGGTCTGGGCCAGGGTGACGGGCGAGTCGTTGCTGAGGATGGCGCCCACCATCACCAGACCCATCATCATCAGGATGTCGTCCTTGCCGCTCTCGGCGGTGGCCAGCTGCGCCAGGCCGATGGTGCCGCCAGCGCCGGGCACGTTGAACACCTCGACGCTGTCGACGATGCCCGCCTGCTGCAGCACGCTCTGCATGGCGCGCGAGGTGCCGTCCCAGCCGCCGCCGGGGGAGGCCGGGGCCATGATCCGGAGGCTAGCGGGAGGAGCGGCCAGGGCCGCGCCCATGACCAGCGCGAGGACGAGCGGTAACGCGAGACGAGCGAAGGATCGCATCTGCCACCTCATTTCCGTTTTCGAGTTAGGGGAGTATAGCCCCGCGCTGCGCCGGCGGCCGTGGCGAGCGTGGAGGGACGGACAACGTCACCCACGTGCGCGGTCGCCGGCGCGTTGGCCTCAGCCGCTCAGCGC
>JAAYYF010000021.1 GCA_012515535.1 Deinococcales bacterium
CGAGCGCCGCCTTCTCGTAGCCGTGACCTCGGTCAGGCGACGGTGATGCTGTCGTCGAGGTACACGTCCTGGATGAGGTTGAGGAGCTTGACGCCCTCCGCCATCGGGCGCTGGAACGCCTTGCGGCCGCTGATGAGGCCGGCGCCGCCGCCACGCTTGTTGAGCACCGCGGTGCGCACCGCGTCGGCGAAGTCGTTCTGCCCCGAGGCGCCGCCCGAGTTGATGAGCCCCACGCGCCCCATGTAGGAGTTCGCCACCTGCCAGCGCACCATCTCGATGGGGTGGTCGTCGGGCATCAGCTCGTCGTACATGCGCGGGTCGGTGCGGCCGAACCTCACGGCGCCGAAGCCGCGGTTGTTCTCGGGCAGCTTCTGCTTGACGATGTCGGCGTGCATGGTCACGCCCAGGTGGTTCGCCTGACCGGTGAGGTCGGCGGCGGCGTGGTAGTCGGTGCCGTCGACCTTGAACGCGTCGTTGCGCGTGTAGCACCACAGCACCGTGGCCATGCCCAGCTCGTGGGCGTGGGCGAACGCCTCGGCCACCTCGACGATCTCGCGCTCCGAGTCGGGGCTGCCGAAGTAGACGGTGGCGCCGACCGCAACCGCGCCCATGTCGTAGGCCTGCTCGATGGTGCCGAACATGATCTGCGCGTACTCGTTGGGGTAGCTCATCAGCTCGTTGTGGTTGAGCTTGACGATGAACGGGATCTTGTGGGCGTACTTGCGCGCCACCATGCCGAGCACCCCGAAGGTCGAGGCCACTGCGTTGCAGCCGCCCTCGATGGCGAGCTCCACGATGCGCTCGGGGTCGAAGTAGTCGGGGTTGCGCGCGAACGAGGCGCCGCCCGAGTGCTCGATGCCCTGGTCGACGGGCAGGATCGAGAGGTAGCCGGTGCCGGCCAGCCGGCCGTGACCGTAGAGCGTCTGCAGGCTGCGCAGCACCCGCGGGCTGCGGTCGGAGGGGCCGAAGCTCTCGCTCACGAAGTCGGGCCCGGGCAGGTGCAGGCGCTCCTTGGGGATGCCGCGCGCCCGGTAGCCCAGCAGCGCCTCCGCCTCGGCGCCCAGAAGGTCGACGATGTCACGGTTGATCTCGGTCACTCCCATGGTTCCTCCCTCGAGGCTGCCTGGTTCGGTGGTGCGGATGCCCCTAGGCTAGACCGGAAGGGTGCGCCACGGCCGCGCACCTGCGGCTGTTTACGCCAACGCCTCTCGCCGGGGCGTGGCGCGGCCCCGCGGCGAGCGCGCCCGTCCGCCGACCTGTCAGAATGCGTCCTCAGTGACCGAGCACCCGCCCCCCACCCATCTGCCGACGGCCAGCGACCCCACGGCCCTGGGCGCGCGCCTCAGGCCCGAGCTGTGGCTGCTGGACCCCGACGTCGCCCACCTGAACCACGGCTCCTACGGCGCGGTGCCGCTGCCCGTGCTGGCGGCGCAGCGCGCCGCGGCCGAGCGCATCGAGCGCAGCCCCGAGCGCTTCTACCGCGCCGAGCTCGCCCCCGCCATCGCGGCCGTGCGCGAGCGCGTGGCGGCGTTCCTCCACGTCGACCCGCGCGGGCTGGCGCTGGTGCAGAACGCCACCGAGGCGGTGCAGGTGGTGCTCGAGGCCGTCGACCTGCGGCCCGGGGCGGAGATCGTCTACACCGATCACGCCTACCCCTGGGTGGAGGCGGCCATCGCGCGCGCGTGCGAGCGGCACGGCGCCGTCCGCCGCCGCGTCCCGCTGCCGGCGCCGGTGGACGGAACGGTGCCCGCGCCGGCGCTGGTCGACGCCCTGGAGGGCGCCCTCACCGACCGCACGGCGCTGATGGTCGTGGACCAGATCACCTCCGCCTCGGCCCTGCGCCTGCCCGTCGAGGCGGTGGCGGCCGCCCTGGGCGAGCGTGTGCCGCTGCTGGTGGACGCGGCGCACGCCCCGGGCCTGATCGAGCGGCCCGTCCCGGAGGGTGCCGCTTTCTGGGTCGGCAACCTGCACAAGTGGGCGTTCGCCGCCCGCACGGCCGCCGCGCTCGTGGTGGCCCCGGCCTGGCGCGAGCGCGTGCGCCCGCTGGTGGCCAGCGCCCGCGCCGCCGAGGGGTTCCCCGGCTCGTTCAGCTACCTGGGCACCCAGGACCCCACGGCGTACCTGGCGCTGCCGGCGGCGCTCGCGTTCCCGGAGGAGCACCTCGGGCTCACCTTCGAGGCGCTCAGGCGCCGCAACGTGGCCGTGCTGCGGGCCGGGCTGGACCTCCTCGCCGAGCGCCTCGGGGTCGACGCGCCGGTGAGCAACGGCCTCCCCATCGACACCCTGCCGATCGGCCACGGCGACGACGCGGCCGCCGTCGCGCTGGCGGGCCGCCTGCGGGACGCGGGCGTCGAGGTGGCGATCACCTCGGTGGCGGGCCGGCTGTTGGCCCGCGTGTCGGTGCAGGCGTACGTGGGGCTCGAGGGGTTCGAGAGGTTGGCTCGTGCGCTCGCCGCGGAGCGTCCAACGCCCTCCGCTTGAGCTAGCGCAGCCGGTTCCCGAGCCTCGGCGCGCTGTCACGACCTAGGCCAGCCACGGCTACCCCAAGGCGATGTCGAGCACCAGCATCAGGATCACCCCGACCATCGTGCCCATGGTGGCCGCCCGCTCGTGACCGTTCACGTGCGTCTCGGGCACGATCTCGTCGAGGATCACGAACAGCATCGCGCCGGCGGCGAAGCCCATGGCGTACGGCAGCAGCGGCGCCGCCAGGTGCACCGCCCAGGCGCCCAGCAGCGCCAGCGGGACCTCGACCACCCCGGCCCGGATGCCCGTGAAGGCCGCGTACCAGAGGCTGCCCATGCCCGCGTTGCGCGCCGCCACCGCCACCGCCAGCCCCTCCGGGATGTTCTGCAGCCCGATGGCGAACATCAGCGCGAGGGCGTCGCCGAGGTTGCCGCTGCCGAAACCGACCCCCACCGCCAGGCCCTCGGGCATGTTGTGGATGGTGATGGCCACGATGAAGAGGAGGACGCTCGGCATCGCGCTGCGCC
>JAAYYF010000022.1 GCA_012515535.1 Deinococcales bacterium
CGGGCGTCCGCGCCGGCCGCCCGCCCCGGCGCCTTGGCGTCCCGCGCCGGCTCCGCGTCGGTCACGCGCCGGGCGCGCGTGTCCTTGAGCCCCACGATGCGGTTGAACACGAGCCGCGCGCCCGCCTCGTCGCCGCGGCCGCGCCCGTCCACGGGGTCGCGCCAGAAGTAGCCCAGGCGCTCGAACTGGTAGCGCGTGTCCTCGGGGTCGTGCTGCACGCTCGGCTCGACCAGCCCCTCGAGCTCGCGCAGCGCGTCTTCGTTCACGTGGTCGAGCAGGTCGCCGCCGGCGCCGTCGGGGTCGGGCACGGTGAACAGCGGCTCGTAGAGGCGCGCCGTGAACGGCAGGCCGGCGCGCGCCGACACCCAGTGCAGCGCCGCCCACACCTTCACGCCCTCGGGGTTGCTGCCGAGGCTGTCCCTGAAGGCGTGGCAGCGCAGCTCGACCACCGTGCCAGCGGCGTCCTTCACCACCTCGTCGCAGCGGATCACGTAGCCGTGCCGCAGGCGCACGGCGCGCCCCGGCGCCAGGCGCTTGAAGCCCTTGGGCGGCTCCTCGGCGAAGTCGGAGCGCTCGATGACGATCTCGCGCGTCAGCGGCACGGTGCGGCTGCCGTCGCGCGGCACGTCGGGGGGCCAGTAGGGGGCGTCGATCTCGATGAGCTCGTCGGCCGCGACGTTGGTGAGCGTCACCTTCAGCGGCTCCAGGACGGCCATCACGCGCGGCGCCTTGGCGTTCAGGTCGTCGCGCACGGCCGAGTCGAAGAGCGCCAGGTCGGTGCGGCTGTTGGCGCGCGCCACCCCCACGCGGTTGGCGAACTCGCGGATCGCCTCGGGCGTCACGCCCTTGCGCCGCAGCGCCGAGATGGTGGGCATGCGCGGGTCGTCCCAGCCGTTCACCACGCCCTCGCGGACCAGGCGGATGAGCTTGCGCTTGCTGACGACGGTGTAGTCGAGCTGCAGGCGGGCGAACTCGTACTGGTGCGGTCGGGGGCCGTCGATGAGGCGCTCCACCAGCCAGTCGTAGACCGCGCGGTTGTTCTCGAACTCCAGGGTGCACAGCGAGTGGGTGATGCCCTCGATGGCGTCCGACAGCGGGTGCGCGAAGTCGTACATCGGGTAGATGGGCCACTCGGCGCCGGTGCGGTAGTGCTCGGCGTCGACGATGCGGTAGAGGATCGGGTCGCGCATCTTCATGTTCGGGTGGCTCATGTCGATCTTGGCGCGCAGCACCATCTCGCCGGGGCCGAACTCGCCGTCGCGCATGCGCGCGAACAGGTCGAGGTTCTCCTCGACGCTGCGGTCGCGGTAGGGGCTCGGCGTGCCCGGCTCGGTGACGGTGCCGCGCATCGCGCGGATCTCCTCCTCGCTGGAGGCGTCGACGTACGCCTCGCCGCGCTCGATCAGCCTCACGGCGAAGTCGTACAGCTGCCCGAAGTAGTCGGAGGCGTGGCGCACCTCCTCCCACTCGAAGCCGAGCCAGCGCACGTCGCGCTCGATGGCCTCGACGTACTCGGGGTCCTCGGTGACGGGGTTGGTGTCGTCGTAGCGCAGGTAGGTGATGCCGCCGTAGTCTTGGGCCACGCCGAAGTCGAGGCAGATCGCCTTGGCGTGCCCGATGTGCAGGTAGCCGTTCGGCTCGGGCGGGAAGCGCGTGACCACCCGGTCCACGTACCCCTCGCGGAGGTCGCGGTCGATGATCTCGGTGATGAAGTTGGGCGCCACGCGGCGGTCCGCGTCGGCGGGGATGCGCGCCGCGGCCGGCGAGGCGGTGTCTGACGGCTTCACTCTGCTCCTGCTCCTCTACGGTGACGGGCGGCCAGGCCTGCCCGGTTGTGAGACATGAGTCTAGCGTACGCTCCGCGGCGGAGGCGTCGTAGCCGCCCTCAGCGCAGGTTGATGAGCGTGACGAAGAAGTAGGTCACGGGGAACGCCACCAGGGCGCTGTCGATGCGGTCGAGCACGCCGCCGTGGCCCGGCAGGAACACCCCGGCGTCCTTCACGCCCGCCCAGCGCTTCAGCAGCGACTCGAACAGGTCGCCCAGCTGCGCCGCGCTCGACACCAGCAGGCTGAACAGCAGCGCGTCGTAGACGTTCACGCGCAGGCCGGCGAGGCGCTCCAGCAGGAACAGCGCGCCGAACACCACCGCCGCCGCCAGCAGCAGCCCGCCCACCGCGCCCTCGACGGTCTTGTTGGGGCTGAGCTTGGGCGCCAGCTTGCGCCGCCCGAAGAGCGAGCCGAAGGTGTAGGCGCCCACGTCGGTGGCCACCACCGCCAGCGTGGGCAGGGTGAGGTACCACAGCCCCAGCACGCCGTCGGGGGTGTAGCGCAGCGTGATCACGAAGCCGAACAGCCATGGCACGTAGAGGTAGCCGAACAGCGTGAACACCACGGCGTTCAGCGAGTTGCGGTTCGGGTTGGCGATCTCGAGGGCCATCAGGTAGACCACGAACAGGCCCACCAGCGCCTCGCGCCAGCTGACACCGGGGAAGAGCGGCTGCATGCCGGGGTAGGTGACCGGCAGCGAGGCCGGCAGCGTGAGCACCGCCGCCACGTAGAGGCTGCGCCGGCGGATGGGGATGCCGCGCAGGTTCATCATGTAGGCGTACTCGCGCAGCGCGATCAGCGTCAGCACGAGGTACGCCGGCGCCAGCAGCGGCAGCCCCGCCCACAGCGTGAGCAGGGCGACGCTGAACATCACCAGCGCCGAGGCGATACGGGTCAGGTGGCGCCGGCCGCGGGGGGCCCGGTCGTGCGGGGGCGCAGGCCGCTCCTGCGGGCCCGCAGCCCGCTCGTGCGGGCCGCCCGCGGCTCCCGGGACCGCGCCAGCGCCGCCCGGCGCCCGTGCCGGCGCGCGCCCGTCAGGCGCGCCGTGGCTCACACCGCCAGGATGTCCGTCTCTTTGGCCTTGACGCGCTGGTCGATCTTCTGCACGAACTCGTCGGTGACCTTCTGCACCTCGGCCTCGGCGCGGCGCAGGTCGTCCTCGCTGAGCTCGCCTTCCTTCTGCATCTCCTTGAGGTCCGACAGGGCGTCGCGGCGGATGTTGCGCACCCCCACCTTGGCCTCCTCGGCCATGTTGTGGGCGGCGCGCACCAGCTCGCGGCGGCGCTCGTCGTTGAGCGCCGGCACGACCACGAAGATGCTGTCGCCCTGGTTGTTGGGGTTGAAGCCCAGGTCGGCCTCGCGGATCGCCTTCTCGATGTTGGCGGCGGCGCTCTTGTCGAAGGGGGTGATGAGCAGCGTGCGCGGGTCGGGCGTGGAGACGTTGGCGAGCTGCGGCAGCGGCGTCGTGGAGCCGTAGTACTCGACCATCACGCGCCCCAGGATGGCCGGGTTGGCGCGGCCCGTACGCACGGTGGCGAGGTTGTTCTCCAGGGCGTCGAGCGTCTTCTGCATGCGCTCGCGTGCGTCGTCGATCACGAGTTTCATGCCGGTACCTCCGAGTGCATGGCGGCTGCGGCCCAGTCTACCGCGCCGCAGGCGCTTGGCAGCGGCCGCGAGCGCGGCGCGCCGCGTGGGAGAGGGCGGAACCCGCTGGGGCGGCGGGCTCGCTCAGTCGGCGTAGGTCGTCTCGAGGCCGGGCCCGATGAGGGTGCCGACCTGCTCGCCGGCGAACAGGCGCTCGAGGTTGCCCTCGGCGAACATGTCGAAGACCGTCACGGGCAGGTCGCGCTGCATGCACAGCGACACGGCGGTGGCGTCCATGACGGCCAGGCCCTTGTTGAGCACGTCCAGGTAGGAGAGGGTGCGGAAGCGGCGCGCCTCGGCGTTGCGGTTGGGGTCGTCGTCGTAGACGCCGTCGACCTTGTTCTTGGCCATCGCCACCATGTCGGCGTCGATCTCGAGCGCGCGCAGCGCGGCGGTGGTGTCGGTGGTGAAGAACGGGTTGCCGATGCCGCCCCCGAAGATCACCACGCGCCCCTTCTCGAGGTGGCGCAGGGCGCGCCGGCGGATGTACGGCTCGGCGACCTCCTGCATGGTGATGGCGGTCTGGACGCGCGTGTCGACGTCCTTGCGCTCGAGGGCGTCCTGCAGTGCGATGGCGTTCATGACCGTGCCGAGCATGCCGACGTAGTCGGCGGTGGCCGGGTCCATGTGCTTGCCGTGCTGGTTCCCCCGCCAGAAGTTCCCGCCGCCGACCACGATCGCTAGTTGAGCGCCGCGGCGATGAGCCGCGGCGATCTCTTCTGCCAACGATGCGGTCGCGTCCGGCGACACCCCGAAGCCTCCTGGCCCGGCCAGGAACTCACCCGAGAGCTTCAGCAGGACGCGCTGCACATCACTCCCCGATGGAGATACGGGCGAAGCGGCCGACCTGGACGTTCTCGCCGATGGTGGCGGCGACCTCCTTGACGAGCTCGTCGACGGTCTTCTTGTCGTCCTTGATGTACGCCTGCTCGAGGAGCACGATCTCGGAGAGCCACTTCTTGAGGCGGCCCTCGACGATCTTCTCGGCCACGTTCTCGGGCTTGCCCTCCTCCTGCACCTGGCGCATGAGCGCGGCCTTCTCGGCGGCGATCATCTCCTCGGGCACCTCGGAGGCGCGGGTGTAGGCCGGCGCCGCCATGGCGATGTGCATGGCGAGGTTGCGGGCGAGCTCCTGGAAGCTGTCGCCGCGCGCCACGAAGTCGGTCTCGCAGTTGAGCTCCACGATCACGGCGATCTTGCCGTTGTGGTGGAGGTAGGAGCCGATGAAGCCTTCCTTGGCCTCGCGGTCGGCCTTCTTGTCGGCCTTGGCGATGCCGCGCTCGCGCAGCAGGTCGGCGGCCTTGTCGAGGTCGCCGTTGGCGTCCTCGAGCGCGCGCTTCACGTCCATCATGCCGGCGCCCGTCATGGCGCGCAGCTTCTTGATCAGTTCGGTGGTGACTGCCATTCAGGTTCCCTTCCGTGCGTGTCCGCGGCGGCTGCTGCCGTTGCCGCGGGGCTTACTGCTCGTCTTCTTCGCCCTGGGGCTCGTCGGCGTCGGCGGCGGTGCTCGCCACCTCCGCGACCTCGGCCGCGACCTCGGCCTCGGGCTGCGCCACGCTGGCGGGGCCGCCCGCGGTGGCGGCAGCGGCGGCGTCGGACCCTTCGGCCTCCTGGGCCGCGGCGGCGGCTTCCTGGATGGCGCGCTCGGGGCCGGAGACCGGCATGGCCAGGGTCTCGGTGGCGGCGGCGGGCTGCGGGGCAGCCTCCTCGGCCGGGGCGCCGTCGACGCCGCCGCGCACCTCGATGATCACGTCCGCCAGGCGGGCGGTGACCAGCTGGATGGAGCGGATGGCGTCGTCGTTGCCGGGGATGATGTAGTCGAGCACGTCGGGGTCGGAGTCGGTGTCGGCGAGCGCCACCACCGGGATGCCCAGCTTGTTGGCCTCCTTCACCGCGATCGACTCCTTGGCGGGGTCGATGATGAAGAGGGCGTCGGGCAGGCGGTTCAGGTCGCGGATGCCGCCCAGGTAGCGCTGCAGGCGCTGCAGCTCCTTGCCGAGGTCGATCTGCTCCTTCTTGCTGAAGCGCAGGATGGACTCGTCCTCGAACATGGCCTCGAGCTGGCGCAGGCGCTCGACGCGCGTGCGGATGGTCTTGAAGTTCGTGAGCAGGCCGCCGAGCCAGCGCTCGTTGATGTACGGCATGCCCGAGCGGCGCGCTTCGGCCGCCAGGATCTCCTGGGCCTGCTTCTTGGCGCCGACGAACAGGATGGTGCCGCCGCGCGCGGCGACGCCCTTCAGGAAGTCGAAGGCCTTCTCGCTCTCCACCAGCGTCTTCTGCAGGTCGATGATGAAGATGCCGTTGCGCTCCGCGAAGACGTAACGCTTCATCTTCGGGTTGCAGCGCTTGGTCTCGTGACCGAAGTGCACGCCGGCTTCGAGGAGCTGCTTCATTCCGAGGTACGACATGTGATCCTCCGTGGCGGGATGTTGAGGTTGAACTCGGTGCCCGGCCGTACGGCTGGACCGCGTGGGAACGCGGCCCCGTCGCCCGCCTGTTGGGTCACCCGAATGACGTCGCCGTGTGCGGACATCCCGCTGCCGCCCGGCAAACCTACCGAGTATAGCCGGAACCCGCGGGCTAGTAAAGCGCCTGGCGGGCGAGCCACACGAGGAAGCCCGCGGCCCGTCGAGGGCCGCGGGCTCGGTCACCGCGGGGGTGGCGCTAGCGGCTCAGCGCCCCAGCGCCTCGCGGGCGGCGGCGTAGTCGGGGTCGAGCTCGAGCGCGCGCTCGTACGCCTGGCGGGCGTTCTGCGCGTCGGAGGCGCCGCCGCGCTGGCTGTAGGCCTGGCCGAGCCAGTAGTAGGCGTCGGCGCTCTCGGGCGGCAGCAGCGCGCCCTGCTGGGCGACGAACACCGCGTCGTCGACGCGGCCGACCTGGAGGTAGGCGCGCGCCAGGTAGGTGAACAGCGGCGGCACGAACGCGGCGCCCGGCATCTTGGTGGCGGCCTCGAGGCGCGGCACGGCGGCCTCGACGTCGCCGCACTCGAAGAGCGAGATGCCCAGCTGCGAGGCGGCCGACAGCGAGTTCGGGTCGAGGTTCACGGCCTGCGCCAGCTCGTACTCGGCGGTGGCGCAGTCGCCGAGGCGGAAGGCCACGTTGCCGAGGTTGTTGTGGGCGGTGGCGCTGGAGGGGTCGAGCACCACGGCGCGGCGGAACGCCTGCTGGGCGAGCTCGAGCTCCTCGAGGTCGCGGTAGACGCGGCCGAGGTTCACGTGCAGGGTGCTCTTCTCGGGGTTGGCGAGACCGGAGTCGCCGGCGGCGAGCGCCACGGCGTTCTCGAGGGTGGTCCGCGCCTGCGCCAGGTCGCCGAGCTGGTAGAGCACGATGCCCTTGGTGTTCTGCACGCGGGCGTCGTCGGCCTTGACGCGCTCGGCGCGCTGGATGGTGTCGAGGGCGTCGGCGAGGCGGCCCGAGTAGGTGCGCGGGTCGCTCTGGTACTGGTTCTGGTACGTGATGGCCAGGTGGATGAGCGCCTCGAAGTGGTTGGCGTCGACGGCCAGCGCGGCCTGGAAGGCCTCGATGGCGCCGGCGTACGCGCCCTGGCACGCCAGCGCGCGCCCCTTGCCCACCAGCGCCGTAGCGTTCTGCGGCTCCTCGCGCAGCGCTTCCTGGAAGAAGTACTGGGCGAAGGCGCAGTCGCCGTTGGCGAGGTAGAAGGCGCCGTCCTCGATTAGGCGCGCCGCGTCGAGGGGCGCCGGGGCCTCCTCGCCCTGCTGGGCCATGACCGTCGAGGCGGTGGTGAGAACGAGCAGCGCGGCGGCTACGTACCCCGCGCGAGAGATGCTCTTGAGGCTGGACCTGATCAACGTATCCTCCGAAGACCGATTATGTGGCGAGTCTAACACCCGCTCCGTCGGTCACGTTCAGCGCCGGGAGCGCGTACGCGCCGAGAGCTGCGACAGGCACATCATGGCCAGGCAGTGTGAGAGGGCCGTGTGCCCTGCGCCAAGGGGTTTTCCGGCGCCCGACGGGAGTTCCGGGCCCCGGAGGGCCCGCTCCGGCCGACCCCCGCCTGGCCAGCGCTCTTTGATACCATGTGGCGATTCGAACGGGCCGCCCCGGCCGCAGGGGCGGCGCGCCCATCCCCGCAACCCCGACCGGCCCCCGCCCCGCCCTGGGCGGCGCCGGTTCAGGCGCAGAGAGACGAGAGAAGAGCCGCACGTGAAACGACCCTCCACCTTCGCGCTGGCCCTCACAGCGCTGATCGCCAACACCGTCGTCATCCTGCAGGGCGCCGTGGTGCGCGCCACCGGCTCGGGTGCCGGCTGCGGCAGCCACTGGCCCACCTGCAACGGCACGGTCGTGCCCCTGAACCCCACCCTCGAGACCGGCATCGAGTTCAGCCACCGCCTGCTGTCGCTCGCGGTCCTGCTCCTGGGCGTGTGGCTGCTCGTGCGCACCCGCAAGGCGCGCCACGAGCGCCCCGGCCTGGCGGCCTTCGGCGCCATCTCCTTCGGCTTCCTGGTGTTCGAGGCGCTCATCGGCGGCGCCACCGTGCTGCTCGGCATGACCGGCGACAACACCACCGTGGCGCGCGGGATCTGGGTGGCCTCGCACCTGGTCAACTCGCTGTTCCTGATCGGCGCGCTGGCCGGCACGGTCGTCTACGCCCGCCGCCGCGCCCCGGCCTGGCCGCTCCGGCTCGGGCGCCAGGGGCCGCTCGCCGCGCTGTTGATCGTGGGCCTGCTGGGCATGCAGCTGCTGATGTTCACCGGCGGCATCGCCGCCATGGGCAACACCATCTTCCCGGCCGAGAGCCTGGCCGAGGGCCTGCGCGCCGACTTCGACGCCGGCTCCCACCCGCTCATCCGCCTGCGCGTGCTGCACCCGCTCATCGCCATCAGCGTGGGCGTCTACCTGTTCGTGGCGCTGGCGTTCGCCTGGTTCATGAAGCCGGTGGCCGAGGGCAAGCGCCTGGCGCAGGCGCTGCTGGGCGTCTACGTCCTGCAGCTCCTCATCGGCGTCGTCAACCTCGTGTCGCTCGCCCCCATCGTCCTGCAGCTGCTGCACCTGGGCGTGGCCGTGGCGGCCTTCGCCCTCCTGTCGTCCCTGAGCCTGACCCTGCTGGGCGGCCGCCCCCTGGCCGCGAGCGAAGGCGCCCCCGCCGGCGCCGCGCTGGAGAACCTGTGACCGTGTCCGAAGCCGCTACCCCCGCCAACGCCGCAACCACCGCCCCGCGCCGCGCCACCTGGCACGACTACTGGGTGCTGATGAAGCCCAAGGTCATCTCGTTGCTGCTCGTCACCACGGTGGGCGCCATGTTCATCGCCGCCGGCGGCTTCCCCGGCTGGCTGGTGCTCGTCGGCACCGTCGTGGGCGGCTTCATGTCGGCGGGCGCCGCGGGCGTCTACAACATGATCTACGACCGCGACATCGACGTGTTCATGAAGCGCACCGCCCAGCGCCCGATGGTCACGCAGGTGGTCTCGACGCGCAACGCGGTGATCTTCGCGGTGGCGCTCACCGTCCTGTCGTTCGTGGTCATCTGGGCCACCAGCAACCTGCTGGCGGCGCTGCTGTCGTGGGCCGGCATCGCCTTCTACGTGCTGATCTACACCATGTGGCTCAAGCGCAGCACCTGGCAGAACATCGTCATCGGCGGCGCCGCGGGCTCGATCCCGCCGCTGGTGGGCTGGGCGGCCGTCACCGGCGACCTCAGCCTGCTGGCCTGGATCCTCTTCGGGGTGATCTTCATGTGGACGCCGGTGCACTTCTGGGCGCTGGCGCTGATGGTGCAGAAGCAGTACGCCGAGGTCGGAGTGCCCATGGCGCCCTCGGTGATCGGCGAGAAGGCCACCGTGATGCAGATGGTCATGTACACCTTCCTGACCATCTTCCTCACCGTGCTGCCGTTCTTCCTGCACGAGTTCTCGCTCGCCTACTTCCTGGCGGTGCTGGTGCTGAACGTGGTGCTGGCGGTGCGCATGTACCGCATCTACCAGCTGGCGCGCGCCGGCGACCCCATCGACCGCGTGGCCGCGCTGCCGCTCTACAAGTACTCGATGAGCTACCTGGCCCTGCTGTTCCTGGTCATGTCGCTCGACCGGATCATCTTCTGAGGCGCGCCCGCCCATGACGCGGCGCGTGCTGCTGAGCCCGAAGTGGGTGTTCGGCCACCTGCTGGCGCTGGCGCTGGTGGTGGCGTTCGTGAACTTCGGCTTCTGGCAGCTGCGGCGCCTCGAGCAGGCGCGCGAGCGCAACGCGGTCGTCACCGCCCGCAGCGCCATGGAGCCGCTGTCGCCGGGCGCGGCGCTCGCCAGGGGCGACGACCTCGACTTCCTGCCGGTGGTGGCCACCGGCACCTACGACCCGCAGGACGAGGTGCTGCTGCGCGGGCGCAGCCTCGACGGGCAGCCGGGCTACCACGTGCTCACCCCGCTGGTGCTCGACGCCACCGCGGGCGCCCTCGCCGGCCGCGCGCTGCTGGTCGAGCGCGGCTGGGTGCCCTACGACATGGACCGCGTGCCGGTGGAGGCGGCGCTGCCGCCCGCTGGCAGCGTGACGGTGCGCGGCGAGCTGCACGCCCCGCAGACGCCCCCCACGGGCGCGCTGGCGGGCCTGGCGGCGCGCGACCCGGCCGAGGGCGAGCTCACGCAGACGTTCTACGTCGACGTCGAGCGCCTGCAGCCGCAGATCGCCCACGAGCTGCTGCCCGCCTACCTGACGCTGCGGAGCCAGACGCCCCCCACCGCGGGCGCGCTGCCGCGGCCGCTGCCGGAGCCGGTGTTCGACGAGGGGCCGCACCTCGGCTACGCCATCCAGTGGTTCGCCTTCGCGTTGGTGGGCGTGGTGGGCTACTTCTTCCTGCTGCGCTCGGTGCTCAGGCAGCCCGCCGCCGGAGCCGCCGCGCGCCGCGAGGCGCCGGGCGAGGGCGAGCCCCGCACGGAGTAGCCCCGCGCCGGCGGGCGCGGGGCTACGCGGGACGCTCCTGTCGCCACCGCTCAGGCCGGCGCCTTGGCCAGCGCCTCCGAGAGCGTGCCGAGCAGGCTGCGGAACGGCTTGACGAACTTCTCGACGCCCTCCTGCTCGAGCTGGCGCACCACCCCGTGCAGGTCGACGCCCACGCCGCTGAGCGCCTCGAGCAGCGCGGCGGCGTCGTTGGCGCCCTCCAGGACGCGGTCGGCGCCGGGCGCGCCGTGGTCGCGGTAGGCCTCGAGCGTCTCGAGCGGCAGGGTGTTGATGGTGTCCTGCCCGATCAGCGGCTCGACGTACTTGACGTCGGGGTAGCTCGGGTCCTTGGTGCTGGTGGAGGCCCACAGCAGGCGCTGCGGCTTGGCGCCGGCCTCGGCGAGCTCCAGGAAGCGCTCGCCCCCCTCGAACTCCGCCAGGTAGACCTGGTACGCCTGCTTGGCGCTGGAGACCGCCGCGGTGCCGCGCAGCTGCTGCGCCGCGCTCGCCTGCGGGCCGCCGTTGTTCACCACGGCGTCGAGCCTAGGGTCGACCTCGACGTCGATGCGGCTCAGGAAGAAGCTCGCCACCGACGCCACGTGGTCGACGGCCTCGCCGCGCTGGCGACGCTCCTCGAGGCCGCTCAGGTAGGCGTCCACCACCTGGCGGTAGCGCTCGAGCCCGAACAGCAGCGTGACGTTCACGTTCACCCCGGCGGCGATCAGGCGCCGGATGGCGGGCACGCCGGCGTCGGTGGCCGGCACCTTGATGAACACGTTGGGGCGCGCCAGGCGCCGCCACAGGTGGAGGCCCTCGGCGACGGTGCCCTCCTCGTCGTGGGCCAGCTCGGGCGACACCTCCAGCGACACGAAGCCGTGCTCGCCGTCGCTGGCGTCGAACATGGGCCGGAAGAGGTCGGCGGCGCCCTGGATGTCCTCGACCACCAGCGCCTCGTAGGTGGTGGCGGCGTCGTCGCCGGCCGCGGCGTGGCGCGCGATGGCCGCGTCGTAGTCGTTGCTCTCGGCGATGGCCTTCTGGAAGATGGCGGGGTTCGAGGTCACGCCACGCAGGCCGTCCTCCTCGATCAACCGCTCGAGGGTGCCGTCGTGGATCCAGGAGCGGCGGATCTCGTCGAGGTAGATCGACTGCCCGTAGCGCTGCAGCTCCTTGAGTGGGTTCATGGTTCGCCTCCTAGCGCGGGTACGCACGCACCCGATGATACGGCCCGCTCGCGGCGACCGGGCGCTCGCGGGTCGCGGTGCCCGGAGCCCGCGCTAGGCGCGCTCGATGCCGGTGGCGTAGAGCTGGTCGCCGCGCACCTCGAGGCGCACGCGCGGCAGCGGCCGCACCGCCGGCCCGCTCACGGCCTTGCCGCCCTGGCGCGGGTCGAAGACGCTCAGGTGGCAGGCGCAGGTGAGGGCGGGGCTGTCGGTCTGGTGGTTGAAGCCGATGTTGATGGCGGTGACGTCGCGGTTGAGGCTCACGATGCACTGCTGGTGGGTGCACACGCGGCTGAAGGCGGCCAGGTAGGCGCTGGCGACGTTGAGGCCGGTGTCGAGCGCGATGCCGCCCGGCACCGGCCCCGGCAGGCGCACCGCCAGGGCCGGGGTGGGCGGCTCGCCCGCCGCGGCGCTGGGCAGCTCGAACTCGGCCGAGTCCCACACCGCCGCGAAGGTGGCGAGGCTCGCCACCGGCGTGGCCGGACGCGCCTCGAACTCGGGCTCGGCCTCTGCCTCGAGCTTGCGGAAGTGCACGCGGATGGCCTCGTAGAGCCCGTAGCCGCCGCCGGCCGCCACCGCGATCACCGGCAGGCGCCACAGCCACTGCACGACCTTGCGGCGCTTCTCGTCGACGGCCTCGGCGCCCCCGCGCGCGCCGCCCGCGGGCCCCTCGTGCAGACGCTCGTCGTCCACGCCGCGTCCCTCGCTCACTGCTGGGCGGCGAGCGCGCCCGTGACGTAGCCCACCACGGCGTCGAGCTGCTCGGGGCTCAGCTGGGCCTGGAACGCCGGCATCACGCCGCGCCCGAAGCGCACGGCGTCGTCGACGTTGGCGCGGTTGGCGGCGCGGCTGCTGCCGGCCAGCTGCGGGCCCACGCCCCCCTCGCCGCGCAGCCCGTGGCACTGGGCGCAGTTGGCCACGAACACCTGCTGGCCCACCAGCTGGTCGATGGCGTCGGCCGCCTCGGGCGCCGCCTCGCCGCTGGCGCGCGCCGCGGCGGCGGCCAGCAGCTCGGGGGCGTTGCCGGCGTCGGCCTCGCCGACCTGGCCGATGTAGGCACGGTAGGCGCCCTCGGCCTGCTCCCAGGCGCCGAGCTGCAGGTAGGCGTCGGCGAGGGTGCGCAGGCCCGACGGCTCCAGCGCGCCGAGGCTGCCGGCGGCCACCGCCGCGCGCTCCAGCGTCAGCACGGCGTCGTCGGCGCGGCCCGCCAGGTAGAGGAGCTCGCCGGTGCGCGCCAGCGCCACGGGCTCCATGGCGTCGAACTCGGTCAGCACGCGGAAGTAGCTCTCCACGGCGCGCTGCGGCTCGCCCGCCTGCCAGAACAGGTCGCCGAGCGCCATCAGGTCGGCCTGGCTGGCCTCGGCCGCGATGGCCTCGGTGAGCGGCACCACCTCGTCGAGCAGCGCCACGCGCTGCGCGATCATCGGCTCCGCCGTGTCGGCGGCGGCCAGGAAGTCGGTGTAGGCGTCGTGCGCGGTGGCGAGGTCGTTGACCGCCCACGACACCTCGCCGAGCAGGTAGAGGGTGTCGGGGTCGTTGGGGTCGGCGTCGCGCGCCAGGCGCAGCCAGCGCTGCGCCTCCGACAGGTCGCGCTGCAGGTTGATGACCGCCAGGCGCTGGTAGAGGCCGGCGGGCGCCGGCTCGTCGGTGTTCACCGCGCGCAGGTAGGTGGCCTCGGCGTCGTCGAGCTGCTGCAGCCCCAGGTAGGTGTCGCCGAGCGCCAGCAGGTTGGTCACGCTGGGGTCCTGCTCCACGGCGCGCTGCTGCGCCTGCAGCTGGCGTGCCACGTCGAGGTCGGTGGTGGTGATGGTGGCGTCCTGGCCCACGCGCGGCAGCACGTAGGCCGGCACCACGGCGCCGATGGCCACCAGCGCCGCCAGCACCGCCACGGCGCCGTACGGCACGCGGCGCCGGCCGGCGCCCTCGCCCTCGGCGGGCGCGCGCCGGCGGCGGGCGGCGAGCTCCTGCTCGCGCGCGTCGATGCGCGCCAGCACCTTGGCGGCCTTCGCCTCGTAGCGCTCGCGGAGGCTCTGGCGCCGCTCGGCGGCCAGGTCCTCGCGCGCGTCCAGCTCGGTGATGGCGCGGAAGAGCGCCTCGCGCTCCTCGCTCAGGTCGACCAGGATCGGGTCGCGGTCGTCGGGCAGCGGGTCGGCCTGGCTCGGGGCGAGCAGCGGCAGGGCGACGTAGAGGAAGGCGATCAGCGCGAGCACGCCGATCAGGATCCCGGTCAGCATCAGATGTCTCCGTCGGTTCCAGGTGCGGGGTCGGGCTGCGCGCCGGCGGCGCCGAGCTGGCGGCGGACGCGCTCGAGCTCCTCGGGCGTGGCCTCGATGGGCTTGCGGGAGTTGGCCAGCCAGCGGCGCACCAACAGCGCCACGGTGGCGAGGGCCAGCACCGCCACGATCACGGGCAGCAGCCACGCCACCAGGTGGATGCCGCGCTTGGGCGGGTCGAGCATGATCCAGTCGCCGTAGCGGCCCTGGAAGTAGGCGAAGATCTCCTCCTCGCTGCGGCCCTGCTCCAGCTGCTCCTGGATCAGGACGCGCATCTGCTGCGAGATGGGGGAGTTGGAGTCGGCGACGCTCTCGGAGACGCACGAGGGGCAGCGCAGCTGGCGCGCGATCTCGAAGACGCGCGCCTCCAGCTGCACCTGCTGCGCCAGCGCCAGGCCGGCCAGCAGGAGGAGGAGCAGCGGCACGAAGCGGCGCATCAGTTCAGCAGCTCCCGCAGCTTGGCGTCCATCAGCTCGGCGGTGACGGGGCCGGCGTGCTTGTGGATCACGCGGCCGTCGCGGTCGACGAAGAAGGTCTCGGGCACGCCGTAGAGGCCCCAGTCGACGCTGATGCTCGAGTCGTTGTCGATGCCGTTGGGGAACGACAGGCCGAACTGCGACAGGAAGGCGCGCCCCTCGTTCAGGCGGTCGCGGTCCTGGGTCTGGATGCCCACGAACACCACGTCGGCGTCCTGGTACTCCTGCCAGTAGGCCTGCAGCACCGGCGCCTCCTGGTAGCACGGCAGGCACCACGAGGCCCAGAAGTTCACCACCAGCGCCTTGCCCTGCAGGTCGGCCGAGGTGAGCACCGTGCCGAAGTCGGGCTGGTAGCGCTCGTAGAGCGGTAGCTCGAACGCGGGGGCGGGGCGGCCCAGCAGCGCCGACTCGATGTCGCGGTCGGGCGCGCCGCGCAGCAGCCCGAAGGCGAACAGCGCGCCGAGCAGCACCACGACCACGAGCGGGGGCAGGAGTCGCTTGAGCATCATGCCTGGGCGCGCTCCTCGGCGCGCACGGTGGCGCGGGCGGGCACGGTGCGGGTGCTGCCGCCCAGCGCGTAGGCGGTGCCGATGACCAGGATGAAGCCGCCGATCCAGATCCACGTGACCAGCGGGCTCTTCACCACGCGCAGCACCACGAAGGTGGTGGTGGGGCCCACGGTGCTGTTCAGGTTCAGGTAGAGGTCGTGCGAGGGGCGGTACATCACCGCCGGCGTGGGCACGGCGCGGCTGTCGCCGAAGACGTTGAGGCGCGGCGTCATGGTGCGCACCGGGCGCCCGTCGCGGCTGACCTCGATCACGGCGCCCGAGCTGATGCGCTGCGGGGTGCGCTCCACGAAGCGGTCGACGGCGGTGAGGGTGTAGCCGTCGAACTCGGCGCTCTCGCCGAAGTCGATGCGGATCTGCTGGTCGACGCGGTAGCCGGCGCTGAACGCCACCCCCACCGCGATCACCACCACCCCGAAGTGCACGATCATGCTGCCGAAGCGCCGCCGGCTCTCGTGGGCGTAGCTACGCAGCACCGCGAACGCCGAGCGCTTGGCGAGCCGCAGCCGCGGCACCAGCGCGCCGGCCAGCAGCAGCCCGAGGCTCATGAGGTTGTAGCCGGCCAGCCCCACCGTGAGGGCGGGGTAGACCTTGCGCACCCCCAGCAGCCACGCCAGCCCGCCCGCCACCACGAACGCGCCCGTCAGCCACGCCAGGTTGTGGGTGAGGCGCTGCTGCTCGGCGCGGCGCCACGGCAGCAGCGGGCCGATGCCCATCAGGGCCAGCACCAGCATCCACAGCGGCAGCGTGACCTGGTCGAAGAACGGGGCGCCGATGGTGACCTTGTCGCCGGAGACGGCCTCCACCACCAGCGGGAACAGCGTGCCGAGCAGCACCGCGAAGGTGAGCGCCACGAACAGGATGTTGACGCCCAGGAAGCTGCCCTCGCGGCTCACCACCGAGTCGAGGTCGGCGCGGTCGCGCACGTCGTCCCAGCGCAGCGCCAGCAGCCCGAACGACACCAGCGTGACGAACAGGAAGAACACCAGGAACGCCGGCCCCACCGGCCCCGAGCCGAAGGCGTGCACCGACGACACCACGCCTGAGCGCGTCAGGAAGGTGCCGAGGATGGAGAGCGAGAAGGTGGTGATGACCAGCACCAGGTTCCAGGGCTTGAGCATGCGCCGCCGCTCTTGCACCTGCACGCTGTGGATGAGCGCCGTGGCGGTGAGCCACGGCATGAGGCTCACGTTCTCGACCGGGTCCCAGGCCCAGTAGCCGCCCCAGCCCAGCACCTCGTAGCTCCACCAGCCGCCGGCGATGATGGCGGCCGACAGGAAGCCCCAGCCGGTGAGGGTCCAGCGGCGCGTCTGGGTCATCCACTCGGTGCCGGGCCGGCGCGTGATGAGCGCCGCCATGGCGTAGGCGAACGGCACCGTGAGGCCCACGAAGCCCAGGTACATCAGCACCGGGTGCACGGCCATCATCCAGTGGTTCTGCAGCAGCTCGTTGGGGCCGGGGCCGTCGAGCGGCGGCACCGGCAGCACCTCGAAGGGGTTGGCGAGGAACGCCACCACCCCGAAGAAGAACACCTGCACCACCTGCATGATCGAGACGGCCCAGGGCCTCAGGGGGCTGAGGGGCGCCGTGACCGCCAGCAGCGCGGTGTAGCCGCTCAGCAGCCAGGCCCACAGCAGGATCGAGCCCTCGAGCGCTGCCCACAGCGTCACGACCTTCACCCAGGTGGGCGAGGCGATGCGCGAGGTGGTGGCGACGTACGACACCGAGAAGTCGTCGGTGAGGAGCGCCGCCTGCATGACCGCCACCGCGGCGGTGGAGACGATGAAGCCGGCCACGGCGGCGAGGCGCGCCGAGGTCTGCAGCCGCGCGTCGCGCCGCTGGGCCCCGAGCATGCCCGCCACGGCGCCGTAGAGCGCCAGGCCGAAGGCGAGGAAGACGCCGGCCGAGCCGAGCGGTCCGAGTTGCAGTTCCATCATGCGGGCCCTCTCGGGCGCTCCGGGGTGCGCCTAGCAGGAGGGCGCGCGCGGAGCACCGTCAGCGGAGCGATTCCTTGAGCTCTTCCACGTCGATGGGCGAGCCGTCGGTCGGGGGGTGGTAGTTCTCGCTGTGCTTCACCAGCAGGTTGTCGCCGACGAACACGCCGTCGTGGAACTTGCCCTCCACGACCACGCCGCCGTTCTCCATGAACAGGTCGGGGGGCGCGCCGTCGTACCGCACCGGGTAGCCGGCGATGCCGTCGGTGACGAGGAAGGTGAGGTGCAGCTGCTGCTCGTCGTACTGCACGCTGCCGGCCTCCACCAGGCCGCCCAGGCGCACGCGGCGCCCCTCGAACGACTCGACGTCGCGGGCGTACTCGCTGGGCAGGATGAAGTAGACGAGCGAGCTGGAGAGCGCCTGCGAGATCAGGAAGCCGGCGATGCCCAGGACGGCGACGCCGAGCAGGGCGTAGACGGTCTTCTTCTTCACGACTCCTCCCCTTCCCGCGCGCGGCGCTCGACGCGCCGCAGGTAGAGCAGGTAGGCCACGTAGGCCACCACGAGCTGGCCCCAGGCGATGGCGATCCACTGCCAGTGGGTCAGGTTATCGAACACGGACGACCTCCCCGGTGGCGGGCGCGGCGGCCTCGAAGCCGCTGCGCTCGCGGGCGCTGGAGAGGGCGAGCTTGCCCACCCGCACGCGCTCCGAGACGAAGTAGACGAACACCAGCCCCGCCGCCACCACGTTGATCAGCAGCACGCGCAGCATCTCGGGCGCCATGGTGACGCCCGAGCCGTCGAGGTTGACGCTCTTGGCGGGGTGCAGGGTGCGGAACCACTCGGCGGCCAGGTAGTTGAACGGCAGGCTGGCCAGCACGACGATCATGATCACGGCGCTGACGCGCGCGCGGCGCTGCGGCTCCTCGATGAGGCCGCGCACGATGTAGTAGCCCACCAGCAGCGCCACCATCAGGGCGGTGAGGGTGAGCTTGGCGTCCCAGGTCCAGAAGGTGTTGAGGGTGGGCTTGCTGTAGGTCATGCCGCCCACCACCGTGAGCAGCGAGAAGAGCAGGGCGGCGTCGGCGTTGGCCACGGCGCGCACGTCGTCGATGGGGCGGCTGCGCCACAGGTAGAGCATGCCCCAGACCGCCGACACGCCCACCGCCACGAAGCCGATCCACGCCACCGGCACGTGGGCGTACATGATGCGGATCAGGTCGCCCTGGTTCACGTCGGGCGGGCTGGCGAACAGCGCCAGGTAGGCGCCCACCCCGAACAGCGCCAGGCTGGCGAGGCCGAGGAGGTTCAGCCACAACGGACGCTTGCCGTCACGGGACGAATCGATCATGGGTTCTCTCCTTGGGGGCCGTGCCCCTCTCGTCGATAGTCTACGGCCCGGCGGGCGGGCCGAAGGTTCGGCGGGTTCCTCACGGTGCGGAGCGCCTCCCGGCCCCCCGCGATCGCGCCGCAGCCGCTCATTCGTCCACCACGAAGTGGAACAGCGCGGAGCAGACCACGAAGTAGACGAGACCGAAGCCGCCCAGCAGCTGCAGCCAGCCGCCCGCCAGCGCGGCGTCGGAGCGCCCCACCACCGCCTCGGTGGCGCGCACGGCGCCGAGCATCACGGGCACGATCACGGGGAACATCAGCACCGGCAGCAGCGCCTCGCGCGCCTGCAGGTTGGCGGTGAGGCCGGCGTAGAAGGTGGCGATGACCGCGAAGCCGAAGGTGCCGAGCAGCAGCGTGGCGGGCACCACGTACCAGGCGGCCGCGCCGAGCTCCACGCCGAACAGCACGAACGCCACCGGCGCCACCAGCGCGCCCAGCGCCGTGAGGTAGAGCCAGTTGGCCAGCAGCTTGCCGAGGAAGATCGCCGCGCGCGGCACGGGGTAGAGCAGCAGCTGCTCGAAGGCGCCCTCCTCCAGGTCGGACTGGAAGTTCTGCGCCGCCGAGATCACCCCGGCGAACGCCAGCGCCACCCACAGCACGCCGGGCGCGGCCAGGTTCAGCACCGCCTGCTCGCGGCCGAGCGCGAACCCCATCATCACCAGCGTGACGGCCGAGAAGAACAGCGTGGCCACGGTGGCGGCGCGGCTGCGCAGCTCCTGCAGCAGGTCCTTGCGCGCCACGGCCAGCACCACGCGCAGCTCGCTCGCCTCGTTGCGCGAGGCGCCCTCGCCGCGCGGTCCGCCCTCGCGCGCCAGGTCGGCGCGCGGCTCGCGCAGGGCGCTCACGCCTGCCTCCCCGCCGGCGCCAGGCGCAGGCGGCCGTCGTGCAGCTGCAGCACGGCGTCGGGCCTGAGGTGCTCGCGGTCGGACTCGTGCGACGCCATCAGCAGCGTGCGCCCGCGCGCGCGGGCGGCCGCCACCACCTCGTCGACGAGGCGCTTGCCGTCGTCGTCGAGGGCGGCGTACGGCTCGTCGAGCAGCCACAGGTCGGGGTCGAGCAGCAGCAGGCGCGCCAAGCCCAGGCGCTTCTTCATGCCGCTGGAGAAGGTGCGCACGTGCTTGTCGGCGGCGGCGGCCAGCCCCACGCGTTCCAGCAGCCCGCCCACGGCGGCGCGCGGGGCGCCCGCCATGTCGCAGGCCAGCAGCAGGTTCTCTCGCGCGCTCAGCACCGGGTAGCTGCCGCCCATCACGCTGAGCATGCCGAGGCGCGCCCGCGCGGCGGCGGGCTCCTTCAGCACGTCCACCCCGAACAGCCGCGCGCTGCCGCTGGTGGGCTTGAGGCGCGTGGCGAGGAGCCTGAGCAGCGTGGTCTTGCCGGCGCCGTTACCGCCGCGCAGTACCACCAGGCGGCCGGCGGCGACCTCCAGGTCGACGCCCCTGAGGACCAGCTCGCGGCCCATGCGGCGCGTGACGCCCGCGAGCTCGATGGCGGGAGGGGTCATGCCCAGGCGGAGCGGCTCATAGGCGGTCGAGGAGCCACTCGGGGGTGACGTTGATGAGGTAGCCGTTGAGGGTCTCGTAGGTGCCGGTGAGCATGAGCACGCCCGCCACGAGCAGCACCACGCCGGCGGTGCGCTCCACCCACGGCAGCCAGCGACGGAACGCGCGCGAGAAGCGCATGAAGGGGTCGAGCAGCAGCGCCGCCACGAGGAACGGCACGCCCAGCCCGATGGCGTAGGCGCTCAGCAGGCCCACCCCCGCGCCCAGCGTGCCGGCGGCGCCCGCCATGGTGAGGATGGCGCCGAGGATGGGGCCGATGCACGGGGTCCAGCCGGCGGCGAACGCCATGCCCAGGAGGGTGGCGCCCCACGGGGTGCGCGTCTCGCCGGTGTACTGCCGGCGCGTGTCGCGGTAGAGCCAGGGGAGCTTGACGACGCCCAGCATCACCAGCCCGAAGAAGATCACCAGCAGGCCGCCCACGAACATCAGCACCTGGCGGTTGGCGCGCATCACGGAGCCGAGGGCGCTGGCGGAGGCGCCCAGGGCGATGAACACCAGCGAGAAGCCGAGGATGAACATCAGCGCGTTGCCGAGCAGCACGCGGCGCTTGGCCTCGGCGCTGCCGCCCACGTAGGCCAGGTAGGTGGGCACCAGCGGCAGCACGCACGGCGAGAGGAACGACAGCAGCCCGCCGAGGAACGCCGCGCCCAGGGTGGGGGTCACCATGGGGCGTTCCTTGCTGGCGGGCGGGCTGGCGGGCGTCGGGGCGTGCTGGTGCTCGGGCCTCGCATCCCGACCATGATACGAGAGCCGCTCGCGAGCGGGCCGAGGACAATCGTCCTTGCGTCGGGCAGCGCGTCGCCGGCGACGGGGCGGGTCGCCCGGCGACCGCGGGGCCGGCGCCTCAGCCGCTCTCCTCGGCCGGCCGCGCCCCGCCCGCGAACGTGCCGCGCAACGCCGCCAGCACCGGGGCGCCCAGCACCGGGCCCACGAGCATGCGCAGGTAGTAGGTCAGCAGGCGCCACGCCAGCACGGCGGCGGCGGTGTGCTCGCCGCGCACCAGGCTGGCGGCGAGCACCTCGAGGAGCCCGGCGCCGCCCGGGGTGGGGAAGAACGACGCCGCCACCATGGGCACCTGGGCCGCCGCCATCGTGGTGAGCAGCGGCACGTTGGGACGCAGCGCCGCCACCACCACGTAGAAGGTGAGGTAGGTGCTCAGGTACACCACCGCGGTGTAGAGGTGCAGGCGCAGCTGCGCGCCCAGGGGGGCGCTCCACAGCGTCTTGCCCGACTGCTCGATGCGGCCGATGAACGCCACCGCCTTCGCGCGCCAGCGCCGCGTGCCGGGCAGGCGCAGGAGCTGGCCCACGGCGGCCTTGATCCAGCGCATGCGGTACATCAGCACCCACACCACCAGCAGCGATCCCACGAACAGCCCGGCCGCCACGACGCCGGGGTAGTAGCCGCGCAGCAGGCGCGTGGAGCGCGCCAGCAGCAGCACGCTGAGCGGGAGCGTGAGCGCCAGGAAGATCAGGTCCGAGATCCACACCCGCACCGCCATGCTCCAGGCGGCGGAGGCGCGCACGCCGTCGGCCACCAGCGACAGCACCATCGCCGGCGCCTGCCCGGCGCTGCCGGGGGTGATGGCGGCGCTGAACAGCCCCAGCGAGTAGGCGCGCAGCGCCTTGCCGAAGGCGAGCGCGTCGCCGTCGAGGCGCGCCAGCAGCATGAGGCGCACGCTGCCGGCCAGGTAGTTGGCCAACGCCAGCCCCAGGCCGACGGCGTAGGCCCACAGCGGCACGCTCAGGGCGGAGGTGAGGTCCTCGCCCAGCCACCACAGCACCAACCCCAGCCCGGCCAGGCCGAGGACGACCGAGAGCGCGACCGCGCGGAGCATCAGGCCTCAGGCCTGCACGACGCGGTTCTTGCCCTGCCGCTTGGCTTGGTAGAGGTTGGCGTCGGCGCGCGCCACCAGGGACGTCTCGTCGTCCTCGGCCACGAGGGTGGCCACCCCCACGCTGGCGGTCACGTCGACCCCGCGCAGCTCGAGGTTCAGCTCGCGCACGCGCTTGACCACCTTCTCGCCGACGCTGCGCGCGCCGACGGCGCCGGTCTCGGGGAGCAGCACCACGAACTCCTCGCCCCCGATGCGGGCGCACATGTCGACCTCGCGCATGCAGTCGGCGAGCGCCTGGCCGGTGGTGCGCAGCACGGCGTCGCCGACCACGTGGCTGAAGGTGTCGTTGATGACCTTGAAGTCGTCGAGGTCGACCATCATCACGCTGATCGGCTTGCCCGTGCGGTGGGCGCGCTGCAGCTCGATGGTGAGGCGCTCCTCGAAGGAGCGGCGGTTCGGCAGGCCCGTGAGCTCGTCGGTGCGCGACAGGCGCTCGAGCCGCGCCGCCTGCTGCTCCAGCTTCTGGTGCAGGTCGGAGAGCTCGGCGTAGGCGCGCGCCAGCTCGACGTTGCGCAGGCGGTCGATCTCGCGGTCGCGCTCGAGGCGCTCGACCTCGAGCTGCACGGTGAGGATCTGCGTGCGGCGGTCGGAGAGCTGGCGCAGGGTGCGGTCGTTGAGCTCGTGGTAGGCCTCGAAGTGCGTGAGCGCCTCCTTGTAGCGCCCCAGCTCCTTGAACGCCCGCGACATGGTGTGGTGCGCCGCGGCCGCCTCGTGCACCGCGCCGCTCGACACCCCGCGCGCCACCGCCTCCGTGAGGGGGCCCAGGGCGCGCTCGGTCTCGCCGCGCGCCAGGTAGACCTGGCCGAGCCCCAGCAGCGCCTCGCACATCACCTTCTCGCGCAGCTCGGGGCTGAGCTGCGCGATGGAGCGCTGGTACGCCGCCACCGCCTCGTCGTAGCGCTGCTGCTCGAGGTAGAGCTCCGCCAGGCTGAGCAGCGCGAGCGCCCGCCCGTAGGCGTCGGAGACCTCGAGGCTCTCCTTGAAGGCGCGCTCGGCGGCCGCCTGGTCGCCCTGCGCCTGGTGCGCCTGGCCGACGGTGCGCAACGAGGTCGACTCGTCGCGCTGCTTCTGGGGCGAGTAGCGGCTGGCCTCCAGGCCGCGGCGCGCGTACGACAGCGCCTTGCCGCTCTGGCCGAGGTCGAGGTAGACGCGCGCGATGCCGTTGAGCGGGCCGGCCACGCTGTTGGGCTCGATGCGCTCGAAGGTGGCGAGGGCGCTGAAGAGGCTCGACAGCGCCTGCTGGTAGAGGCCCACCGTCTGGTAGCTCCAGCCGAGGCCCAGCAGCGCCTTGGCGGCGCCCCGGTCGTCGCCGGCGAAGCGGCGCACGTGGTGCTCCACCTGGGCGAACTGCAGGGCGTTGAGGTAGTCGCCGGTGCGGAAGCTGCTGATGGCGAGGGCCGTGAGCACGTCGCCGAGCGCCTGGCGCGCCTCGGGGGCGAGGAGCTCGAGCTGCGCGTCCCACTTCTCGACGGTGTCGGAGGGGTCGAGGCCCGAGGCCTGCAACGCCTGTCGCCCGATGGTGAGCGTCTCCTCGTAGCGCACCGCGTTGAGCGCCCGGACGGCTTCCTCGGAGAGCGCGAGCAGCTTCGAATCCAGGTACTGTTCCGTGTCCATGTCCTTAGGCGGCGGGGGGCGGTTGATGTCGGTGACCGCATTATTACCCACGCAGATGGCAGCGGCGTGAGCAGCGCGGGCGGCCGCCGCCCGGGTCAGCGGCGCGAGAAGCGGTCGGCGTACTCGGGGCTGGCCGTCACCGGCAGGCGCCCCCGCAGGAAGTCGCGCTCGCCCTCCAGCCACGGCGGCAGGCGGAAGCCCAAGCCGAGCTCGTCGGCCGGCTCGTCGACGGTGAAGCCGGGCCCGTCGGTGGCGATCTCCAGCACCGCGCCGCCGGGCTCCTGGAAGTAGACCGACCGGAAGTAGTGGCGGTCCTTGGCCTTCGTGGGGTTCAGCTCGAGCTCGGCGAGGAGCTCGCGCGCCGCGGCGAGCGCGTCGTCGTCGGCGGCGCGCAGCGCCACGTGGTGGATCGAGCCCGTGCCCCAGCGCCCGGGGGCGCGCTCCGGCGCCTCGAGCAGGTCGAGGTGCGTGAGCCCGTCGCCGTCCGCGAAGCGCACGCGCCGGCGGCCGGCGTGGGTGCCCGCCTCGTCGCGCTCCTCGGCCGCGCGCGCGAGGCCCAGGCGCTCGAGCAGGGCCGCGGTGGCGTCGAGCTCGGGGGCGAGCAGGGTGGCGGCGTGGAGCCCCTGGACCGCCTGCGATGCCGGCAGCGGGGCGCCCGGCCACGTCTCGGGCTCGCCGCCCGCGCCCTCCACGAGCTCGAGCGGCGTGCCGTCGGGGTCGGTGAAGGCGACGACCTCCGCCCCGAAGCGCTCGGTGGTGGCGTGGCTCACGCCGTGCTCGTCCAGCCGGGCGCGCCAGGCGTCCAGCGCGCCCGGCGGCACGCGCAAGGCGAGGGCGGTCGCCTCGCCCGCCCCGCGGACGGCGGGGCCGGCGCCGAGCCAGGGGAAGAAGGTGACCACGCTGCCCGGGCGGCCCAGCTGGTCGCCGAAGTAGAAGTGGTAGGTCTGCGGGTCGTCGAAGTTCACGGTGCGTTTCACCAGGCGCAGGCCCAGCAGCCGCACGTAGAACTCGATGTTCCCCTGCGGCCGGCCGGCGATGGCCGTGGCGTGGTGGAGGCCCGAGGCGCGGAAGGACATGCGCCAAGCCTAGCGCGCGCGGTCCGGCGGGTCCGGTCGCGCGGGACGACCGGGGGCGCGGGACCGGGGCGCCCGGCATGAGGCGCCCCGGGGCGGCACGGATCGGCGGCCGCGGCTAGGGCAGGGGCGGGTCCGGGATGACGACGGTGCGCCGGAACCGCACGTCGTTCGAAGCCTCGTGGTGGATGCCCATCGTCGAGCCGACGGCCACCGGCCCGGAGAAGCTGCCGTGAGCGATCGCCTCCAGCCGGACGACCAGGTCGCCGATCCCGAGGGCGGCGGCCGGGAACGTGTACGAGCGCGCGTCGCCCGGGAGCAGCTCCGACTCGATGGGGCTCGGTCCGCCTTCGATGGTGACCCGGAAGGCCGCCGGGTCCGAGGGGCTCTCCCACCTGACGACGACCGGGGACTGCGCCGGCAGCTCGGCGCCCATGGTCGGTGCGGTGATGCGCGGCTGGTCGGGCAGCCGCCCCACCCCGTGCACGGCCCCCAGCGGCCCCTCGAAGTAGAGGTCGAGGCGGTCCCCGGCCGCGAGCGCCTCGGGGAGCTCGACCCGGTACAGGCCGCGCTCGGCGTCGTACGTCAGCGCCCGGCCGTTGACCATCCCCGTGAGGCCGAGCACCGGCTCGCTGCGGTCGGGCACGCCGTCGGTGGCCATCAGCACGCGGACCGCCTGGTGGCGGGGGCCCATCTTCGCGCCTTCGACGAAGTAGCGCACCTCGGGCGGGGCCTCGCCCACCGAGAAGTAGCGGTCCGCCGCGGTGCGGGTCGCGAGCCCGAGGCTCGAGGCGGGGTGCGCGGGGCCGCGGAAGGTGCCGTTCACGTGCGCCACGAGCTGGTACGAGACAGGCGTACCGTCGTGCGGCAGGGAGCCGACGAGCGCTTCCGGCAGGACGGTCGAGCGCGCCGCGCCGTCGGTGACCTCGTGCGGCGGGGCGGAGAAGGGGTAGCGGAGGAACACGACGTAGCGGTCCGGGTCCTCCTCGAGGTCCCAGGCCAGCTCCACCAGGTCGCCGACCGCGAAGTTGGTGTAGGGGGCGGGCGCGGTGAAGGTGGCGACCTGCGGGACGCGCCCGCTGGCCTCGATGCGCTGCTCGCCGACCTCGATCGTCAGCTGCACCTCGGCGCCAGGGTCGAGGGCGGCCGGCAGGCTCCCGACGTAACGCTGGCGCGCGGCGTCGTAGGCGAGGACCGCGCCGTTGAGCGTCACGGCGGCGTCCTCGACCGGGCGCGTCGGGTCGATCACCCCGTCGTCGGTGTGGAAGAGGGCGACCACCTGCTCGGTGGCGTCGCCGAGCCCCGAGCCGTGCACGAAGTAGACGGCGTCGGCGCCGACCGGGGGCTCGTCCCCACCGGGCGTCGGGTCCGGCGACGGCGTCGTGGGGTTCGAGCCGGTAGTGCAGGCTGTCAGGAGCGCGACCAGGGCCAGCAGCGCGAGCGACGCGCCGAGCCGCCAGCGGGGCCGCGCCGCGCTGCCACCAGGGTCTAGGGGGTGAGGCAGGTGAGGCATGGGTCTTCTCCTCGCTCGCACCGGTGAAGTCGCAGGGAGGAGCCAGGGGCTCTGGGTGCGGCTCGCGCAGCCTATGCAAGGGGCGTTGGAAGGGCGTTGGTAGCCCGTTCCCGGCGCGCGGAGGCGCCCGGGCGGAGCGGCGGGCTAGTCGTCGGCGGCCGCGGGCAGGGCGCCCAGCAGCGCGCCGGCGCGCGCCCGCAGCTCGCCCGTGCCGTGGCGCAGCACCTGGCCCAGCCACGGCCCCGCGCTCTCGGGGGCGCCGGCCGCCAGCGCCCGCTCCGCCGCCTGCAGGTAGTGGGGGAGCGCGCGCTCGACCTCGGCCGCGGCGTGCCAGTGGTGCGCGATCAGCGACGCCGGGGCGCGCTCCGCCTCCAGCAGCCGCGCCGCGCGGCCGTGCAGCAGGCGCGCCACCGGCCGCGGCAGGCTGCGCAGCACCGACTCCTGCAGCAGGTCGTGGGAGAAGGCCAGGTCGTCCACCACCTGGGCGCGCTCCAGCTCGCCCAGCAGCTCGGCGAGGCGCGCCTCGTCCACCTCGAGCAGGCGCGCCAGGCGCGTGGGCGTGGCCGCCTCCTGCAGCACCGCCAGCGCCTGGGCGGCGCGCTGGGCGGCCTCCGGCAGCCGCTCGAGGCGCCCCCAGATCGAGCGGTGCACCGACTCGGGCAGCAGGTCGGCCCCCGCCGCCTCCAGGCGCAGCTCGCCGGCGCCGTCCCAGGCTCCGCTCTCGAACAGCTCGCGCAGCACCTCCAGCAGGTAGAGCGGGTTGCCGCCCGTCAGCCGTTCGAGCTGGGCGGCGCCCGCCGCGGCCTGCGCGGCGTCGGCGCCCAGGCTGGTGAGCAGCGCCGTCACGGCGTCGCGGCCGAGCGGCGCGAGCTCCACGTGCACGGCCGCGCCCGCCGCCACCAGCCCGGCCACGCCGGCCATGAACGCCTCGGGCATCTCGTCGGTGCGGAACACGATCAGCATGCGCCCCAGGCGCGGCCGGCGCGCGGGGTCGGCGTAGAGCTCCTGCAACGAGGCGCCGCCCAGGCGCCAGGAGGTGGGGTCGAAGTACTGGATGTCGTCGACCATCGCCGCGCCGAAGCTCTCGAGCAGCTGGCGGTAGAGCTCGCGCATCGCGGCGGCGAAGCGCAGGTCCTCGGGCTCCGGGCGCCCGGCGATGGGCAGGTCGGGCGCCAGCTCCGGCAGGAAGCGCGACACCTCGGCGCGCACCCAGGGCTCGAGCTCTTCGACGAGGTGGGGCTTCTTGGCGTAGACCCCGCGCCAGCCGCGGGCGTAGCCGCTGAAGGGCACCAGCTGGTCGCTCGGGAAGCCGGGCAGCACGCAGACGTCGTCGCCCACCTGCGCGCGGACGAAGTCCTGCGCCAGGCGCGACTTGCCGACCCCGGGATGCCCGCTCACGAAGATGAGCTGGTGCCGGTCCCAGGCGGCCTGCAGGCGCGCCCACTCCGCCTCGCGGCCGACGAGCAGCGGCGGGCGCAGCAGCTCGGGCGGGATGCGCCGCGGCGCCCGCGCCGCCGTTGGTGGCGCGGTGGCGGCGCGCTCGATGGCGGCGGCCAGCTCCAGGGTCGCGGGGGTGGGCTCGAGGCCGAGCTCGGCCGCCAGCAGCCGCCGGCAGGCCTCGAACTGCTCCGCGGCGGCGCCGAGGTCGTTCTGCTTGAGGGCTAGGCGCATGACAGCGCGGTGCCACTCCTCGTCGAGCGGGTCGAGCTCCAGCGCGGCCGTGGCCAGCGCGCGGGCCTCGCCGAAGGCGCCCTGGCGTTCGAGCTCCTCCACGCGCCCGCGGCGCGCGCGCAGCAGCAGCTGCGTCAGGCGCTCGCTCTCGCCCTCCAGCCACTCGGCGAAGCCGGTGGCGCCGCGCGGCGCGAGGCCGCCCAGCAGCGGCACGCCGGGGTCGGGGCAGAGCGCGAGCGCCTCCTCGAAGCGCCCGCCTTCGACGGCGCGCTCCAGGTCGTGCAGGTCGGTGGTGGCGCGGACCGCGACCGCCGCCGCGCCGTCGGCCACCAGCCACGCGTCGGCCCCCGGCAGCTGCCGCAGCTGGTGCAGCTCCCAACGCAGGTTGGCCAGGCCCGAGGGCGAGCCGGTCCAGAGGAGCTCGGCCAGGTCGCCGCGTGCGACCGCCTCGCCGCGCGCGGCGAGGTAGGCCACCAACGCGAGGCCCTTCCGGGTCGGCGGTTCGAGGCCGAGGGTGCCTAGCCACTCGAGCCGGGGGGCGCCTAGCAGCGTCACGCGCAAGCGCTGGGCGCTGTCAGCCATACGACCCGGATTCTAGTACCCGCGTCCAGCGCGGGTAGTGGCGCTTCCGGCTCGCGCCCGCAGCGGCCCCACGGCCGCCTGGCCTATTGAACGATGGGGGCGGCATCGGCTAACATGTCAAGGCTTGACGCACGGAGGTGGCAGGCAGGCTGCCGCATGCCACGACTCCCGGAGGCGTCCTGAGGGTGCACGGCGCCCCCCTGGAGACTACGATGAACTACAACAAAGGCGCGATCCTGCGCTCGATCGAGCAACCCTACCTCCGCAACGACCTCCCGGACTTCGACACCGGCGACACCATCCGCGTCGACTACAAGGTCGTGGAAGGCAACCGCACCCGCGTCCAGGCCTTCGAGGGCGTGGTCATCGCCCGCAAGAACGGCAAGGGCGCCCGCAGCACCATCACCGTGCGCAAGGTGTCGTTCGGCGAGGGCGTCGAGCGCGTCTTCCCGGTGCACTCGCCGCTGATCGACGGCATCACCGTCGTCCGCCGCGGCCGCACCCGCCGCGCCAAGCTCTACTACCTCCGCGACCTGCGGGGCAAGGCCGCGCGCCTCAAGACCGACGTGGGCCGCCAGGAGCGCGACCGCGCCGCCGCTCGTGCCGCCAAGGAAGCCGAAGGCAAGGACAAGTAAGCCCGACCACCTGACGAACGGCGCCCCCACCGCGAGGTGGGGGCGCTCTCTTGTGGGCCGACCCTGCCGCGCTGGGCGGCTAGACCGCGACCAGGGTGGTGGGGTCGAAGCGCCGCGGCGCCAGCAGGCCGGCGGCGGCCGGGCTGGCGACGAACCGCTCGAGCGCCCGCTGCGCCGCACGCCAGGCGGGCGGCGCGTCCTGCACCTCCTCGCGGAGCCGCGCCAAGGCCTCGGCGGGCGCGACGCCCTGGCGCTGGGGCCGGGGGGCGATCAGCGCGTCGAAGCGCTCGGCGAGGCGGACGAGGCCGCGCACGAGCTCGTGGCGCTCGTCCGGCGCGAGCTCCTCGGTGTCGGCGCCGTGACCGACGGGCGACGCCAGCGCCGAGAAGGTGTCGGTCGGCAGGGCGCGCTCCATGAGCGCCAGCACGCGCCGCACCACGCGCTCGGCGAGCGCGTCGCCGGCGCGGATGACCGCGCGCTGCGCGGCGGTGAGCTTGCCGGCGTGGTCCAAGAGCCCGTTGGGCGCCCCGATCTTGCCCAGGTCGTGCAGCAGCGCGGCGCGCGCCAGGCACCTACGGCCGCTCGCGCCCAGCTGCCAGGGCGCCTCGAGCTGCAGCGAGGCGCCGACCGCCAGGCCGCGCACGCGCTCGGAGTGCTGCGCGGTCCAAGGCGACTTCGAGTCGATGGCGCGCGCCAGCCCCGCCAGGAGGCGGTCGGCGCGCCCGGCCGACAGCACCGTGCGGCGCTCGGCCGGCTCGAGCTCCAGGACCAGTCGCTCGAGGTCCTCGGAGGCGAGCTCGTCGAGCAGCGCCTCGCGGGCCAGGAGCCGCTCGGCCAGCGCCACCAGCCTGGGGTCGAAGCGCGCGCCGGCCTCGGCCGCGAGCCGAGCGCGCACCTCCGCCGGCGGCAGCTCCTCCGCGAGGCGGGCGAGCTCCTGCGCCACGGCCAGCACGCGCGCGGACAGGGGGATGGCCTCGCCCGCCAGGCCGTCGGGGCGCCCGCGGCCGTCCCACCGCTCGTACTGCGAGCGCAGCGCGTGCGCCGTGCCGTGCGAGAAGCCCATCTCGATGACGACGCTGGCTGCCACCTTGGCGCGCGCGCGCTCGACGGAGGTGACGCGGCGGCGGCTGCCCAGCAGCAGGTCGTAGGCGTTGCGCAGCCGCCGCGCGAGCGGTGCCCGGGCAGCGAGCAGCGCCCACAGCAGCGCGTAGCTGTCGCGCGCGCTGGTGAGGTCGGCGCTGCGCAGGCGCCGTTCGGCGGGCTCGGCGAGGGCCCCGAAAGCGTGGAACGCCTTGGCGCGCGCGTTGGCGGCGCCCAGGTCCTTGAGGAGCAGGGCGTAGAAGAGCTCCGCGCTCGCCAGCGGCCCCAGGTCGAGGAGCGCGGCGAGGCGCATGCCGGCCACCGCCGTGCGCAGGGCGTGGCCCTCGGCGTTGTGGTCGGCGGCGTCCAGCGCGGGCGCCAGGGCCACCACGACCTCCGACAGCAGCGGGGAGCGCGGCGGCGCGGCCGCGGCCTGGCTGCCCAGCACGGTCGGCCCCGAGCCGCGGTGCAGAGGTTCAGCTACGCTCGGCGCCCCCGCACGCACCTCACCCGGTTCTAGGGTCATGGGTAAGTGTGTAGTCGCAGCTCTTACGGGAAACTTACTCGGGGGTCAGGGGGCGCCCCCGCAGCCGCGCCCCCTGACCCGGAGCGGGTGAGATCAGCGCGGATGCGGCAGGTTGACCATCCAGGGCACGCCGAACCGGTCGACGAGGCTGCCGTAGAGCGCCGCCCAGCTGGTGGAGGTCAGGTCCATCTCGACGCGGCCACCGGCCGCCAGCCCCTCGAACAGGCGCCGCGCCTCCTCCTCGCTCTCGGCGTTGAGGTTGACGTACATGTTGGTGCCCATCCGGAACGCGTCGCGCTGCGCGGTGCTCACGTCGGAGCCCATCAGGTACGTGTTATCCGAGATCTTGAGGCTGATGTGGCCGATCAGGTCGCGGTCGCTCTCGGGCGGGTTCCAGCCGTCGCCCGCGAGCTCGGCGTAGGTGAGGACGCCGTCGAACTCCCCGCCGAACACGGAGCGGTAGAACTCGAACGCCTCCCGGGTGTTGCCGGGGAAGTTCAGGTAGGTGTCGGTCGTACGCATGCGGGCTCCTCCTGGTCGTTCTCGGGCTACCGGGCCGGTGCGGCGCCGGCGCGACCGCGGCGCCGCGGTGTAACCGGGGCGCCGCCCTGGGGCGTTGCTGCGTGCCACAGGGAGTCTATAGTCCACGCATGAGACAGGTAGAGGAGCACTTCCCTCGGGCGCTGCTGGAGCGGTACGGCGCCACCGTGGCGGAGGCGGGCGTCGAGGCGGCCCGCGCCGTGGAGGGCGTGATCGCCCTCCTCGAGGCGCTGCCCGCTCCCCGCCTTAGCGAGCCGGTGGCGCCCGGCAAGTGGACGCCGCTCGAGGTCGCGGACCACCTCCACCGCGTGACGCTCCTCTACCTGGACGGCATCGTCGCCGCCCGCCGCGGCGAGCGGCCCGTGCGCCACGAGCGCGGCTGGATGGCCGACGACGGCGCCCTCACCGCCCTGCTGCCCGGCGCCGAGCCGCGCCCGGACGTCGACCTCGCCACCGTGGCGCGCGACCTGCGCTCCAGCACCGCCGCGCTCGTCGAGGCCGCCGCGGAGGCGGTCGCCGCCGGCGCCGGCGAGAGCGTGTGCCACGTGAACCCCTACTTCGGCGAGCTCACCCCGCTGGGCGTGGTGCAGATGGCGGCGCTGCACGCCCGCCACCACCGCAAGCGCCACCTCGACCCGCTGCGGCAGGACGCAGGCGCGCAGGCGGCGCCGAGCGGTGCGATGGCTCCCGGCGGCGCCTGATCGCCGGCCGTTGACACCCCGCGCTCCGGGCCGTTAGACTGACCGTCGCCCGTCAGGCCGGACCGGCTCGGCGTGGCGCGAGACCTTCACCGTGGGGCCGTGGCGCAGTTGGGAGCGCGTCTGAATGGCATTCAGAAGGTCAGGGGTTCGAATCCCCTCGGCTCCACCAGTTGACCCCCGTCATCGACGGGGGTTCTTTCTTGCCCTCCCACGCCTTGCCGTAGACTCACCAGGATGCCGTCGTCAGAGGGTGGAGGCACGGTGGCCGGAGCCTCCGGTGCCGTCCCCGTCGTCCTGTTCGCTGCCTACCTGCTCGTGGCCGCCCCGGTCGTCGCGCTGGGCGTGAGCGCGCCGCGGCTGCTGCTGCAGGACCCCCTGAACTCGCTGGTCATCGTCGCCCTGTTGCTCGCCTACGGGGTGCCGCTCTTCTGGGCCGTGACCTACCGGGTGTGGGCCACGCCCACGCACCTGGTGGCGAGGAGCTTCGGCCGCGTGCTGGCGGTGCGTTGGGAGCACGTGCGAACCGTGGATCACATGTACTCGGGGCCTCGGCTGCCGAACTGGGTGCTGGTCCGGGCCGGCTACCCGGCGGGCGGCCGGAGGTTCGGCGTCGTCTACGAGCTGTTCCGCAACCATGAGGAGCTGCTCGCCATCATCGTCGCCCGCACGCTCGCGGCCAGCCCAGCGGCGAGCGTGCGTAGCTACGTCCGGCTTCCCGAGGTCGACGGGAACACGACGGCGCTCCCGCGCCCCACCCCGCCCACCGACCTGACGCGCTACGAGCAGCCGGCCCAGCGTCGGACGGACGCCGCGGACCTGCGCCTCGGCTGGCGAGCGCGGGCCCTAGCGGTCGCCGGGCTGGGGCTGGC
>JAAYYF010000023.1 GCA_012515535.1 Deinococcales bacterium
AGGGCGACGTGACCATCCACCTGCGCGCGCCCGGCCAGCCCGGCTGGCACTTCGTGAGCCTCTACCCGGCCATCTACCAGGGCGAGCTCACCGGCCCCGGCGCGCCCGCCAGCACCGCCACCGCCAACGCCACCTACCTGCAGGTGCCGATGCTGAACTTCCAGGACCACCCAGGCGAGGCGCTGCCAGCGTTCCACCTCGCCTTCGAGGTGCGCTAGCCGCCCGGACGCCTGGCGCGGCGCGCGGACCGCGGTCCTCGTCCAGCACGCCCGGGGTTCCTCCGGGGTTGCGCGCTGCGCGCCGCGCGTGTTCTACTTGCTGCTCATCGCCGGTCCCGCTCGCGGGGCCTGCGGTGACCGTCGCCCCGCGTGACCTCCACGCAGGCGGCCTATCGAGAGCGGCCGAGGGACCTGGCCCGAAGACGCCGCAGCAACCAGTCTCCATCCAGACGGGTGCTAAATCCAGCCGGACGCACAGCCACGATGGTGAGCGCCCGGGCAGATAGGGGCCTCGAGCCTCGAACAGCGACCACCCGCTGCCAGCCGCGACCGAGACGATCTCTAGCGGCCCGCGCGGCCGGTGGGAGCGGGAGGAGGAGCGGCATGCACGTGACCGTGGAACGCGTCGCGCCCGAGCCCGGGCGCTCCCAGAACGCACCCAGCCCAGCCCAACGAATGCCCATCGCGGCCTGAGCCGCTGACCCGGCGCGCCGGCCCGTAACGGGCCGCCGCCCCACCACGCGACCTTCCGACCCCCTTCGTCGCGTGGCTGGCGCCCCCGTGTCGCGCGAGCGCCCGCCGCGCCCGAGCCCCCTTCCCTCCGAGGAGCACCCATGTCCTACCGTTTCGAGACCCTGCAGATCCACGCCGGCCAGGAGAGCGCCGACCCCGCCACCAACTCCCGCGCCGTGCCCATCTACCAGACGGTCGCCTACAGCTTCGACGACGCCGAGCACGCCGCCAGGCTCTTCGGCCTGCAGGAGTTCGGCAACATCTACTCACGCATCATGAACCCCACCAACGACGTGCTCGAGAAGCGCATCGCCGCGCTCGAGGGCGGCACCGCGGCGCTGGCGGTGGCGTCGGGGCACGCCGCCGAGTTCCTGGCCTTCACCACGCTCGCCGAGGCCGGCGACAACATCGTGGCCTCGCCCAACGTCTACGGCGGCACCCACAACATGCTCAGCGTGACCCTGCCGCGGCTCGGCATCGAGGCGCGCTTCGTGGGGCCCGAGGACGACCCGGCCGACTACGCGCGCCTCATCGACGACCGCACCAAGGCGGTGTTCCTCGAGAGCGTGCCCAACCCGAGCCTGCGCCTGCCCGATGTGCGCGCCATCGCCGAGGTGGCGCACGCGCGCGGCGTGGCGGTGGTGGTCGACAACACCAGCGGCATCGGCGGCTACCTGTTCCGCCCCATCGAGCACGGCGCCGACGTGGTGATCCACTCCGCCACCAAGTGGATCAACGGCCACGGCACCGCGCTGGGCGGCCTGCTGGTCGACGCCGGCACCTTCGACTGGGGCAACGGCCGCTACCCCGGCTTCTCCGAGCCGAGCCCCAGCTACCGCGGGGTGGTGTTCGCCGAGGCGTTCGGCGCCGGCTCGCCGTTCGGCAACATCGCCTTCGCCACCCGCGCGCGCGTGGAGGGCCTGCGCGACCAGGGCCAGGCGCTGGCGCCCCACAGCGCCTTCCTGCTGCTGCAGGGGCTCGAGACGCTGAGCCTGCGCGCCGAGCGCCACGTCGAGAACACCCGCAAGCTCGTGGAGTGGTTCGCGCGCCAGCCGGGCGTCGAGCGCGTCGACCACCCCGAGCTGCCTGGCCACCCGAGCCACGCCATCGCCCAGCGCGACTACCCGCGCGGCGCCGGCGCCTTCTTCACCTTCGACCTGGAGGGCGGCGTGGCGGCCGGGCGGGCGTTCCTCGACGCCGTGAGGCTCGCCTCGCGCCTGGTGAACCTGGGCGACGCCAAGACCAGCGTGACGCACCCCGCCAGCACCACCCACTCGCAGCTCAGCGAGGCGGAGCTGCGCGCCGCCGGCGTGGGCCCGGGGCGCATCCGCGTCACGCCCGGCCTGGAGCACGTCGACGACCTGATCGCCGACTTCGACCAGGCGCTCGAGGCCGCCCGCCGCGCGGTGGCCGCCACCGCCGCCGACTGACGTGTCGACCGTCCTGGTCAGCGAGACCTGGGGCGAGCACGCCGCCGTGCTCGCCCGTCAGGCGGCCGCCTCCGGCGCCGGCGGCAGCGTCGGCCGCGTCGAGCTGCGGGTCCTCGACGTGGCCACGCCGGCGTCGCCGCTGCGCCTGCAGCGGGGCGGCGTCCTCGAGCGCGTGGCGGTGGCGTTCGAGACCTACGGCGAGCTGAACGCCGATGGCACGAACGCCGTGCTGGTCACCCACGCCCTCACCGGGTCGGCGCACGCCGCCGGCGTGGCCGAGCGCGACGGCGAGCTGGGCTGGTGGGACCCGCTCATCGGCCCCGGCAAGCCGATCGACACCGAGCGCTTCTTCGTGGTGTGCAGCAACGTGCTCGGCGGCTGCTACGGCACCACCGGCCCCACCAGCCTCGACCCGGCCACGGGCCGCCCCTACGGCCCGAGCTTCCCGCGTTACACGGTGTGCGACATGGTGGAGGTGCAGCGCCGCCTGCTGGCGCAGCTGGGCGTGCGCAGCCTGCGCGCCGTGATCGGCGGCAGCATGGGCGGCATGCAGGCGCTGGAGTGGGCGGTGAGCCACCCCGAGCTGGTGCGCGCCGTGGCGCCGCTGGCCGTGGGCGCGCGCCACTCGGCCTGGGCCATCGGCCTCAACGAGGTGGCGCGCCGCGCGATCATGGCCGACCCGGCCTGGGCGGAGGGCCGCTACCCGCCCGGCAGCCAGCCCGCGGCGGGCCTGGCCACCGCGCGCGCCATCGCCATGCTCAGCTACCGCAGCTTCGACTCGTTCGAGGAGAGGTTCGGGCGCGAGAAGCGTGCGGTAGGGGCCGCGGCTGACGGCGCGTGCGCGTCCGACGGCGAGGTGTTCCAGGTCGCCTCTTACCTCGCCTACCAGGGCGAGAAGCTGGTGGAGCGCTTCGACGCCAACACCTACCTGCACCTCACCCGCGCCATGGACGACCACGACGTGGCCGCGGGCCGCGGCCCGCTGGAGCGCGTGCTGGGCGCCGTGCGCATGCCGGCCCTGGTGATGGGCATCGACACCGACGTGCTCTACCCGGAACCGGAGGTGCGCGAGCTGGCGCGGCTGCTGGCGAACGCGCGCTACGAGCGCATCGTCTCGCCCCACGGCCACGACGCGTTCCTCATCGAGTACGCGCAGCTGGCGCCGCGGCTACGGGAGTTCCTGGCGGACGACCGAGCGGCGTAGAGCCGGAGGCCGGGCCGTCGCGGGGCGCGGCCTCCGGGTCGGTCCGACGTCAGGGTGCGGAGCACGCGCTGTCTCTCGCAGCGAGGGTACCGAACCGCTGCATCGTAGCTCCTGGTGTGGCGCGCTACGTAACGCGTGCTTCGGGGTAGGCGGAACGGGTTCTGCCCCTCCAGCACGTGAGGAACGGTGACGTCGCCACGCGGCGGTCGTCTGCGTCCCTCGGGCCGTCAGCAGCGCTCGGGACCGACATCGAGGTCGCTCGGACGCAGCGAGATGCCGTCGGTAGCGCCCGATCCGAGTGGCGCCTCCGCTCATTTGCGCGTTACGTAACGCGCTACGCGAGCGTGCGGCGTGGCGCGGTTCGGTACCCGCCCGCGCGAGCCCATGGGCACCCTCGGCCGGCAGCAGCCGAGCGGCAGCGGGCACGAGCCCAACACGGCGCGGCGCCCAGCCCGCTGCCGCGCAGCGCCGCCCGCTCCCGCCCGGCTCCGCCAGCCGGCCCTCAGCCGAACCGGCCCATCACGTACTGCTCGGTGCGCTCGTCGGTGGGGTTGGTGAACATCAGGTCGGTGGGGCCGCTCTCGACGACCTCGCCGTCGAGGAAGAACGTCGTGACGTCGGAGATGCGCGCCGCCTGCTGCATGTTGTGCGTGACGATGATGATCGTCACCTGCTCCTTGAGCTCGCCCACCAGCTCCTCGATGCGCCGCGTGGCGGCCGGGTCGAGCGAGCTGGTGGGCTCGTCCATCAGCAGCACGTCGGGCTCCACGGCCAGCGCCCGCGCGATCGACAGGCGCTGCTGCTGGCCGCCCGACAGGCGTGCGGCGGGGCTGCGCAGGCGGTCCGCGACCTCGTCCCACAGCGCCGCCTGCCGCAGGCTGCGCTCGGCCACCTCCGCCAGGCGGTCTCGGTCGCGCACGCCCACCAGCTTGAGACCCGCCACCACGTTGTCGAAGATCGACATGGTGGGGAAGGGCGTGGGCTTCTGGAACACCATGCCGATGCGGCGCCGCACGTTCACGGGATCGATGCCGGGGGCGTAGATGTCCTCGCCGTCGAGCAGCGCCGCGCCCGTCACGGTCACGTTGCGCGTCAGGTCGTGCATGCGGTTCAGGGCGCGCAGGTAGGTCGTCTTGCCGCAGCCGCTGGGCCCGATCAGGGCGCTCACGCGCCGGTCCTCGAAGCGCAGCGACACGTCGCGCACGCCGCGGCCGTTGCCGTAGTCGACGGTGAGGCCGCGCGTCTCCATGCGGATGCGCGGCGCGGGGGCGGGGTCAGCCATTCAGTGGTCCCTCCGGGTCAGCAGCCGCCCCACCAGGAACACCACCACCACCAGGAGCAGCAGGATGATGCCGGCCGCCCAGCCCATCGCGTGCCACTGCTCGTAGGGGCTCACGGCGAGGCTGTAGAGGCGCTGCGGCAGCGTGTCGGCCGCCTTGGTCAGGTACTCGAGCGGGTTCCAGGGGTCGCGCGGCAGGAAGTTCGAGCCGAGCGAGGTCAGGAGCAGCGGCGCGGCCTCGCCGGCGGCGCGGGCGAAGGCGATGAGCACGCCCGTCACCAGCCCGGGGCGCGCCACCGGCAGCACCGCCGCCAGGATCACGCGCCAGCGGGGGAGGCCCAGCGCCAGGCCCGCCTCGCGGATCGACCAGGGCAC
>JAAYYF010000172.1 GCA_012515535.1 Deinococcales bacterium
GACCACGCGGACGCGGCGCGCGTCGCTCACGTGGGGCGCAGGCGCGTCGCGGCCGCGCCCTCCTCGGCCGGAGCGTCCGCGCCGCTCCGGGAGGCGTCGCCCGTCCGCGCGAGCGCCCCGCCGCGAGCCGGCTCCTCGCCCTCCGCGCGCAGCGCCACGCCGACGGGCACCCCCACGTCGAGGCGCATGCCGCTCTGGTTGGCGGCGCGCGACGGCTCGAGGGTGGCGAAGCCGCCCAGCGCCCGCACCCGCTCCTGCATGGCGGAGAGGCCCGAGCCGGGCTGCACGGCGTCGGCCGCCCCGGCGCCGTCGTCCTCCACCGTGAGCAGCACGAACGCCCCGTCGGCATCGAGCGTCACGCGGCAGCTGCGCGCCTGGCTGTGGCGCACCACGTTGGTGACGGCCTCGCGCAGGGCCAGCGCGAACACGCCCTCGGCAGCGGGCTGCAGGGGCAGGTTGCGCAGGAAGTAGTCGAGCTCCACGCCGGCGGCCTCCAGCGCCAGCTTGGCGTTGGCCAGCTCGCCGGCCAGGCCGCTGCCGCGGTAGCCGCGCACGGCGGCGCGCACCTCGGCCAGCGTCTCGCGCGACAGGCGCTCCACGTCCCTCATCTCCTGGGCGGCGCGCTCGGGGTCGCGCGTCGCCAGGCTCGAGGCCAGCTCGGCCTTGAGGGTGATGGTCGAGAGCGTGTGGCCCAGCAGGTCGTGGAGGTCGCGCGCGATGCGCTCGCGCTCGGCGATGGTGGCGAGCTGCTCGACCTCCTCCTGCGCCATCCTCAGCTTGGCGTGGGCCGCGCGCCGCTCGCGCTCGGCCAGGTTGGTGAGGCCGGTGACGGGCACGAAGAAGGCCGCCGGCGCGAACGACGCCAGGCGGTAGATCCACGGCGCGGGCGAGAGGAGGAACGCCACCACCAGCACCGCCCCGATGGCGACCAGCGTCCGCAGCGCGTGCTGCCGCGGCCGCAGCCGCCCGGCCGCCGCCCCGGCGTAGATGGCGAACACGCTGGCGCCGGTGTTGAAGGTGGCGCCCGCCAGCGTCAGCGCCGCCATGATCGCGATCCCGACCATGGCGCCGGGCACGCCCCGCTGCCAGAACCAGGGGCGCGCCTCGATCACCCGGTGGGTGAAGCCGTAGACCGGCAGGAACACCGCCACCAGCAGGCCGACCAGCGCCCAGGTGCGCCAGGTGGTGTCGGGGTCGAACAGCGGCTGCAGGCCCAGGAAGACGAGGTAGAAGAGCCACAGCGCGTCCGCCAGCGGGACGCCGAGGAAACGTCGCTGGCGGACGGGTGGCTCGGGCTTCGCGCTCATCGGGTCAAGGATACGCCCGGCTCAGCCGTAGGTCTTGCCCTCGTCGCGGAAGTAGGCCCAGGCGGCCAGCGCCAGGAAGGCCACGGTGGTGCCGGCCAGCACCAGCAGGTGGGTGGAGACGGCCCCGAGCGCGGTGGCGCCCGTGGTGCTCACCACCAGCTGCGCGTAGTGGTAGGTGGGCAGGTAGACGGCCACCTGCTGCACGATGGGCGGCAGCACCTCGACGGGGACCCAGAGGCCGGAGGCGAAGGCGAGCGGGGTGAAGAGGAGGTTGAGCACCATCGGCGCCGAGTTGGGCCCGAACAGGTAGCCCACCGCCAGGCCCAGCGCCGCGAAGGGGAAGACGCCCAGCATCGCCACGCCGTACATGCGCAGCCAGTCGAGGGGCTCGAGGCGCACCAGGCCCGTCAGCAGCGCCACCAGCGTGAGGGTGATTACCGCCAGCGTGGCGAACAGAAGCGCCATGATCATCTTGGCCGCGAAGTAGGCCATGGGCGGCATCGGCGACACGCGCTTGAGGCGCATCCAGCCCTGGCCGCGCTCGGTGGCCACGCCCACCCCGAAGCCGAACATGGCGGCCGACAGCACGCCGGCGGCGCTGAAGGTGGCGACCATGTAGCGCGCCACCTGGA
>JAAYYF010000173.1 GCA_012515535.1 Deinococcales bacterium
ATGAACCTGGCCACGGGCGCCTTGCTGGCCTCGGCCTCCTCGACCAGGTGGATGATCCTGGCGATGGTGCTGTCTGAAGCGGGCCTGTCGACGCGCACCGTGAGCACGGCGTCGGTGGCGATGCTGCCGGCGAACAGGCTGTCGCCGACGCCCTTGGCGATCGGCATGCTCTCGCCCGTAACGGGCGCCTCGTCGATGCCGGCGGCGCCCTGGACGATGGTGCCGTCGGCGGGCACGCGCCCGCCCGGCTGCACCCGAACCAGGTCGCCGACCGTCAGCGCCGCCACGGGCACCTCGCGCGCCCTCCCGCCTTCGAGCAGGAGCGCCACCTTGGGCGCCAGCGCCGCCAGCGCGTGGATGCTCGCGCGGGCGCGCCCGGCCGCGACGGTCTCCAGCAGCTCGCCGATGGCGAAGAGGAACACCACGATGGCGCCCTCGGGCGCCTCGCCGATCGCCACCGCGCCCAGGGCGGCGAGGGCGATGAGGGTGTTGATGGTGAAGGGCCGCCCCAGGCGCGCGCTCGCCCACGCCTTCTTGGCCAGCGGCGCCACGCCGATGAGGGTGGCGGCGGTGAACCCCCAGGCCGCCAGGCTCGGGAGCACCAGCGCCAGTAGGGCGCTCACGGCGAGGAGGGCGCCGGTGACGATGACGAAGCGGCCCTTGGGCGTCCGGTGCCAGGCGCGGTCGGGCGCGGGCGGTGCGGGTGCGCCGGCGGGGGCGTCCCCGCCCTTGGGGCGTGCCGGGTAGCCGAGGCGCGTCAGGTCGCGCTCCAGCGCCGCGCGTGGCGTGCGCGCCTCGTCGAGCGTGAGGCGCAGCGTCTGGGTGGTGAAGTTGACGCTCACGTCGCTGGCGCCGGCCACGTTGCCGATGGCGCCCCTGACGGTGCGGGCGCACTCGGCGCAGTCCATCTCGGACACGAAGTATTCGAGGGTCGCGGCTGGGGTGGCGGGGCGCTCGCTCATGGTGCGAGGACTCTATCATCTGTATACCTGAGCAGGTGTAGAGTATGTCGATCGCCCGCCCCGCGCAGGCGCACGCACGATACCGCCGCCGCGCCCGTCGCGCAGGAGGAAGAGCCCGTGAAACCATCACGCCAACAGGGCAGCTCGCGCCCGCTAGCGCCGACACCCACCTGCCCGGCGTCGCGGGCGCCCACCGCGCGATCAGCCCGCGCGCGCCTCCGGGCGCTGCTCGCCGCCCTGGTGATGGCGCTGAGCGCCAGCGCCCTGGCGCACGCCACTTTGGTCTTCGGCACGGTCACCACGGAGCCGGCAGTGCCGCGCCCCGGCGAGCGCGTCACGCTGAACCTCAAGATGCACGACCCCGTGAGCACGCCGGTCGAGGACGCCATCGTCTTCCTGGAAGCCGGCCCGAAAAGCGAGCCGGCGGAGGCGCCGGGCGAGAGCGCGGAGAGCCTGATCATCGCGGAGCCGGTGGTGAGCACCGAGCGCTTCGCAGAGGTCGCGCCGGGCGTGTACCAGACCGAGTTCGTGCTGCCGCACGAGGGCGCGTGGCGGCTGGTGTTCCGCGACCAGACCTACCGCCAGGAGGAGGCGCGCGCCGGCGTCACCCTAGTAGTGGGCGTGACCGGACCCCGTTCTCTGGTCCACTACTGGTGAGGGGAGACGGCGACCGGTACGCGCTCCACCCGCTGATCAGGCGCTTCGCGGCCGGTCGCTTGGCGGACGACCCTGCCGCCGAGACGGCGGCCCGCGACAGGCACGCAGCGCACTTCGCCA
>JAAYYF010000174.1 GCA_012515535.1 Deinococcales bacterium
CCTCGTCCACGCGCAACCCCCAGGTCTGCACCTCCTCGACCTCGCCCGTCTCCTCGTTGCGCACCGGCACCGTCAGGCGGCGGCCGTTGGCGTCGTAGGCCTCGACCACCACGTAGTAGTTGCGGGCGCCCGTGTTCACGTCGGGGACGCGGAACAGGCCCGTGACCGGCGCCTGCGCGATGCGCAGCGTGTAGCTCTGCTCGAGCTGGGTGCGGAGCGCCTCGAGCGCGGCGTAGGAGGCGCGCGCCTCGGCGGTGTCGCCGCGGGCGTGGGCGGTGCGCGCCTGCTGGTAGAGCGTGTCGGCGCGCTGGTCGGCCGCCACCACCTGGCTGGCGGCCAGCGTCTCGGCGTGCAGCGCCTCGAGGTCGGAGGCGAACTGGCGCTGGGGCGTGACCACCAGCGCCCAGTAGGCGCCAACCGCCACCGCCGCCACCACCACGAGCGCCAGCAGCGCCTTGCCCCAGCGGCCGCGCGTGACGTAGACGCGCGCCCAGGTGGGAACGTGCGCCGGCGGCTGGTAGACGAAGCGCCCCTCCTTGAGCGCCTCGATGCCCTCCTGCAGCACCGCGTCGGAGACCTCGATGCCCTGCGAGGCGTAGATCTGCCGCAGGCGCTCGAGCAGCTGCTCCTCGCGCGCCCCGCTGGCGAGCTCCTCCAGCACCAGCGCCTCGCGGTGGCGCAGCGTGTCGACGACGTCCATGGCGAGCATGACGTCGTCGAGCGGCGCCGGCGCGCTGGCGGCGGTGGCGGTCCCGTCAGCCATCCTGCGCTGCTACGAGCTGCTCCCCTTGCCGCGCGAGGTCGGCGAGGCGGCGCTTGCCGTCCTCGACGGCGGCGCGGATCTCCTGGGCGTTCTGGGTGGCCTGGGTGCGCATCTCGTCGATGATCTCGTAGGAGCGCTCCTGGTAGTTGACCACCGAGTCGACGAGCTTCTTGACCGCGTCGGCGCGGATGGTGGGGCCGTAGCCGGCGCGCAACGCGGCCTCCTGGATCTCGCCGCCGATCTCGGAGATGGTCTCGAGCGACTGGCTGACGCCCTCCTTCATGGCCTCGAGCGTGCGGGTGGACTCGTGCAGCCCGAACAGGCCGGTGAACGAGGCGGTGAGGGCCGTGAGCACGGTCTCGTTGGTGCTGAAGAAGCTGATGGCCTGCTGGCGCACGCGCTGCTTGGCGGTGTTGGTCTGCATCAGGCGCGCCATCACCACCTCGGAGGTGTTGTAGCTGATGGTGAGGTTGTCGGAGAGGTCCTTGGCGATCTGGTAGCGCCCCTCGCTGTTCTGCAGCGCGCGCACCTGCTCGTCGCGCGCCAGCTCCAGGCGGGCGCGCTCGGCGGCGTCCTCGCCCTGGTAGGCCTCGATGTCGGCCATGGCGCGGTTCACCGCCTCCTTGGCCGCGTCCAGCTCGGCCTCGGCCTTCTTCAGGACCTCGAACGCCAGCACCTCCGACTCCTTGAGGGCGCCGCGGAAGTCCTTGTACGCCTCGAGGATCACCTGCTCGCGCCGGATCTGCTCGCCGGCGTCCTTGGTGACCTCCAGGTAGGTGTCCTTGATCTTGTCGAAGCGCGTGGCGATGTCGCCGCGCGTGACCTTCATCCACACGTTGGCCAGGCGCTCGAAGGTGCTGAGCTTGCCGTCCTCGATCTGGTCGACCATGGCCTTGGCGTCGTCGCGGATCGAGTTGAACGACTTGGTGATCTGCTCGTAGCGGTTGCCCACCTCCATCGCCTCGACCTGCTCGCGCACCACGTCGTTGAAGAGCGACGCCTGCGCCAGGGTGCGGGTGATGGCCACGATGCGGTCGTGGTCGAGGTCGCTGATCTCGTCGAGGAGGGCGACGATGGGCGCCTCCTGGGTGGTGGTCGACTCCGGCACCAGCCCGAGGCTACGCAACCCCGACATGGCCTTGTCGAGGTACCTCAGGGGCGTGCCGCGGACGATGTCGCTTCCCGTGCTGGTTCCCTGGTCGGTCATCTGCTCCCTCTCTCCCGCGACCGGCCAGCGCCACCGGTCGGCGTCGGTACGTTGCTGATCCGATCATCTCATCATGGGCCATGGGCGCGCGGGCAGGTGTGGCAGCCGAGGAGCGGTAGGCTCGGGCATGCGAACCGTGACGGAAGGCGGCGCCGGCCGCGAGGCGCCCCGCCGGCGCCTACGCGAGCTGGGCGTCGTACCCGGCGTGCTGCCGCCGGGGCCCAAGAACGACATCACCGACGTGGCCGGCGTGCTGGTGGGGCAGGTGACCCTCTTCGAGGGCGACGCCGTGCGCACCGGCGTGACCGCCGTGCTGCCGCACGACGGCAACCTCCACCGCCACCGCGTGCCCGCCGGGCTGTGCGTGGGCAACGGCTACGGCAAGCTCATCGGCGCCACCCAGGTGGTGGAGCTGGGCGAGCTCGAGACGCCCGTGGTGCTCACCAACACCCTGGCCGCGCCCCGCGCCGCCGACGCCCTCATCGGCTGGACCCTGGAGCAGCCCGGCAACGAGGCCGTGCGGTCGGTCAACCCGTTCGTGGGCGAGACGAACGACGGCGTCCTCAACGACATCCGCGCGCGGGTGGTGACGCCCGACCACGTGCTGGCGGCGCTGGCGCGGGCTTCGGACGGGCCGGTGGAGATGGGCGCGGTGGGCGCCGGCACCGGCACGGTGGCGTTCGGCTTCAAGGGCGGCATCGGCTCGGCCTCGCGGCGCCTGCCCGAGCGCCTGGGCGGCGCCACCGTGGGCGTGCTGGTGCAGACCAACTTCGGCGGCGTGCTGCAGGTGGCGGGCGTACGTGTGGGCGAGCGGCTCGAGCGCTACTACCTGCGCGAGGAGCTCACGGGCGCCGCGCCGCGCTCATCCACAGGGTTATCCACAGGTCCGGCCGGCGCCTCGGGCTCGTCCACAGGCCGCGCCGGGGCTGTGGACGACGCCGACGGCTCGATCATGATCGTGGTGGCCACCGACGCCCCGCTCAGCGACCGCAACCTCACGCGCCTGGCGGCGCGCGCCCTCACGGGCCTGGGGCGCACGGGCGCCGCCATGACGAACGGTTCCGGCGACTACGCGGTGGCGTTCTCGGTGGCCGAGGGGGTGCGCCGCACGGGCGCCGCCGGGGTGCTGCGGCCGGGCCGCGAGTACGGCAACGAGGCGCTGTCGCCGCTGTTCCTGGCCGCCATCGAGGCCACCGAGGAGGCCATCTACGACTCGCTCTGCCTGGCCACCACGGTGGTGGGCCACGAGGGGCGCGTGGCGGAGGCGCTGCCGCTGGACGCGCTGACGAGCCTCTGAGACCGGGCGCGCCCGCGGAGTGACCGGCTCCCGGGGCGCGCGCAGTGACCGACGCACCTCGCGCTCACCCCGCCCATGAGAAGAATGAGGCGTTCATGTGATCACCGCGGCGCATGCGGCCCGGAGCCGCGCGCCGCGTGAGAGCGCCACATGTTCCGCGTGGCGTGTGGAAGGGGTAGGTGCAGCTGTCGGTAAGAGCTAAGCACTTCTCATGGTTCGCAGCGGTGGCCCTGGTGGTGGCGCTGTCCGCCTGCGGGCAGCAGATGACCACCCAGGCGCTGCCGCCCGTCATCGAAGGCATCGGCGACTCGGGCGTCGAGGCGGTCGAGCTCCCCGCCGAGGAGCGCTACGAGGACGCCGCGGCGGTGTGCGAGTGGCTGCGTCCCGACGACGCCAGCGTGCCCTGGTTCGGGGCGTGGGTCGCCACCGGCGGCGCCCTCGGGGCCTACGAGGCGCTCGGCGTGGACGTCGTGATCGAGGAGCGGAACGGCCATCAGGCGCTCGCCTGGAACGCCGCCGACGCCTACGTTCGCGTCACCGCCGTGGTGGTCAAGAGCGTCGACGGCGGCAACTCGTACGTCTACCCGGTGCGCCGCACCGAGGACAAGGGCCTGACCGCCCCCTCGGAGAAGGGCGGGCCCGGCACCATCGAGGCGTTCGTGCTGTGCGGTACCTACAGCCTGACGGTCGAGAAGACCGCCGAGGCCACCGCCTACGGCGCCTGGCGGTGGGACGTCACCAAGACCGCCCACGTGGACGAGCTCGCCATCGGCGACGAGAACGGCGCGATCGGCTACACGGTCGAGGTCTCGGCCACGCCGGGCTCGGCCGGCGCCATGGTGAGCGGCGCGGTCTACGTGCGTAACGACACGCCGGTCGAGGTGCTGATCACCGAGATCGTCGACCAGATGACGATCGAGGGCCTGGGCAGCGCGCCCGTCAGCCTCGCCTGCTCGCTGACCCGCGGCCCCGACGGCGCCCTGGGCTCCCCGATCGCCGTGCCGGTGATCGGCGACCACGCCTCCTACCTGCCGCTGCCGCCCGGCGGCGAGGTGTTCTGCGACTACCTGGTCGGCATGGACTTCGGCGCCGACGGGCAGAACAAGGCCAAGGTGGGCTTCAAGTTCCTCCACGGCGACGACTACGCCTGGGACGCCACCTTCGCTCACGCCGACGTGTCCTTCGGCGACGTCGTCTTCGACGACAGCTGCGTGCGCGTGGAGGACAGCCTGGCCGGCCTCCTCGCCGAGGCGCTGTGCGCCGGCGAGCGCACCACCTGGACCTTCGACTACACCCTCACGGTGGGCACGCGCGACGACGCCGATGTGGTGCTGGCGTGCGGCGACGACGAGGTGCGCAACGTGGCGCAGCTGTACGAGGGCGGCGCGCTCGTGGCCGAGGCCACGGCCACGGTGGCGGTGTACGTCGACTGCGAACCGCCGGTCGAGGTGCTCGGCTGCACCCTGACCCAGGGCTACTGGAAGACGCACTCCAGCTACGGGCCGGCCACCTACGACGCCACCTGGGCGCTGGTCGGCGAGGACACCCCGTTCTACACCAGCGGCCTCAGCTACCACGGCCTGCTCTGGACGCCCCCGGCGGGCGGCAACGCCTACCTGATCCTGGGGCATCAGTACGTCGCCGCCTACCTGAACGGCCTCAACGGCGCCAGCTACCCGGCGCACGTGCAGGCGGCCATGGCCGAGGCCGAGGCGTTCTTCGCCAGCGGTGCCACGCCCGCGGACGCCCTGAGCGCCAGCGAGCGCGCGGAGCTGGTGGCGCTGGCCGGGCTGCTCGACGGCTACAACAACGGTCACGAGGGCGTGCCGCACTGCGACAGCGGCGACGCCCCGGCGGCGCTCCTCTGAGCCCGGCGCGTTAGCGCCCGGGGTAACGGCGCCACGACCGACCGCCGGCCGCGCTCGCGGGTCCGGCAGCGATGGAAGGGCCGCCCGTTCGAGGGCGGCCCTTCGCGTGGCGCGGTCGCGCGGAGGCGGGCCTAGAGCCTGACGACCTCGACCGCCCCCGGGGCGTCGTGGAGCGTCACCTCGGGGTGCTCGTCCTGGAAGTACTTGATCTCGCCCTCGAAGCGGAAGAGCGCCACCGCCTGGTCGTCCTGGTCGTGCACCAGCATGCCGAAGCGCACCGGCTTCTCGGGCGTGCGGTCGAGCCAGCGGATGACGCGGAACGGCTGCTGGTCGAGGTAGAGCTCGACGCCGTACTCCTCCTTCATGCGGTGCTCGAACACCTCGAACTGCAGCTGGCCCACGGCGCCGAGGATCGGGTCGCGCGCGCCCTGGGCGGGGTAGAAGAGCTGCACCACGCCCTCCTCGGTGAGCTGCTCGAGGCCCTTGCGGAACGCCTTGTGGCGGTCGGTGTGCCTGGGGCGCACGATGACGAAGCGCTCGGGCGCGAACCGGGGGAAGCTCGGCAGGTTCACGCCGGCGCGGCTCGAGATCACGTCGCCGATGCGGAAGGTGCCGGGGTTGATCAGCCCCAGGATGTCGCCGGGGTACGCCTCGTCGACGGTGGCGCGCTCGTCGGCGAACATCGTGTGCGCCCGCGCCAGCTTCACGTCGCGGCCGGTGCGGCCGTGCACCGCCTGCACCCCGCGGTGGAACACGCCCGACGCCACGCGCACGAAGGCGGTGCGGTCGCGGTGGCGCGGGTTCATGTTGGCCTGCACCTTGAACACGAAGGCGGTGAACGCCTCGTCCTGCGGCGCCACCTCGCCGACGGTGGTCGTGAGCGGCCCCGGCGCGGGCGCCAGCTCGAGGAAGTGGTGCAGGAACACCTCGACGCCGAAGTTGGTGAGCACGCTGCCGAAGAACACCGGCGTCATGCGGCCGGCGCGGAACTCCCCTACGTCGAACGCCGGCAGCGCCACGTCGAGCAGCTCGATGTCTTCGACCAGCTGCGCCTGCGCCGCCTCGCCGATCAGCGCGGCCACCTCGGGGGCGTCCGGCGCCACGCTCACCACCGGCGCCTGGTGGGCGTTCTTCTCGGTGCGCTCGTAGAGGTGCAGGCGCCCGGTGGGGCGCTCGTACACCCCCTTGAAGTCGGGGCCCGAGCCGATGGGCCAGGTGACCGGCACCGCCACGATGCCGAGCACGCGCTCGACCTCGGCTAGCAGCTCGTAGGGGTCCTGCGCCGGCCGGTCGAGCTTGTTGATGAAGGTGAAGATCGGGATGCCGCGCTCGCGGCTGACGGTGAACAGCTTGACGGTCTGCTCCTGCACGCCGCGGGCGGCGTCGAGCAGCATCACGGCCGAGTCGGCGGCGGTGAGGGTGCGGTAGGTGTCCTCGCTGAAGTCCTGGTGGCCCGGGGTGTCGAGCAGGTTCAGGACCATGCCGTCGTAGTGCACCTGCATGGCGGCCGACGAGATGGAGATGCCGCGCTCCTTCTCGATGCTCATCCAGTCGGAGGTGGCCGCTGCCCCGCCCATGCGCGCCGACACCGAGCCGGCCTCGCGGATGGCGCCGCTGTAGAGCAGCAGCTTCTCCGTGAGGGTGGTCTTGCCCGCGTCCGGGTGCGAGATGATCGCGAAGGTGCGGCGGCGCGCGACCTCGTGCGCGAGCTGGGCGGCGTCTGGCTTGAGGGGGGTGTCCGACATGCGGCGCTAAGTGTACTCCCCCCGGGCGCGTGCCGGCGTCGGCGCCATATCCTGCCTCCCGTGAGCCCGCCCGCCGACCCCGCCAGCCCCGTCGCGCCCGCGGACGCGACCGCCGCCGGCTTCCTGGCGGCCCTCCACCCGGGCTCGACCACGCTGAGCCCGGCGCGCGACCTGGTGGTGGGCTACGACCTCGAGGGCCGGCCGCTGCACTGGTTCGACGGCGGCACGACCTACAAGCGCTCGCTCGCCTCCGAGCTGTTCGGGCGCCGGACGGTCGGCGGGGCGCGCGAGCGCTGGCGCGTGCCGGCGGCGGCCGCCGCGCAGCGCTTCGAGCAGGCGCTGGCGGTGGCGCGCGCGGCGGAGGAGCGCCTCCCGGAGCTGCGGGTGCGGGGCGACGCGGCGGCGCTGGAGGCGCGGCTGGCGCGCATCCTCGCCTGGACGCCGCAGCGGCTGGCGGAGGAGCGCCAGCGCTTCGCGGCCGTCTACCGGCCCGTCTCGATCCTGCCGCCAGACCAGTATCACTCGGTGGTACTACAAGCGAGCTTCGGCTGCAGCTGGAACCGCTGCACCTTCTGCACCTTCTACCAGGGGCGGCCGTTCGCCCTGCGGCCGGTGGAGGAGTTCGAGCGCCATGTCGAGGCCGTGCAGCGCTTCCTGGGGGCGGCCGCCGCGGGGCGCGCCGGCGTCTTCCTCGCCGACGGCAACGCGCTGGTGCTGTCGAACGCGCGCCTGCGCCCGCTGCTGGCGGCCGCCACGCGTGCCTTCCCGGGGCGCCCGGTGGCGGGCTTCGTCGACGTCTTCGGCGGCGAGCGCAAGCCCGCGCGCGACTGGGCCGAGCTGCGCGAGCTGGGCCTGGCGCGCGTGGCGATCGGTGTCGAGACGGGCCACGACCCGCTGCTCGCGCACCTGAACAAGCCCGGCAGCGCCGCCGAGGCGGCGGCGTTCGTGCGGCTCCTGAAGGGCGCGGGGCTGGCGGTCTCGCTTATCTTCATGGTGGGCGTGGGCGGCGAGCGCTTCGCCGCCGCCCACGAGCGCGACAGCCTCGCGCTGCTGGAGCGCCTGGAGCTCGGCGCCGACGACATCGTCTACCTCTCGCCCTTCGTCACCCAGCCCGGCTCCGCCTACGCCGCCCGCGCGCGGCTCGACGGCACGGCCGCCCTCGCGGGCGCCGCGCTCGAAGAGCAGTACCAGCGGCTCGCCGCCGGCGCGCGCCGGCTGGCGCCCGCGGCGCGCACGGCGCTCTACCACCTGGACGAGTTCGTCTACTGAGCGTGCCGGCCGCACGCCGCTTCGGGGAGGGAAGATGGCCAGCCGCACACACCGCCTCTTCATCGCGGTGCCGCTACCCGACCACGTCCGCCGCGCGATCGGCGAGGAGCTGCCGCGCCAGCTGCCCGGCTGGCGCTGGGTCGCGCCCGAGCGCTACCACGTGACCCTGAGCTTCCTCGGCGAGCTGCACGGGAGCGACCTCGAGGCGGTGCGCGAGGCGATGGCTGAGACGGCGGAGCGGGGCGCGCCCTTCGAGCTGCGCGCCGCGAGCATCGGCGCCTTCCCGCGACCGAGCCGCGCCATCACCGTGTGGGTCGGGGTGGCGGGCGACACCGAGGAGCTGGCGGCGCTGCAGGCCGACCTGGTCAGCGAGCTGTCGCACGCCGGCTTCGTGCTGGAGGCGCGGGAGTACCAGCCGCACGTGACCGTGGCGCGCCCCCGGCGCCCGCAGCCGCTGCCGGAGGCGCTGCGCCACCTGTTCGACGCCGAGTTCGGCAGCTGGACCGTCGACAGGATCCAGCTGTACGAGAGCCGCCTGTCGAGCGCGGGGCCGCGCTACGAGCTGTTGGACGAGGCGCCGTTCCCGGGCTGAGCGCTCCGCTCGGCCCCGCGAGGCCGCGCCCCGTCGCGCCTAGCGGCGGGCGACGGGGCGCTCGAGGTGGTTCCGTTCCGGTTCCCGGCCGGCTCGCGGCCGGCCAGCGGGCGGCTAGAGGCGGCTAGAGGCGGCTAGCGAGCGCCGCCCGCGCGGCCGCTCAACGGCGGCGGCGCAGGCGCTCGAGCGCGCCGCTCATGCTCACGCGCATGCGCTCCAGCGCGGCGGAGAGGTCGTCGAGCTCGTCGTTCGAGCGCAGCTCGACCGGCTCGTCGAGGTCGCCGCGGCTGATCTCGTCGGCCTTGCGCGTCAGCATCAGCACGTTGTTCGTCAGGCGGCGCGCGCGCCAGGCGGCGATGAGGATCGCGATCAGCAGCGGGATGAGGCTGAACAGCAGGACGTTGACGACGATGCGGTTCACCTGCTGGGTGACCGCCTGGTCGGTGACGCCCACGACCACCGCGCCGATGGCGGTGTTGCCCTGCATCAGCGGTTGCGCCACGATCTCGATGCGCTGCCCGCCGGCCGCCGCCACGTGGGAGGTGGCGCCCTCCTCCGCCCAGCCGCTGCGGCCGCTGGCTCCCTGCTGCACGGCGTGCACCGCGCGCTCACGCACCGCGTTCTGCAGCGCCAGGCTCTCCTCCGGGAAGCTGGTGCCGCCCAGGAACGAGCCCGAGTACGGGTTGCCGCTCGTGTCGGTGGCGAGGATGAACGACAGGTTCTGGCGCGCGAACGCCTGGCGGGTGATCAGGATCGTCTCGAGGAGCTGCAGGTGGTCGATGCCGTCGGGGCCGGCGCGCTCGAGCGTGCTCGAGAGCGTGGCGGCGGTGGCGATGGCCGGGTTGCGCGCCGACTCGAGCAGCTGGTCGTAGAGCGCCGGGCGCGCGGTGAACCAGGTGGCGGCCAGCGCGCCGGCGATCGCGAGCAGCACCGGGATGATGGCGGTGGAGAGGAGCTTCGAGCGCAGGCTGCCGCGGCGGCGCTTGGCGCCCTCGGCGGCCGCGGCGTCCGTGGCGCCGCGCCGCCGGCGCGCGCCGCGCTCGCGGCGGGCCGGCGTCGCG
>JAAYYF010000175.1 GCA_012515535.1 Deinococcales bacterium
CCGAGACGTGGCCCTCCCCGTGCTGGTTGAGGACCAGCGGGAGCGTGCGGAAGACGTGCCCCCGGTCCTGGGGCAGTTCGGCTAGCGCCGCGAGAAGCTTGTCCCTGTCGATGATCTTCGTCATGTACGCCATTGGTGGACCGTGGCCCTGCTCGTTCGGCTCACCGATCCGGCATGGCCATCATCGTCTAGCGTACCTGACGGCCTCCTTACAGCCCGAGCGGGGTCGCGGCCTTCATGGCACGCTCGGCACGGCCGTGAAGCGCGGGGGCGCTGGCAGCGGACGGAGGTTCCAATTGCCGTCGCGGCGTGGTGGCCAGATCACCGCTGTGGCGCGGCCTGCGATCGCCATGGCATCGACCGGCCCGAACATGCGCGAATCCTCGCTCCCCCTGTAACCCCGGTTGTCGCCCATCACGAAGTAGCTGCTCTCGGGCACCACGAAGTCGAGCACCACCGGCGTGCCCTCGGGCGTGCCGGGCGGCACCTCGATAGCGTCGAGCACCCGGCCGAAGAAGAGCCGCGCCCGTGGATCATCGGCGGCCGTCCACCAGCCGTCCTCACCGGCCAGCGGGAGCCGAGGGCTGAACGCGTCGTTCCCCACATGCTCGAACCGCACGCTAAGGGCCGTCACACGGCCGTCCTGCACCAGCACCCGCGGGAAGTCCTGGGGCTCGACCTCGAACAGCGCACGGTCGGTGATGAAGCCTTGATCTAGGGCGACGCCGTTCACGAGCACCTGACCGGCTTCGATGCGCACGCGGTCGCCGGGCACCCCGATGACGCGCTTGATGAAGAACTTGCGTTGATCGAACAGCAGGGAGTTCATGGAGTTGGCAGGCTCGCGCAGTACCACCACCGCGCCGCGCTCGTACTCGCCGAGGATCCCGGCTCGCCGCAGCCAGGTGTCGAACTTGGGGATGAACACGCGGTCGCCGGTCAGGAGCGCCTGCAGCACGTTGCCGCGCCCGTCGCCGCCGTTGAGGTTCGGTTCCATCGAGGTGCCCACCACGCCGACGGTGGTGAACACGAACGTGACGACCAGGTAGGCGATGACGAGCGCCTCGGCGTAGCCGCGCACCTCGCGCCATAGCTTCTGCTTCCAGGTGAGCGGCGCGGCCGGCTCGGTGTCGCGCGCGTCGTTCCGCGTCACGGTGCTCCCTCGGGGTTCGGATCGTGGCATAGACGCGCTAGCGTACCGCGAACGACGCACCCGGTGCCCGCTTCGCCCCACGCGCCGCCGACCGGGACGACCGCGCGCGGGTTTCCGGTACTCTGACGTCACGGACCGCACCACAGACCACGACGTCCGGACCGCTCCGGCGGGGACCCGAAGGGATGACATGTTCCGACTCCTCTACCTGCTTCTCCTGGTACTGCTCCTCTCGACCGCCGGCGCCCAGGGGCGCCTGAACGCGCCCAACTACTACCTGTCGCAGCTGCCCGAGCTCGTGGACGGCGAGGCCCTGCGCGGCGAGCTGACCACCGAGGACGGCCAGAACTTCAAGGACGGCTCCTACCTCGACCTCTACGCGCTCCGGGGCGAGGCGGGCCAGACGGTCCGCATCGCGGCCGTGAGCCTCGAGTTCGACACCTTCCTCACCGTCTACGGCCCCGACGGCTCCCTGCTCGACTGGGTCGACGACAACCCCTACTCGATCGACGCGGAGCTGACGCTCGAGCTGCCCGAGACCGGCCGCTACCTCGTGGTGGTCAGCGGCTACTCGAGCCACGACCTGGGCCGCTACACCGTGTCGATGACCACCCACGACCCCGCCGTGACGCCGTCGGCCACCGAGATCGACGTGCCGGGCGTCTTCGCGGGCGTGCTCGACGGCGACGGCCCGATGGTGCCCTACATGGAGGTGCCGGGCGGCGCGCACGTCTTCGAGCTGACCGAACCGGCCGCGCTGGCCATCTACGCCGCCTCCGACGCCTTCGACACGTACGTGCTCGTCACGGACGCGGAGGGGTCCCTGGTGGTCGAGAACGACGACCGCAACTACAGCGAGGCGTCGGGCTACGACACCAGCTCGCTGGCGTTCGCGGAGTTCGAGCCGGGCGTCTACTACGTCTACGTGACCAGCTGGTACAGCCAGCCCATCGGCGAGTACGACCTGGAGATCCGGCGCTTCGTCTACGCCGACTGAGCGGACCACCGGCTTCGGGGTCGGTACCGGCTACCATTGGCTAGCCGATGCCTACCGATCCCGAAGCCCGGACCCTCTTCGAAGCCCCCAGCACCGAGCCGCTCGCGGCGCGCATGCGGCCGCGCACCCTGGACGAGTACATCGGCCAGGACCACATCGTGGGGCCCGGCCGCCTGCTCCGGCGCGCCATCGAGGCCGACCAGCTCTCCTCGCTGATCTTCTACGGCCCGCCCGGCACCGGCAAGACCACGCTGGCGCGGGTGATCGCCAACTCCACGCGGGCGCGCTTCGCCTCGATCAACGCCGTGCTCGGCGGCGTGAAGGACATCCGCGAGGCGGTGGCGGCCGCCCAGGCCGCCCGGCGCGGCGGCGTGCGCACCATCCTGTTCGTCGACGAGGTGCACCGCTTCAACAAGGCGCAGCAGGACGCGCTCTTGCCCTGGGTGGAGAACGGCACCGTGATCCTCATCGGCGCCACCACCGAGAACCCGTTCTTCGAGGTCAACAAGGCGCTCGTGAGCCGCAGCCGCGTCTTCCAGCTGCAGCCCCTCACCGAGGTCGACCTGCGACAGGTGGCCGCGCAGGCGCTCGCCGACCGCGAGCGCGGCTACGGGAACCGCCGCGTGGACCTCACGCCCGAGGCGCTCGACCACCTGGTGAACGTGGCGAACGGCGACGCGCGGGCGCTGCTCAACGCGCTCGAGCTGGCGGTCGAGACCACGCCCGCCGACGCCTCGGGCGCGGTGGTGGTCACGCGCGAGGTGGCCGAGGAGTCGATCCAGCGCCGCGCGGTGCTCTACGACAAGGAGGGCGACGCCCACTTCGACACCATCAGCGCCTTCATCAAGAGCGTGCGCGGCTCCGACCCCGACGCGGCGCTCTACTGGCTGGCGAAGATGGTGTACGCCGGCGAGGACCCGCGCTTCATCTTCCGGCGCCTCTTGATCCTCGCCAGCGAGGACGTGGGCATGGCCGACCCGCAAGCGCTGCCGCACACGGCGGCCGCGGCGCAGGCCTTCGACTACGTGGGGCTGCCCGAGGGGCGCTACCACCTGGCGCAGGCCACGCTCTACCTGGCCACGGCGCCCAAGAGCAACACCACCATGGGCTTCTTCGACGCGCTGGCCACGGTGCAGAAGGAGCGCGAGGCCGAGGTGCCCACGCACCTGCGCGACTCCTCGCGCGACGCCGAGAGCTTCGGGCACGGCGCCGGCTACGCCTACCCGCACGCCTACCGCGACCACTGGGTGGCGCAGCAGTACCTGCCGGAGGCGCTGCAGGGCAAGCTCTTCTACGACCCGTCGAACGTGGGCTACGAGGCGCGCATCCGCGACGACGTGGCCCGCAAGCGCGAGGCGCAGCTGGCGGCGATGCTGGAGCAGGGCGTAGAGGCGCCCGGCGAGGTGCTGACCGTGTCGCCGCGCGACCCGGCGCGCGACCGTTGGCTGGAGCGCACGGTGTCGCGCAGCGGCGAGCGCCTGGCGCAGGTGCGCGACGCGGTGTTCGAGCTGGCGCGGCCGCGCCCGCATCACCTGGTGCTCGACCTGAACGCCGGCAGCGGCCTGCTCACCTGGGAGGCGGTCAGGCGCACGCCCGAGGGCCAGGTGTGGGCGCTGGAGGCGGACGCCACCGCGGCGCGCGCGCTCGAGCAGCAGGCCGGCAACCTCGACGCGTTGCAGCGGCCGGTGGTGCTGGCGCGCAGCGCCGCCGGGCTGACGGCGGAGCCGTTCGGCGAGGTGCGCTTCGACGTGGTGGTGGGACGCAACGTCCTCGCCGCGGCCGGCGGCGAGGCGCTCTTCCCCGCCTTGCACGAGGTGCTGGCGGCCGGCGGCAAGGCGGTGCTGGCCGAGCCGCACGCGCGCGAGGCGCAGCGCCTCTACGAGCTCCTCGACCTCACCGAGCAGCCCGAGCTGGCCGAACGCCTGCGAGCGGCCGAGGAGGCGATCTACGCGGAGGGGTCGGGGCGCTTCGGCCCGGCGCCCGAGGCGTTGCAGGCCGCGGCGCTCGCCGCCGGCTTCGCCGACGCGCGCGTCAGCACCAAGGTGATCACGACCCCACAGCGCCTCGCGCGCCGGACCGTCGACGCCTGGTTCCGGACGGGCGGGGCGCAGCCGTCGTACGCGGAGCTGCTGGGCGCGGCGTTCGACGCCTCCGAGCTGGAGGCGCTCTACCGGCTGTTCGTGCAGCAGCTGGCGGACGTCGAGGTGCCGTGGTCGTCGGTGGTGTTCCTGCTCAGCCTGACGAAGCAGGCCTGAGCGGCGCGGCCGCTCGGCGTGGCCGCCCCCGCGAACGCCGGCCCGGCGGGCTGAGGCCCGCGACCGCGCGTCTAGGCGATCGCCCACCGTTCGCGTCCGCGAGCCTCGCGGCTCGTGGCGGCGCTCGCGCCGCTTGCTATGATGCCCGGACCCTAAGGAGACGGATATGGTGCGAACGGTTGGACCGTTCGGGCTGGGGGGCCGCGCGGTATCCACCGAGCCTGAACCGAACGAGCGAGCGGTGCTCGGTGCTCCTCTAGCGGTCACGGGCACCGGCCCCGACCGAGGGCGGGGCCGACGATGACGCCCGGACCCACGCGCGCGCTCACCTACCGCTACGCCTTCCTGGTCGGCCTGCTGGAGCTCGCCATCGCGGTGCCGATGCCGGTGCTCGTGCTCCACATGACCGGCCGGGGCCTCGACCTGGCGCTCATCGGCCTCGTGTTCACGATCCGTGCGGTGCTGGTGGTGCTCCTCGAGCTGCCCACGGGCGGGCTGGCCGACGCCATCGGCCGGCGGCCGGTGGCGCTCGCCTCTCAGCTGTTCACGGCGGCGTCGTTCCTGGCGCTCCTGTTCGTGACCGGCCCGGCGGTGGCGCTGCTCTACGCGCTCCTGCAGGGGATCGGGGCGGCGCTGCACTCGGGCGCGCTCGACGCCTGGTACGTCGACGAGCTGAAGCGCCTCGAGGAGGGCGTCGAGCTGCAGCCGCACCTGGCGGCGGTGAACGTCTTCCAGGCGTCGGGGATGCTGCTGGGCACCGCGCTCGGGGGCCTGCTGCCGAGCCTCACGGCGCGTTTCGACATGCCGTACCCGCTCGACGCGTTCGGCGTCGCGCTCGGCGCCGGCGTGGCCTTGAGGGCGCTGGTGTGGCTCCTGACCTTCGTGCTCATGCGCGAGCCCGTCAAGCCGCAGGGCGGCGAGCCCGCCGGGGTCGGGGCGGTGCCGGCGATCCTCCGGGACGCCTTCGGCCTCACGCGCTCGATCCCGCAGGTGCGCTGGCTGCTGGTCGCCGCCGGCGCCTCGGGGCTGGCGATGGTGAGCGTCGAGACCTTCTGGCAACCGATCGCGGCCTTCACCTTCGGCGACGACGCCGAGGCCAGCCTGCCGTTCGGCGTGCTCGGCACGCTGTCGGGCCTCGCGCTCTTGGGCGGCAGCCTGGCGGTGATGCGCTGGGGCAAGCGCTTCCCGGGCGGCCCGGCCGCGCTCGCCGGCGTCAGCACCCTGGTGCGCGGCGGCGCCATGCTGCTGTTCGCGCTGACGAGCGGCTCCGTCGGCCTGGCGGTCACGTTCGCGCTCGTCTACTTCGGGCTCGCCACCAGCAACGTGCCGCACTACAGCCTGATGCACGACGCCATCCCGTCGGCGCGGCGCTCCTCGATGATGAGCGTCCACTCGCTCGTGTTCTTCGGCGGCATCGCGCTCGCCTCCGGACCGCTGGGGTGGCTGGCCACCCAGAGCGGCCCGCGCCTGGCGCTCGCCATCGCGGCAGGCCTCACGATCGTCGCGAGCCTCGCCTACGTGGCGGTGGCGCGCCTGCTGCCGGCGGCGCGGCCGGAGGAGGCGCCGGCGGCCGCGCCCGAGGTCGTGGGCGGCGGGGTCGCCACCGCCGGGACGGCCGAGGAGGCCTGAACCGGCGGCGGGGCGGGCCGTAAGCTGACCGCATGACGAGCGACCTGGAACGCGACCGCTTGGACCTCGCCTACCGCGCGCTGGCGCTCAAGGACGAGGCGCGCGTGGGTTGGGTGCAGCACGGCGTGCGCGAGCCCGAGTCGGTGGCCGGCCACGCCTGGGGCACCGCCTACCTGTGCCTGCTGTTCGCCGACGCGGCGGGGGTCGACCGCGACCACGCCGTCGCCATCGCCGTGGTGCACGACCTGGCGGAGGCACGCACCGGCGACTTCGCCGCCCGCCTCGACCCGACCGACCGCCAGGTGAGCGAGGCCGAGAAGGCCGCGCGGGAGCGGCAGGCCATCGAGGAGCTCCTGCCGGACGCCGCCACCGGCCTGCGGCGGCTGTGGGAGGCGTACGAGGCGCGCTCGAGCCCCGAGGCGCTGTTCGTGCGCGACATGAACATCTTGGACATGTGCCTGCAGGGCGTCAGGTACGAGCGCGAGCGGCGCTACGACCCCACCGTGCTGGTGCCGTCGCGGGGCGGCCACCGGCACCTGGACGAGTTCTTCGAGGGCGCGGAGGGGCGCCTGAGCGGCGAGCTCGCCAAGCGCCTGTTCGCCATCGTGCGGGGCTGGTACTCGGAGGCGCGGTCGGCGCACGCGGCCGCTCGGTCGTAGGCGCCCCGCCGTTCGACCGCAGGCGTCACGTCGTAGGAGGCGAGGGAGGGGAACGGTGCCGAGGGAACTGCTGTTCGGGAGCTTCTCGTTCGTGGTCAGCCGCTCCGGCGGCGGGCTGTGGAGCACCCTGCCCGGTGAGGCCGGGACGCACGTCCACCTGCTCTTCAGGAACGACGCCCTGGTGGGCTTCTCGGGCGCCGAGCTGGCGGCGTACTGGTCGGGTGCGGAGCTGCCCGACTGGGTGTGGTTCCTGCACGAGCCCCCGGCGTCGCACCCGGCGCCCGCCCCCTACGCGCTCCGTGTGTCCCGCAGGCTCGAGGACTTCGAGCCCGAGGCGATCGCGACGCTGGTCGAGCGGATGATCGCGCTGCTCCACCGCGGCCAGCTCCGACCCTACGTCCCCCACAAGACGCCCGGGGCGAAGGGGTGGCCGGCGGGACGGCGCGCCTTGGAGGAGCTGCGCGCGTACCACTCGGAGCGAGGCGACGCCGGCTGGGCCGACCGCTTCCTGCGGTCCCTGCCGCTCCTTGAGCGCGTCGAGCGCGAGGGCGAGGTGCCGGTCGAGCTCGGCTGGCCGCTCGAGGTCTTAGGCTCGGAGGCCTTCCGAGCCGAGCTGGCGGCAGCGCGCGCGGCCTACCGGGCGCGCAGGGCGTAGGATCGGCTGCATGCGCAGCGCGCTCACCCGTCCAGGAGCCACACGATGAACGCGGCCATCGAGGCGGTAGGGCTCAGCAAGAGCTACGGGCGCCACGTCGCCCTGTCGGGCGTCGACCTGCGCGTCGAGCGCGGCGAGGTGTTCGGGCTGATCGGCCCCAACGGCGCCGGCAAGACCACGACCATGCGGCTGCTGCTCGACCTGCTGCGCCCCACCGGCGGCAGCCTGCGCGTGCTGGGCGTCGAGCCGCGCGCCGGCGGGCCGGGGCTAAGGCGGCGAATCGGCTACCTGCCGGGCGAGCTGCGCCTGGCGCCCCGCGCGACGGGCCGCGAGCTGCTCGGGTTCTACGCGCGCCTTCGCGGCCACGTGCCGCCTGGGCAGGTGCAGGAGCTCGCCGACCGCCTCGGCGCCGACCTGGACCGGCGCGTGGGCGCGCTCTCGAAGGGGAACCGCCAGAAGCTCGGGCTGGTGCAGACGTTCATGGGCGCGCCCGACCTGCTGGTGCTCGACGAGCCGAGCAGCGGGCTCGACCCCCTGCTGCAGCAGGAGTTCCTGCGGCTCGTGCGCGAGGCGCGCGAGGCGGGGCGCACCGTGTTCCTCTCGTCGCACGTGCTGTCGGAGGTGCAGCAGGTGGCCGGGCGCGTCGGGCTCCTGGCGGGTGGGCGGCTGACGCACGTGGAGAGCGTGGCGGCGCTCAGGGCAGCGGCGCCGCGGCGCGTGCGCCTGACGCTGCCGACCGTGGAGGTGGAGCGCGCGTTGCCGGCGCTGCGCGCGCTCGACGGCCTCGACGACGTCGCCGTGCTGGCCACCGAGGAGCAGGGCACCCACGTGATCGAGGGGCGCTACGTGGGCCCGCCGGGGCCGCTGCTGGCGCTGCTGGCCGGCCTGCCCGCCACGGACGTGGTTCTCGCCGAGCCCGACCTGGAGGAGGCCGTCATCCGCCACTACGGCCCGCCCAGACGCGCGGGGGCGGCGTCGTGAACCTGCTGCGGCGCTTCCTGCGCGAGCACCGCCGGGGCCTCGTCGGCTGGAGCCTGGGGCTGGCCGCGGTGTGCTTCGTCTACCTGCCGATCTACCCGTCGATGGCCGGCCCCGAGCTGAGCCGGCTGATGGAGCAGCTGCCCGAGGCGCTGCTGGTGGCCATGGGCATGACCGGGCCGCTGGACGGCGCCGGCTACACGCACGCCTCGGTCTTCGGGCTGGTCGGCACCCTGCTGATGATCATGGCCGCCGTGTCGTGGGGCACGCGCGCGGTGGCGGGCGACGAGGAGTCGGGCGCCATGGAGCTCACCCTCGCCCACCCCGTGACCCGCACCGAGCTGGTGTGGCAGCGCGCCGTCGGCGTCGCGCTCCTGACGGGCGCGCTCGCCTTGGCCGTGACGCTGTCGCTGCTGGTGCTCTCGCGCCCCTCGCAGCTCGGCCTGGTCACGACCAACGTGCTCGCGACCGGCGCCGCGTTCTGGGGCCTTGGGCTGCTGCACGGCTGGGTGGCGCTGGCGGCCGGCGCGCTCACGGGGCGCCGCAGCGTGGCGCTGGGCGCGGCCGGTGGCCTGGCGGTGGCGGGGTACCTCGCCGACGCGGTCGGCTCTCAGCGCGTGGGGCTGGGGTGGCTCGGGCGGCTGTCGCCCTTCGACTGGGCGTACGGCAGCGAGCCGCTGCGCCACGGCCTCGATGCGAGCGGCCTGCTGCTCCTGGGGGCGGTGGCGCTGCTGGCGCTCGTGGTGGCGGTGTGGGCGTTCTCGCGGCGGGACGTGGGCGCGGGCTGAGCCGGACCGCCGCTTCGGTCGCCCGCGGCGCCACCGAGCGCCGGCGGTCGATGAAGGGGGCGACGTGTCGGCTACGGCGCGTCGTGGCGCGGCGGCTGGTTTCATGGAGCGTGTCCGGGTTCGCACACCGTCCGGCTCCTGGACTACAATCGGTTCGCGCCGATGCTCAGCCCGACGGCCCGTCAGCGTGCGCCGCGCGGCTGCACGAGCGCCTGGCAGCCCCGCCCTCGCGGGGCTGGAACGACCCCTTAAGGAGTGACTGATGCGAGTCAAGAAGGTCCTAGCCGCTCTCGTCGCGGCCGCGCTTCTCGGCGTCGGCCTAGCCCAGAACCTCGTCGTCTACACCAGCGTGGACGAGGAGAACGCTCGCGCCATCCTCGACGCCTTCACCGCCGACACCGGCGTCCAGGTGCAGATGGTGTTCCTCTCCTCCGGCCCGGCGCTGTCGCGCATCGAGGCCGAGCGCAACCGCCCGCAGGCCGACGTCTGGTTCGGCGCCCCGAGCGAGAACCACATCCTCGCCAAGGAGCGCGGCCTCACGCAGCCCTACGTGTCGCAGAACGCCGACGCCCTGTCCGACAGCTTCAAGGACGCCGAGGGGTACTGGCACGCCATCTACACCAACCCGCTGGCGGTGGGCGTGCGCACCGACATCCTCGAGAGCCGGGGCGCCAGCGTTCCCACCAGCTGGCAGGACCTGCTCGACCCCAGCTACCGCGGCCTGATCCAGATGCCGTCGCCGCAGGCGTCCGGCACCGCCTACAACGTCATCCTCACGCTGCGCGAGGTCATGGGCGAGGACGAGGCGTACGACTACATGCGCCAGCTCAACGCCAACGTCCAGACCTACACCCAGTCGGGCACCGCCCCCTCGGGCGCGCTCGGCGTGGGCGAGACGGCCGTGGCCATCCAGTTCAGCCCCGGCTTCCTGCGCCTGATCGACGAGGGCTTCCCCGTCCAGGTCGTCTTCCCCAGCGAGGGCGTGGGCTACGAGGTCGCTGCCATGTCGATCCTGCAGGGCGCCAACAACCTCGAGGCCGCCCAGCAGCTGGTCGACTGGATGACCTCCGAGGCCGGCCAGCAGGCGCTCTCGGTGCGCAAGACGTACTTCATGCCGATCCGCGCCGACGTGAGCGCCGGCGAGGGCGTGCCGTCGCTCGACGACATCAACCTGGTCGAGTTCGACCCGCAGTTCGCGTCCGACAACCGCCAGCGTCTCGTCGACCGTTGGGTCGAGGAGGTGCTCGGGCAGTAAGCGCCCGCCGCGCGCTCGGCCCCGCCGCTAGGCCGGTGGGGCCGAGCGCGTGAAGCGCGCTCTCCCGACCTCTCCGATGCTGCGTCGCCCGTTACAGGAACTGCGCGTCATCGCGCGCGACCCTCTGCTGCTCCTGCTCATCGTCGCCATCATGGCGGCGCTGGTCGTGTTCGTGCTCGTCCCCGTCGTCCGGGTCCTGCTGGTGAGCTTCCAGACCCCGGACGGCTTCGGCCTGGACAACTACGAGCTCCTGGCGCAACGGCGCCTCTACCGCAACGCCCTGCGGAACAGCCTGCTGGTCGGCGCCGTGGTGGGCGTGCTGGGCGTGGCGCTCGGCTACGTCGCCGCCTTCGTCCTGACCCGCACCGACGTGCCGCTCAAGCGCGTGCTGAGCTCGCTGATGCTCATGCCGATCATCTCGCCCCCGTTCTCGGGCGCTATCTCGATCCTCTTCCTGTTCGGCTTCAACGGCCTGGTCACCCGGCAGTTGCTCGGCCTGCAGGACTTCAGCATCTACGGCTTCGGCGGCGTGGTGCTGTCGCAGGTCTTCACGTTCGCTCCGATCGCGTATCTGAACCTCCGCGGCGTCCTGGCGGGCATCAACCCGACCCTGGAGGACGCCGCTCTCAACATGGGCGCCAGCCGCTGGCAGGTGTTCTGGCGCGTGGTGTTCCCGCTCTCCATCCCGGGCATCGCCAGCGCGTTCCTGGTGGTGCTGATCGAGTCGATGGCCGACTTCGGCAACCCGCTGGTGCTGGCCGGCGCCGCCTTCCCGATGCTGGCGCCGCAGGCGTACCTGGAGATCACCGGCTCGTTCAACCTCCCGCGCGGGGCGATGCTGGCCGGGGTGCTGCTGCTGCCGTCGCTGACGGCGTTCGCCATCCAGCGCTACTACATCAGCAAGCGCCAGTACGTCACGGTCACCGGCAAGCCCACCGCCTCGACCAGCAAGGCGGTGTCGCCGGCCGCGAAGTGGACGATGTACGGCATCGTGGTGGCGTTCGGGCTGCTGGTGGTGGCGTTCTACGCCGTGATCCTGCTGGGCGCCGTGACGCGCGTGTGGGGCTTCGACTACACCCTGACGCTGCGGCACTTCCAGTACGTCTTCAGCGTGGGGTGGGACACCATCAAGGACACGCTGCTCGTGGCGCTCATCTCCACGCCCATCAGCGGCGTGCTGGGCATGCTGATCGCGTTCCTGGTGGTGCGCCGGCGCTTCCCGGGGCGCGCCGCGATGGAGTTCACCTCCATCCTCAACTTCGCCGTGCCCGGCACCGTGGCCGGCATCGGCTACATCCTGGCGTTCAACGGCCCGCCCCTGATCCTCACCGGCACGCTCACGATCCTGGTGCTCAACTTCGTGTTCCGCTACGTGCCCAACGGCATCCAGGCGGGCATCGCCGTGCTGAACCAGATCGACCCGTCGATCGAGGAGGCGGCGCAGAACCTGGGCGCCAGCGCCATCACGACGTTCCGCAAGGTCACGCTGCCGCTGATCGCGCCGGCGTTCTTCTCGGGGCTGGTGTTCGCCTTCGTGCGCGCCATGACCGCCATCAGCGCCGCCATCTTCCTGGTGTCGGCCAACTGGAACCTGATGACCGTGCAGATCCTCAACGAGGTGGGCTCGGGCCGCCTCGGGGTCGCCGCCGCCTACAGCATGGTGCTGCTGGTGATCGTGATGGTGGCGTTCGGGGTCATCAACCGTCTCGTGGGGCGCGCCGCGCAGGACGCCTCGACCCTTCGCTTCTGAGGTGGAGTGACGATGCCCGCTGACCTACGCATCCTGGACCTACGCAAGGAGTTCGAATCGCACGACGGCGGCGCCACGGTGGTGGCGGTCGACGACGTGACGCTCGAGGTGGAGAAGGGCACCCTCATCACCCTGCTCGGCCCCTCGGGCTGCGGCAAGACCACGCTCCTGCGCATGATCGCCGGCTTCGAGGAGCCGACCAAGGGTCAGATCTGGTTCGGCGACAAGCGCGTCGACCGCCTCGCCCCGAACCTGCGCGACACCGCCATGGTGTTCCAGTCGTACGCCATCTTCCCCCATCTGAACGTCTTCGAGAACGTGGCGTTCGGCCTGCGCATGAAGCGCCTATCGAAGGAGCAGGTGGCGAAGCAGGTGAACGACGTGCTCGAGCTGGTGGGCCTGGGGCACCTGGGGCACCGGCAGCCGAGCCAGCTGTCGGGCGGGCAGCAGCAGCGCGTGGCGCTGGCGCGCAGCATCGTGATGGAGCCGCGGCTGCTGCTGTTCGACGAGCCGCTCTCGAACCTCGACGCCAAGCTGCGCGAGCAGATGCGGCAGGAGATCCGCGAGCTGCAGCAGCGCCTGGGGATCACCAGCGTCTACGTCACGCACGACCAGATCGAGGCGATGTCGATGTCGGACCTGGTGGTGGTGATGAACGCCGGGCGCGTCGAGCAGGTCGGCACGCCGCTCGAGATCTACGCGCGGCCCGTGAACCGCTTCGTGGCCGACTTCATCGGCAACGCCAACTTCGTGGAGGCTCAGGTGGTGGACGCCGAGCGGGTCCGGTTGGGCGCGGCCGTGCTGCCCCTCGCCGAGCCGACGGCGGTGGCGGTGGGCGGCCGCGTGACGGTGGTGGTGCGCCCCGAGAGCCTCGAGCTCGGGCCCGCCCCGGCGGGTGGCGCCAGGGGCGAGCGCTACCTGAGCGGCAGGGTCACGCGCGCCACCTTCCTCGGCAGCCACGCCGAGTACCTGGTGAACGTCGAGGGCGTGGGCGAGCTGCAGGCCGACGTGCGTAACCCCGTCCAGCTGGGGCTGCTGCAGGTGGGCGACGAGGTCACGCTGACCTCCGGGGCGCTCCATGCCCTTCCGGTAGGATGACCGTTGTGACGTTCCCGACATACGTGGGGGGTGATGATCGACGCATGTCCTCCGATGACCTACCGTTCTTCCAGGCGGCACAGCTCAAGAACCTACTGAACGACGTTCGCGCCCTCGCGGCGCAGAAGCGGCTGGAGGCGGTGTTCGAGGTGGAGCTGTTCGGCTTCGCCCAGGAGGTCGCGGCCGTGCTGGCGGCCCCGACCCGCGACACCGGCGAGGCGGCACTGCGCGAGGGGCGCGCGCTGCTGCAGAAGCTCAAGGACGCGCCCGACAAGTCCGACAGCCAGCTGCTGATGCGCTGAGGCCCTACCGGACGTGCGACCGGCGCTGGGGTTCGGTACCCTAGCGGTGTGGACATAGTCATCCTCCCTACCGCAGCTCACGCCGAGCGCCTCACCGCTCGCTTGGTGGCCGACCGCGTGAAGGCCAAGCCCGACCTGGTGCTGGGGTGCGCCACCGGCCGCACCATGGAGGGCATCTACGACGCGCTGGTGACGGTCGCGGACGCCGAGGGCGTCGACTTCGGCGGCGTGCGCACCTTCAACCTCGACGAGTACGTGGGCATCGCGCCCGACGACGAGCGCTCCTACCGGCACTACATGGAGCGCTACCTCTTCTCCCGTCTGGGCATGGACCGGGCGAACACGCACGTGCCCAACGGCGTGGCGCCCGACCTGGCGGCGGAGGCGGTGGCCTACGAGGCCAGCATCCGCGCGGCCGGCGGCATCGACCTGCAGCTGCTGGGCCTCGGCAGCAACGGCCACATCGGCTTCAACGAGCCGCTGTCCGGCTTCCGGTCGCGCACGCGCGTGCAGCCGCTGGCGCCGCACACGCGCGAGCAGAACGCCGCCATGTTCGGCGGCGACCCCGACGCGGTGCCGACGACCGCCATCACGATGGGGGTCGGCACCATCCTCGAGGCGCGCGAGGCGGTGCTGGTGGTCACCGGCGAGCACAAGGCCGAGATCCTGGCGCGCACCGTGGAAGGCCCGATCAGCGCGCTGGTGACGGGCACCGCCCTGCAGCTGCACGCGCGCTGCCACGTGATCGCCGACGAGGCGGCGGCGAGCCAGCTGTCGCTGTCGGACTACTACCGGGACGCCGTGCGCCACCAGCCCGAGTGGCGCGCGTACCTCGACACGCTCGACTGAAGCCTGCGGACTCCCTGCGGGCGGCGCACGTCGAGCGGCGGCGCGCGCAGGGCGTCCGACGTAGGGCCGGGCCGGAAGCCTAGAGCCCCGAGCGGCCGCTCGCGGCCCTCAGCAGGGCTGCTGGACGGGCCGACGGGCGAACGGGTCGGGGGCCGAGAAGGCGAGGCGGGCGAGCGCCCATGGCGCGCGCTGCTTCGGCGGTCGTGCGCCCTTGGCGGCGCGGTTCGCGGCTGCCTCCGTGAGCAGCTGCTGGTGGTGGTCGAGGCTCAAGCGGGTCATCGCTTCGCTGTTCATGTGCCACCTCCGGATGCCGGGATGCCCGGCGGCGACGCGCTGAGCGCCAGGTGGCGCCCTTGCGCCGATGCATCGATAGTAGTCGATGCATAGACCGCTGTCAATGCCCGATGGCGCACCGTCCCAGATGCATAGACGGGCGTCTATCGGGTCGGCTATCCTCGTGGCATGGACGCGATGCCCGAGCTCCTCAAGCTCCTCGGCGACCCCACCCGCTTCAAGATCCTGAGGTTCCTGGCCGAACCGCTCGAGGACCACTGCAGCCGCGACGACGGCGTCTGCGGCTGCGACCTCGAGACGTACCTCGGGCTCACGCAGCCGACCGTCAGCCACCACATGAAGCAGCTCGTCGAGGCCGGCCTCGTCAGCGCCGAACGCCGCGGCCGCTGGGTCTACTACGAGCTGGTGCCGGCGGCGTTCCTCGAGCTCTCCACCACCTTGGCGGGGTTCGCCGCCGCGGCCGAGGGCCGTTCCGGCTCGCCCGCCGCCTGAAGCGCGCGAGGGCGACACGGCCGCGCTGGCGCGCTTCGACGACATGCTGTGCCGCAAGCTGGCCCAGCTGCAGCCGG
>JAAYYF010000176.1 GCA_012515535.1 Deinococcales bacterium
CCGGCGGCTACATGGACCGCTACCAGTGAACACCGGCGCCAGGAGCCCGACTCCTGGCGCCTCGTTTTTTTATCCCCATGTACTACTTAGGCATCGACGTCGGCGGCTCCCACATCACGCTGGACCTGGTCGACACCCAAACCTTCGAGCTGCGCCCGCAGAGCACCCTCCGCACCGCGCTCGACACCCACCTCGCCCCCTCCGCCGTGTTGGCAGTCTTTGAGCAGGCCATCCGCGCCTGCGCCGATCAGGTCGCCCCCGGTGCCGTCCGGGGCGTCGGCCTCGCCATCCCGGGCCCTTTCGACTATCCGGCCGGCATCTGCCGCATCACTCCGCACCAAAATAAGTACGAGCAGTGTTTCGGCGTCAACTTCCGCCAGGCCCTCGGCCAAGCCCTCGGCACCCCCGCCCGGCCGGTCGTCTTCAACAACGATGCCGCCTGCTTCGCCCTCGGCGAGTACTTCCGCGGCGGTGCCCAAGGCTTCAGCCGCCCGGTGGTCGTCACCCTCGGCACCGGCTTCGGCGCCTCGTTCCTCAATGAGGGACGTCCCCAGACCTGCGGCGACAACGTGCCGCCCGACGGCGAACTCTGGCATGTGCCCTTCCGCGACGGCATCGCCGACGATTACTTTTCGACCCGTTGGCTGACCGGCGAATGGCAGCGCCTGACCGGCACGCCCGTCGCGGGCGGGAAGGAGCTGGCCCACCTCGCGCTCGGCGGCCATGCCGACGCCCGCCGCCTCTTCCGCAGCTTCGGCGAAAACCTCGCCGAATTCGTCGCGCCCTGGCTCGCCCGCTTCCACGCCGACGCCTTTGTGATCGGCGGCAACCTCGCCCGCGACTGGGAATTGTTCGTGCCCGCGCTCCAGGCCGGCCTCGCCGCACGCCTCGCCGACGGTATCGCCGTCAAGCCGTGCGAGCTGGGCGAGCAGGCCCCCATCTACGGCGCCGCCCTCGCCCTCACCCTCGTCGACCCCGCCAGCGTCACCCCCGCGCCTCTGCCCGCCGACTTCGCCGGCTTTGACGCCCTGCTCGCCCAGATCGCCGCGCAGCGCCGCGTGCGGCTCGACGGACCGGCCGACGCCCCCTGGCGCGACGTGACCGACGCCCTCGACCGCGCCTTGCGCGCCACCGGTTCGCGGACCGTCTGGTATGCCGCCGGCGCCGCCCGCAGCGCCGGCGGCCTCGACCCCGACGCCCTTTCCAACATCCGCCCGGACGCGCAGGCTGATCGCTGTGTCGTGACCGGCTGCGGCGCCGCCCAGGTGCCGTGGCCCGACGCCGTGACCCTGACGCTCGGGGCTTGAAGGAGGTGACCATGCGCATCCCAACGCTCGCGGCGGCTCTGGCCTCCGTGCTCGCTCTTGCCGTTGCCGGCCGCGCACATGCCCAGACCGGCGCCGCGGCCCGCGCGCCCAACATCGTCTTCATCCTCGCCGACGACCTCGGCATCGGCGACGTCGGCTGCTACAACCCCGTCTCGATGATCCGCACGCCGCATCTCGACCGGCTCGCCGCCCAGGGCATGCGCTTCACCGACGCCCACAGCCCCTCCTCGGTCTGCACCCCCACGCGCTACGGCATCCTCACCGGCCGCTACGCCTGGCGCACGCGCCTGCAGCGCGGCGTGCTCTTCGGCCTCAGCGCCCCGCTGATCGCCCCCGGCCGCCCTACCGTCGCTTCGCTGCTCAAGGCCAAGGGCTACCACACCGCCTGCTTCGGCAAGTGGCATCTCGGCCTCGGCTGGGCCGGCCAAACCACCGACGACCCCTTGCTGAAAGGCGGGGCGGTGGATTATGCCAAGCCGCTCAGCGACTCCCCGCTCTCGCACGGCTTCGACACCTTTTTCGGCATCACCGGCTCGCTCGACATGGCCCCCTACACCTACATCGAGAACGACCGCCTGACCGCCCTGCCCACCCGGACCAGCTCCGAAGGCGGACGCGCCGGCCCCACCGCGCCCGGCTTCTCCGCGCTGGACGTGCTGCCGGCCATCACAGCCAAGGCCGAGGCCTATATCGCCGCGCGCGCCCAGG
>JAAYYF010000177.1 GCA_012515535.1 Deinococcales bacterium
CGCTGCAACGTGCTGATCGTGGGCGGCGTCGAGACCGCCATCATGGCGGGCGCCGACCCCACCAAGTTCGACCAGGAGGCGCTCGCGCAGTACGGCAAGTGGCACGCGGTGAACCCGCGCACGCTGCAGCCAGAGGAGGTGGCGGCGCTGTCGCTGTTCCTGGCCTCCGACGAGGCGAGCGGCATCAACGGCGCCGAGGTGGCGGTGGACGGCGGCTGGACGGCGGCCGGCTAGCCCCCACGGGCGGTCGGCCGGCTCAGCGGCTGGCGAGCACCGCCTCGCTGGCGTAGGCGCTCAGTTCCGAGGGCACGAAGCGGTAGCTGCCGCGCGTGCCCTCGATCAGTCCCGCGCGCCTGAGCTGCTGCACGATGCTGGTGGTGGTCTCGCGCGCCGCGCCCACCATGGCCGCGAGCGTCTCGTGCGTGACGGGCAGGGTGAGCCGCACGGCGCCGTCGTCCATGCGCTGCCCGAAGCGCTCGCCGAGGCGCAGCAGCGCGTTGGCCACGCGGGCGGGCACGGGGTGGGCGGAGTCCTCGAGCGCCCGCGTGAGGCGCACGATCTGCTCGCCCACGGCGGCGTCGAGCAGGGCGGCGAGCTCGCGCGGGCGCGCGCCGCCGGCCGCCTGGTCGGCGACGGGCAGCAGCCGCACGCTGACCTCGCCGCTGAGGGCGACGGCGCCGTCCTGGTACGCCGGCAGGCTGGGGGTGAGGGCGCCGATCACGTCCCCGGGGCCGGCCAGCGCCACCACGCGGTCGCGGTCGTGGAGCGCGTCGAGCGTGAGGGCCACCAGGCCCGCCTCGAGGATGAACGCCTGCGTGGCGCTCTCGCCCTGGCGGTAGAGGTGCTCGTTCTTGGCGAAGGCGCGCCGCGGCAACGACAGCGCCGCTTCTGGGATGACGGAAGCCGTGACGCCCTGCGGCGCCACGCCCGCTTGGGGGGCGAGCGGCGCGGCGCCTCGCAGTGCGGTACGCGGGTCTGCGGCGGCCGCGCCCCCTTGGGGGTCGGAGGAGGCGCGGGGGTCGACGTTCACGGCTGCCGTCATGGGCAACATTCTAGGGCACCGGTTCGGGCACCTCGCGTGAGGGGCGTCGCAAGCCCAGAGGTCCTAGGCCGGAGCCAAGGCGCCCCGCTCGAACGCCAGCACGCCCCCTACCATGGTGACCCGCGGCCACCCGCGCAGGCGCTCGCCCTCCCAGGGCGTCCACTTGGCCTTGCTCCTGAAGCTCCGGCCCTCCACCGGCAGCTCGGCCTCGAGGTCGAGGAGCGTCAGGTCGGCGGGCGCGCCCGGCACCAGCCGCGGCGGCTCCCAGCCCATCACGCGCGCGGGGCCGTCCTGAAGGAGGTGCAGCAACGTGGGCAGTCCCAGCTCCCCCGTGAGCACCAGCTCGGTGTAGAGCAGCGGGAACGTCACCTCGAGGTTGGCGATGCCGAACGGCGCGCTCAGCAGGTCGCGCTCCTTCTCGGCGCGGGTGTGCGGCGCGTGGTCGGTGCCGATGTTGTCGACCACCCCGCGGCGCACGGCGTCGCGCAGGTAGGCCACGTCGTCGGCGGTGCGCAGGGGCGGCGCCACCTTGTAGAGCGGGTCGAAGCTCGCGAGCGCCTCGTCGGTGAGCGTCAGGTGGTGCGGCGTCACCTCGATGGTGATGGGCGCGCCGTCGGCCTTCAGCTGCTCGGCCACCTGCATGCCGCGCTTCGAGCTCACGTGGGCGATGTGCACGCGCGCGCCCGTCAGCCGCGCCAGCTCGCCGTCGCGGAAGATCATGAGGGCCTCGGCGGCGTCGGGGTTGCCGGGCAGGCCCAGGCGGCGGCTCACCGCGCCCTCGTGCATCACGCCGCCGGCGCGCAGCGACGGCTCCTCCGAGTGGGTCTGGATGACGAGGCCGAGCTCGGCGGCGTACTCGCAGGCGCGCCGCATCAGGTGGGAGTCGGCCACCGGGATGCCGTCGTCGGTGATCATCACCGCGCCGGCCGCCTGCAGGGCGGCGAAGTCGGTGAGGCGGTCGCCGGCCAGGCCGCGGCTCAGCGCCGCGGCGGGGCGCAGGCGCGCCTGGCCGAGGCGCGCGGCGCGGCGCACCAGGTCGGTGACCAGGCCGGGCTCGTCGACCACCGGGTCGGTGTTGGCCATCGACACCACCGTGCCGAAGCCGCCGGCCGCCGCGGCGGCGAGGCCGCTGGAGAGGTCCTCCTTCTGCTCCTGGCCCGGGTCGCGCAGGTGGGTGTGCAGGTCGAGGAAGGCGGGCGTGAGCAGCGCGCCGGCGGTTTCGACCTCGCGGTCGACCTCGCCGCCCAGGTCGACGCCCTCGACGACGCCGCCGTTCACGTAGAGGTCGTGTACGCCGTGGTCGCCGGCGCCGTCCACCAGGTGGGCGCCGCGGAAGACGACGCGGCTCATCGCTGCCCCACCAGCAGGGTGTAGAGCACGGCCATGCGCACCGGCACGCCGTTGGCCACCTGCTGCTCGATGACGCTGCGCTCGCCGTCGGCCACGTCGGAGGCCACCTCCAGGTCGCGCACCAGCGGGCCCGGGTGCATCACGATGGCGCCCTCGGCCGCCGAGCGCATCACGCGCTCGGTGAGCTGGTAGCGCGCCACGTACTCGGCCAGCGAGGGCAGCAGGCCGCGCGTCATGCGCTCCTGCTGCAGGCGCAGCGCCATCACGGCGTCGGCGCCCTCGACGGCCTCCTCGAGGCGGTGGGTGACGCTCACGCCCGGCAGCGCCGCGAACTCGCGCGGCAGCAGGGTGGCGGGGCCGCACAGCACCACCTCGGCGCCGAGCTTGGTGAACAGCTCGGCGTTCGAGCGCGCCACGCGCGAGTGCTCGACGTCGCCCACGATCGCCAGGCGCTTGCCCTCGAAGGCGCTCGCGCCGCCGCCGAAGCGCTGGCGGAAGGTGTAGGCGTCGAGCAGCGCCTGGGTGGGGTGGGCGCGCCGGCCGTCGCCGGCGTTGACGATGGCGGCGTCGGTCCAGCGGGTCAGTTGGTACGGCACCCCCGCCACCGGGTGGCGCACCACGTACAGGTCGGCCTGCAGCTGGTCGAGGGTGCGCAGCGTGTCGCGCAGGCTCTCGCCCTTGGCGAGCGAGGAGCCGCCGGCGGCGAAGCTCATCACGTCGGCGCTCTGGGCGCGCGCGGCGCGGTCGAAGCTCAGGCGCGTACGGGTGCTGTCCTCGAAGAAGAGCGTGGCCACCGTCATGCCCTGCAGCGCCGGCACCTTCTTGATGGTGCGCGTGAGCACCTGGGCCATCACGTCGGTGGTGTCGAGCAGCGCCATCAGCTCCTCACGCGACCAGTCCGCGAAGTCCAGCAGGTGCTGCTTGCGGCCCCGCGCCGGCCGCGCCTGCCTCGGCTCGGGCTGCGGGCTGGTCGTGGCGGGGCTGGCGTCGACGGCGGAGAGGCCCGCCGCCATCAGGCGCGCTCCCAGAGCTCGACGCCGTCTTCCTCGTCGATCTCGGCGAGCTTCACCTGCACCACCTCGGCGGCGCTGGTGGGGACGTTCTTGCCGACGTAGTCGGCGCGGATCGGCAGCTCGCGGTGGCCACGGTCGACGATCACGGCGTACTGGATCGAGGCCGGCCGCCCCATGTCGATGAGGGCGTCGAGCGCGGCGCGCGCGGTGCGACCGGTGTAGAGCACGTCGTCGCACAGCACGATGCGCATGCCGTGCACGTCGAAGTCGACCTCGGTCTTGCGCACGATGGGCTGCAGGGCGATCTCGGTGAGGTCGTCGCGGTAGAGGGTGATGTCGAGCTTGCCGACGGGCGGCTGCGTGCCCTCGAACTTCTTCAGGTACCTGGCCAGGCGCTCGGCGACCGGCACGCCGCGCGTGTGGATGCCGACGAGGCCGAGGTTCGCGACGCCCTTGTTGCGCTCCACGATCTCGTGAGCGATGCGCTTCAGCGCCCGCTCCATCTCGGTGGCGCTCATGAGGGACGCCTTGAAGGTCAGGTTGGGGTGGTCTACGGACGGGTTCGGCACGTTCTCTCCTTCCCGGCCTCACGGGACCGGCTTAAAGGTTCGAGCGAGTGTACCGCTCCTGGGGAGGGGGCGTACCGGGTCGGCGGTACGGACGCGCTGTCGGCCGCTTGGCGGCGGTGCCGAAGGCCCCGGCCGCGGCGGACCAGCGTGAGCGTGTTAGCTTCCCGGCATGGCCGACGCCGTGATCCTACTGCTGCGGGCCGTGAACCTCGGCAAGCGCAACAAGGTCCCGATGAAGGAGCTCATGCGGCTGCTGCGCGACGACGGGCTCGGCGAGCCCAGCTACCTGCTGCAGAGCGGCAACGTGGTGGTGAGCCGCCCCGCGGTGGCGCCCGCGGAGCTGAAGCGCCGCGCCGAGGGCCTCGTCGCCGAGGCGTTCGGCGTCGAGACGGTCGCGGTCCTGCGCACCGCGGACGCGCTCGC
>JAAYYF010000024.1 GCA_012515535.1 Deinococcales bacterium
GGCCTGATCGAGGAGGCGGCCATCGACGGCATCCCCGTCCTGGCCATCGACCCCAAGGGCGACCTGGGCAACCTCGCCCTCGCCTTCCCCGACCTGGCGCCCGCCGACTTCGAGCCGTGGGTCGACGCGCGCGAGGCGGAGCGCCAGGGCCTGAGCGTCGGCGACTACGCCGCCAGGCAGGCGGAGCAGTGGCGCGCGGGCCTCGAGTCGTGGGGGCAGTCGGGCGAGCGCGTGCGGCGCTACCGCGAGGCGGCCGAGGTGACGGTCTACACGCCCGGCTCGAGCGCGGGGCGGCCGATCAGCGTGCTGCGCTCGTTCGCGGCGCCGCCCGCGGCGGTGCTCGCCGACCCGGACCTGCTGGCCGAGCGCCTCGGCACCACCGTCACGGGCCTGCTCACGCTGCTGGGCGCCGACGCCGACCCGCTGGGACGCGAGCACATCCTCCTGACCGCCGTCCTGGACCACGCCTGGCGCGCCGGTCAGGACCTGGGCCTCGCCGAGCTGATCCACGCGGTGCAGCAGCCGCCCATGAAGCGCCTGGGGGTCATGGACCTGGACACGGTCTTCCCCGCCAAGGACCGCCTGAAGCTGGCGCTCGGCCTCAACGCCCTGGTGGCCTCGCCGACGTTCGAGGCGTGGACGCTGGGCGAGCCGCTCGACGTGCAGAGCCTGCTCTACGACCCGCAGGGCCGCGCGCGCGTGGCGGTGGTGTCGATCGCGCACCTCAGCGACGCCGAGCGCATGTTCTTCCTGAGCCTGCTGCTGAGCGAGGTGGTGGCCTGGACGCGCTCGCAGACGGGCACATCGAGCCTCAGGGCGCTGGTCTACATCGACGAGCTGTTCGGCTTCCTGCCGCCCGTGTCGGAGCCGCCCACCAAGCGGCCGCTGCTGACGCTGCTCAAGCAGGCGCGCGCCTTCGGGGTGGGGCTGGCGCTATCGACGCAGAACCCGGTGGACATCGACTACAAGGCGTTGTCGAACGCCGGCACCTGGTTCGTGGGCCGGCTGCAGACCGAGCGCGACAAGGCGCGCCTGGTGGAGGGGTTGACCGCCGCGGCCCCGGGCGCGGCCTCGCCGGCGGAGCTCGCCGACACGATCGGGCGCCTGGGCAAGCGCACCTTCCTGCTCCACAACGTGCACGAGAAGGCACCGGTGGTGTTCCGCACGCGCTGGGCGCTGTCGTACCTGGCCGGGCCGCTGTCGCGCGAGCAGATCCGGCGCCTCAGCCAGGACGCGGGCTCGGAAGCCGGTGAGGCCGTCACCGCTTCGCCCGCCGCGGCCGTAGCGCCGAGCGCGCCCGCGCTCGCGCCAGCCACCACGGCGGTCGTCTCCCCAACCCCGCTGCCAGCAGGCGCCCCTGCCGGCCGCCCGTTCCTACCGCCGGACGTGCCGCAGCTCTTCTTCCCGCCGCGCTCCGGTGGGCCCGGCGCTGCCTACTTCCCGCTGGTGCTCGCCGTTGCCGACGTGCACTACTCGTCGAAGACGTACGGCGTCGAGGCCACCGAGCGCGTGCTGCGCCTGACCGAGCTGCGCGACGGCCTGGTGCCCGTCGACTGGAGCGAGGGCGAGCCGGTCGACGTGCCGCTCGAGCGGCTCGTCACCGACCCGCAGCCCGGCGTGGCGTTCCAGCCGCTGCCGGTCGACCCGAGCGGCAGGGACGTGAAGGGCTGGGCCGACCTGTTCCAGCGCTGGCTGCGGGGCGAGGGGGCGCTGACGCTCCACCGCTACGCGCCGCTGAAGCTCGTGTCGGGCGTGGGCGAGAGCGAGCGGGAGTTCCGCCTGCGCTGCGCACAGCGCCTGCGCGAGGAGCGCGACGCGGCCAAGCAGAAGCTGCGCCAGAAGTACGGCAGCCGCCGCGCCACCCTCGAGCGCCGCCGCCTCACGCAGGCGCAGGCGCTGGAGCGCGAGACGCAGCAGGCGCAGCACCGCTCGCTCGACGCGGTGGTCAGCGTGGGCGGCACCCTGCTGGGGGCGTTCCTCGGCAAACGGGCGCCGTCGGCCACCCGCATCGGCACGGCGGTCAGGCGCACAACCAGCATCAGCAAGGAGCGCGGCGACGTGGAGCGCGCGCGGCAGGCGCTGGCGCAGACCGACGCCGAGCTCGCCCGCCTCGACGCCGAGCTGGAGCGCGAGCTGGCCGCGGTCGCCGGCGACGGGGTGCACGCCGAGGCGCTCGAGCTCGAGAGCGTGAGCGTGCGGCCGACCTCGCGCGACGTGGCGCTCCGCTTCGTGGGCGTGGCGTGGGTGCCGTTCGTGCAGGGCGCCAGCGGACGGTGGGAGCCCGCCTACTAGAGGCGGGTACACCGCTACCGGAGGCAGGCCACGGCCCAGGTCCGTTGCTACGGTGGCAGGCATGAACGAGATCGCGCGGCTGGTGGCGAGCCTGCTCGTCGTCCTGGCGGCTAGCGTGGCGCTGGCGCAGGAGATCGACCCGCGCGCCCGGGAGCTGCTGGAAGGCATCGGGGGCTACCCCGAGGAGGTCCGCACGTTCCAGGCCTCCTGGGTCATGACGTACCACGGAGGCCTGGACGGCTTCGGCACCATGACGTCCCACATCGTCATCGACGTCGAGAACCGTCGCCTGGCGGGCACCTTCGAGCGCGCGGGAGGCGCTGAGGACCCGATGAACTTCGACGGTACGATCCGCCTCGTCGACGGCGAGCTGACCATGGTCATGATGGGCATGGAGGTACCGGCTCCGCCCGAGCTCGTGGAGACGTACGAGGCGATGTTCGACCAGTACGGCACGACCGACCCGCTGGCAGGGATCGAACGCGCCACCTTCGACGGGCCCGTGGACTACGGCGGCTTGCTGGTGGGCGACCAGGTGAGCATCGAGGGGGACGTCTCGCTCCCCAACGTCGCGCAGGTCGGCGTCTTCAGGTACGTGTTCGCTGCCGACGGCACGCTGCTGGGTGCGCACTCCGAGACCGAGGTCGGCGAGGTGCTGGTGCTCTTCGAGGGCATGTCCGGCGGTCTCGCGCTGCCGGGCGCCAGCATGAGGACCTACCAGCTGGTGGACGGCGCGTGGCAGCTGGCGATCGAGATGCGCTACGAGGACGTGATCGTCAACGCCGAGATCGACGAGGGCCTGTTCCGCTAACGCGCCACCGTCCGCCTCAGCCAGCGTCCCCGAGCAGGCGCTCGACGATCACCACGTCGCGCCACACGCCGTCGAGCTGGGCGTGGCGCTGGTACACGCCGACCTCGCGGAACCCGCAGGCAGCCAGCAGCGCGAGCGAGGCGGTGTTCTCGGGGAACACCCTGGACACGAGCTTCCAGAAGCCCGCCCGCCGACACGCCTCGAGGAAGGCCCCCATGAGCCGCCGGCCGACGCCGCGCCCGCGCGCCTCGCGCGCCACGTAGACCGAGAACTCGGCGATGCCCGCGTAGCAGTCGCGCGTCCGGTAGCTCGAGGCGGCCGCCCAGCCGACCACCGCGCCGCCGGCCTCCGCGACCACCACGGGGTAGCGCGGGTCGTCGAGCCACGCCGCCACCTCGGCGGCGCTGCGCTCGCGCGTCTCGAAGGTAGCGACGCGTTCCTGGATCCCCTGGTTGTAGACCTCGGCGATGCGCGCGGCGTCGCTGGAACGGGCCGGGCGCAGGTGGAGCGACGCGCTCTGCATGGCGCCAAGTTACCGCTCCGCGGGCCGTGGCGTGCGGCGTCAGGCGCTACGCAGGGCTCCCTTGTGGCGCGCCTTGCGGGCGTACATGCGGGCGTCCGCCACGCGCAGCAGCTCCGGCAGGTCGACGCCGTCCTCGGGGTAGGTGGCGATGCCGATGTCGACCCCGAGCCGGTGGCTGTGTAGCTCGATGCTCGCGACGGCCGTCTCGAGGCGCTCCACGGCGCGCTCGGCGTCGAGCGGCCCCGCGGCGGGCAGCAGCGCCACGAACTCGTCGCCGCCCCAACGCCCCACCACGTCGCCTTGGCGGCTGGAGCCCACCAGGGCGCGCGCCACCCGCACGAGCGCCTCGTCGCCGACGGCGTGCCCGAGGCTGTCGTTGACCTGCTTGAAGCCGGTGAGGTCCATGGAGGGGAGCGTGAACGGCTCGGCGCTGCGCCCGCTACGTCCCAGCTGCTGCTCCAGGTGCACCTGGAAGCCCTCGCGGTTCACCAGGCCCGTCAGCGGGTCGGTGCGGCTCGCGCGGGTGATCTCGTCGCGGTGCTGCGCCGCGGCGAGCAGCACGGCCACGGGCGGGCCGAACTGCGCCAGCGTGCGCAGGCTGTCGCCGCCGAACGCGTCGTGGCGGGTGAAGTTGTCGAGGTTCAGGACCGCCAGCACCTCGCCGCGGAAGGTGACCGGCAGGCAGGCGGTGCTCTTGAGCGCTCGCATCGCCTCCGGCGTTACAGGCTGCTCGCAGGTGTTGGTCATGCAGCTGAACGCGGCGAGGTCGAGCGACTCGGCGGTCAGCACGCGCGCGCGGCCGGCCGCCCACTCCTCGTCGCTGCCGCCGTACCAACGGCGCATGTCGAGCTCGCTGTAGCGCACGTGCTCCACCTCGCTCGGCTCGAAGCCGTTCACCGCCACGTAGCGGAACTCGTCGGCGCCGACCGGCAGCACGATGAGGCTGCCGGCCTCGGCGCCGGGCACGTGCTTGATGGCGGCGTCGAGGACGTGCTGGTAGAGGTCGGTGGTGGCGCTGTCGAGCGCCTTGGCGTGAAGCTCGAGCAGATGGTCCTGCAGCTCGTTGCCCTTGATGACGGTGAGGATGAGCGCGAGGTGGCGGCCGACGCCGGCGAGCAGCTCGAGGTCGGCCGCGCTGACGTGCGCCTCCTGCGGGTAGTGGAGGCAGAGCGCGGCGCGCGGCGTGTGGTGCTGGTCGATGGGCAGCGCCACCACCACCGGCCCCACCTGGTCGCGGAGGTGCGCCACGGCGCGCAGGTCGGTGCGGTAGTCGCGCGTGAAGCGGGCCCGGCCCGTGAGGCAGGCCTCCCACACCAGGCCCTGCGCGTAGGGCACGCGGTCGACGGCGCTGGGCTCGAGGCCGACGGCCGCCACCGCGCGCATGGCGCCGCCCCGGTCGTGCATGAAGGTGGCGGCCGAGGCGCCGGTCGCGCGCGCCAGGATCGTGACCGCCGTGCCGGCGGCCTCCTCGTAGGTGACGGCCTCGGAGAGCGCAGCGCTGAGCTCGGTGGCGATGCTGGACTGGCGGCTGCGCGAGCCTTGCGTCAGGTAGTGGCTGATGGCGCTGGTGAAGGCCTCGAGGGCGCGCCGCTCCTCGGTGTCGAGCGGCGTGGCGCGTTCGAGGTTCAGGACCGCCACGACGTGGTCGCGCTCGAAGACGGGCAGCGCGAGCTCCACCGGGTAGCGGTGGGCGCCGACCTGGCGGTACTCGGGGTGCGTGCTCGTGTCGGTGATGTAGACGGCGTGCTGCGAGCGTTCGACGCGGGCGATCACGCCGTCCTCGGGCACGGGGGCGTCGTCGGGGACGGTAGGGTCGTTGCTGGCGGCGATGCGCACCCCGCCGTCGGGGTCGACGATGGCGACCGAGACGTGGCCCTCCCCGTGCTGGTTGAGGACCAGCGGGAGCGTGCGGAAGACGTGCCCCCGGTCCTGGGGCAGTTCGGCTAGCGCCGCGAGAAGCTTGTCCCTGTCGATGATCTTCGTCATGTA
>JAAYYF010000178.1 GCA_012515535.1 Deinococcales bacterium
GAGGTAGGCCGCCTCGACGAAGCGGCGCGGGTGGCCGCCGACATCACCGAGCTCTCCGCGGTCGGCGTCGAGGCCGAGCGCTCGCTGGCCGCCCTGGCGCGCGGCATGGTCGGCGCCGTCACGGGCGCGCCGGAGGCCCCCGACGACCTGCAGACCGCGCTGCACGACACGAGCCTGGTCGCCGAGCAGCGCCTCATGGCGGCGCTCTACTTCCTGCTCGCCGTCGACGGGGGCGCCTCGCGCCTCCCGCCCGACCTCGCCCGCCTGCTGTCGCAGCTCCACCCCACCGCCCTACGCGTGCTCAGCGGGCCCGAAGCGCTGCTCGCGCCCGTCTGGGCCACGCTCCACAAGCGCAGCGCCGCGCTCACGCTGCGCTTCTTGGCCGGCGAGGTCACCGCGGTGCACGGCGGGCGCGAGGTGAAGCTGCCGCAGCGCGTCGCGGAGGTGGCGCTGGCGCTCGCCCTGCACCCGGAGGGGATCACGCGCGACGCCCTGAACGACTTCCTCACCCCCGAGGGCCAGGCGCCGTTCACGGCGGGCGGCATGCGCGGCATGCTGACGCGGGTGCGCACGCTCCTGCCGGTCAGCGACGCGCCCTACCGCCTCACCGTGCCCTACGTCGCCGACGTGGCCGAGCTGCGCGAGCACCTCGCGAACCACCGCGTGCGCCAGGCGGTGGCGCTGTACCGCCAGCCGCTGCTGCCGCTCAGCGAGGCGCCCGGGGTGGTCGAGGAGCGCGAAGGGCTCGAGGAGGAGCTGCGCCAGGCGGTGCTGCTCTCGCGCGACGCCGACGCGCTGTGCGAGCTCGCCGAGCGCCTAGGCGACGACCTCGAGACGTGGGAGGCCGCCGCCGCCGTGCTGGGGCCGAGCGACCCGCGCCTGGCGGTGGCGCGGGCGCGCGTCAAGCGCCTCGAGGCCAGCTACGCCGAGGGCGCGACCGCCGCCGTCTGAGCCTGCCGCCGAGCGGCCCAGCGACGACCGGGCCCCGCCCCTCAGAAGCTCTGCGCGTGGTGCAGCGCCCGGTAGATACCGGGGCGCGCCACCAGCTCCTCGTGGCTGCCCTGCTCGGCGATGCCGTTCTCGTCGACCACCACGATGCGGTCGGCGTCGCGCACGGTGGCCAGGCGGTGGGCGATGACCAGCGTGGTGCGCCCCTCCGCCAGCTCGGCGAGCGACCGCTGGATGGCGCGCTCCGTCTGGGTGTCGAGCGCCGAGGTGGCCTCGTCGAGGATCAGGATCGGCGGGTTCTTGAGGAAGATGCGCGCGATCGCCAGGCGCTGCTTCTGGCCGCCCGACAGCTTCACGCCGCGCTCGCCGATGACCGTGTCGAGGCCCTGCGGCAGCTCGGCGATCACCTCCTCGAGCCGCGCCCGGTGCGCCGCCTCGAGGATCTCCTCCTCGCTGGCGCCCAGGCGCCCGTAGGCGATGTTCTCGCGCACCGTGCCGGAGAACAGGAACACGTCCTGCTGCACGATGCCGATCTGGCGCCGCAGCGAGCTCAGCGTCATGTCGCGCACGTCGATGCCGTCGATGGTGATGCGCCCACCCGTCACCTCGTAGAAGCGCGGCAGCAGCGAGCAGATGGTGGTCTTGCCGGCGCCCGAGGGGCCCACGAACGCCACCGTCTGGCCGGCGCGGATGCTCAGGTCCACGCCCGACAGCACCGGCCGCCCCTGGCGGTAGGCGAACGAGACGTCCTCGTAGGCGATGTTCCCCTCGAGCGGCGGCGCCTCGATGGCGCCGGGCCGGTCGACGATGTCGGGCTCGGTGTCGAGCAGCTCGGTGAAGCGCTTGAAGCCCGCGATGCCCTTCGGGTACGACTCGATGACGTTGTTGATCTTCTCGATGGGGCGGAAGAACACCCCGATCAGCAGCAGGAACGCCACGAACTCGCCGTTGCTCAGGTTGCCGCTCAGCACGAAGTAGCTGCCCGCCACCATCACCACCAGCTGCGTGAAGCGCATGCCCAGGTAGGAGAGCGACTGCGTGGCGGCCATGATGCGGTACGCCTCCAGCTTGGTGCGGTGGTAGGCCTGGTTGTCCTTCGCGAACAGGCGCCGCTCGTGCTCCTCGTTGGCGAACGCCTGCACCACGCGGATGCCGCCCACGTTCTCCTCGATGCGGGCGTTGAACGCCCCCACGCGGTCGAAGATGGCGCGCCAGTTGCGCGTCATGCGCCCGCCGTAGCGCACCGTGAACCAGATGGTGAACGGCACGATCAGCAGCGTGATCAGCGCCAGCGGCACGTTCACGAGGAACATCAGCACGAAGGCGCCGATGAGCGTCATGGCGGCGATGAACACGTCCTCGGGGCCGTGGTGCGCCACCTCGCCGATCTCCTCGAGGTCCTTGGTGAGGCGCCCCACCAGGTGGCCGGTGCGCTGCTCGTCGTAGAAGGAGAACGACAGCTTCTGCAGGTGGTCGAACGCCTGGCGCCGCATGTCGGTCTCGATGTTGATGCCGAGCATGTGGCCCCAGTAGGTGACGACCACCAGCAGCCCGGTGTTGACGAGGTAGACGGCGGTGAGGCCCGCCGCCGCCAGCGCGATCGAGCCCCAGTGGCCGCTGGGGAGGAGCCGGTCGATGAAGAGCTGCACGGCGATGGGGAAGCCCAGCTCGAGCAGGCCCGACACCACCGCCGAGGAGAAGTCGAGGAAGAAGAGGCCCTTGTAGGGCGCGTAGTACGAGAAGAAGCGGCGTAGCACCAGGAGATGCTACCGGAGGAGCGTGAGACTCAGCGTTCGTAGAAGGGCGGCGGCTCGATGCCCAGCGCGCGGAGGTAGACGTAGGCCTGGCCGCGGTGGTGGATCTCGTTGTCGATGGCGTACTGCAGCAGGCCCTGCACGCGGTCGCGGTACACGCCGAAGGCCGCGTCCTCCTCAGCGAAGCGCCCCTCGGGGATGGTGCGCCAGCGCTCGTCGATGCGCTGGGTGTCGTCGTCCCAGCGCGCCAGGAGCCCGGCCTTGGTGGTGGGGACCTCGGACTCGTACCCCTGCCACTCGCCGGTGGCCGCGCCCTCGACCAGGGGGGCCGCCATGCGCACGAGCTCGGCGGCCATCTCGCCGAAGGGCCGCATGCCGCCCAGCGAGAAGGAGAACAGGTGCTCGTCGGGGAACGCCTCGATGACGCGGCGCGTGAGGCGGCGGTGCCCCTGCCAATGCTCGAGGGCCTGGGCGGACGAGGTGAAGCGGGCGCGTTCGGGCATGCTGACCTCCGGGCGCGCGCGTGACGCGGCGCGACGTGTTGCGGGTGCAGCTCGGATGATACCTTAGAAACTAAGGTGTTACAAGCCCGCCGCCCCGGCGTTACGCTTGCCGACCATGCGGGCTCCCCCCACCTTCCCGGCCGGCCTGGCCGCCAGCGCCCCCATCGCGCTCGCCTACTTCCCGGTGGCGGTGTCGTTCGGGGTGGCCGCCGGCAAGGCCGGCTTCACGCTCGCCGAGGCGGCCTTCATGTCGCTGGTGATCTACTCCGGCGCCAGCCAGTTCCTGGCGCTGGCGCTGCTGGCCGGCGGCGCCGCGCCGCTGCTGGCGGTCGTGTCGTTGCTGGCCATGAACGCGCGCCACCTGCTCTACGCGCCCGCCCTGCTGCGCGCCCTGGGGCCGCGGGCCGCCACGCGCCGCGCCTGGCTGTGGGCCTACGGCCTCACCGACGAGGTGTTCGCCACCGCGCTCGGCAAGGTGGCGCCCGCCGACGCCGCCTGGAGCGAGCGCTGGCAGACGGGCCTGAGCCTCGGCGCCTACCTCGCCTGGGCGTCGGGCACGGTGGTGGGGGCGGCGCTGGGCGGCGGCGCCTTCGAGCGCTTCCCGGTGGTGGACGCGGCGCTCGGCTTCCTGTTGCCGGCGCTGTTCCTGTCGCTGCTGCTGGCGATGTACGAGCGGCGCCACCTCCCGGCGGTGATGGCCGCGGCGCTCGGTTTCCTGCTGGCCGCGGCGTTCTGGGGCGCGAGCACCGGCATACTGGTGGGGATGCTGCTGGGTGGGCTGGCCGGCGTGTTGGGCGCGGCCGGCGAGGGGAGGTCGCCATGAGGACCGAGCTGCTGCTCGTCTGCCTGGCGGTGGGGGTGGGCACCTACCTCTTCCGCTACCTGCCGACACGCTTCGGGGCGACCCAGCGTGGCGCCGGCGAGGAGCCGGCCACCGAGCTCCGCGGCCCGCTCGGCGCCTTCCTCGCCAGCGTAGGGGTGGCGGCCGTGGCGGCGCTGCTGGTGGCGGCGCTCGTGGGCGTGCTCGAGCCGCCCGCGGCGGCCGCCGCGCTCACCGCGGGCCCGCTGGGGCCACGCTCGGCCAGCGCGCTCACCGCCGCGCTCGGGGTGGCGGCCACGCTCGGCGTCTACCGGTGGCGCCGCGACGTGGCGGCGGCCACCCTGCTCGGCGCCGCCGCCTACGGCCTCGCCTGGTGGCTCGTGACCGGGGTGGCGGCGTGAGCCCCGC
>JAAYYF010000025.1 GCA_012515535.1 Deinococcales bacterium
CCTGGTTGTCCGCCCGCAGCAGCAGCACGAGGTACCTGAGAGACACCACGACGATCAGCGCCCAGGCGATTAGCGAGAGCACACCGAGCACGTTGGCGTGCGTGGGGACGAGCCCGTGGCCGCGGAACGACTCGCGCATCGCGTAGAGCGGGCTGGTGCCGATGTCGCCGAAGGCGATCCCCAGCGCCACGAACGAGGTCCTGAGCAGGCGCGCCCGGCCGGGCGTGCGCTCGGTCCCCGCGCCGTGCGGGGCTAGTAGGGCTACGGACCGGCTGCGAACCATAGGCGCTCACCTCGAGCCAGGCCGGCCCCCCGGCCGGCCGTCGCGGGCCTTCCGGCTCACGACCGCCGGAGCATAGATCCGCGCTCGCGCGGGGGCGATGACGCTTGGTCCCTCGCTGCGCGACGGACCTGCCGCAGCTCTACGTGCGCGACCGCGCGGGGCGCCGTTGCGGTAGGCTCTGCTCATCAGTCGAGAGGTCGGTCGGAGGCCCCGCGCGGTCGGGGCGGTCCCCTGAGGAGGTAGCAGATGTCCTTGGCAGCCACCACCCGCTCCCACAAGCACGTCCTGACGCCGTGGAGCAAGCAGTCCGCCGTGGGCGGCCCCACCTTCGTGCGCGGCGAGGGCTCGTTCCTCTTCGACGAGGCCGGCCAGCGCTACCTCGACCTGTCCGCCGGCCTGGTGTCCACCAACCTCGGGCACGGTCACCCGGGCGTGGTCAAGGCCATCCAGGAACAGGTCGCCAAGCTCTGCTACCTCCCCCCTTCCCTGATCCACGACGTGCGCAGCGAGTTCGCCGCGCTGCTCTCCGAGGTGAGCCCCTGGAGCGAGGGCGCCCGCACCTTCTTCACCACCGGCGGCGGCGAGGCGAACGAGGACGCCATCAAGATGGCTCGCATGCTCACCGGGCGCCACAAGGTGCTGGCCGCCTACCGCTCGTTCCACGGCTCGGCGCCGGGCGCCGGCACGCTCACCGGCGAGGACCGCCGCTGGGCGAACGAGCCAGGCCTGCCGGGCATCGTGCACTTCTTCGCGCCCTACCCCTACCGCAGCCCGTTCTTCACCGACGACCCGGTGGTCGAGACGCAGCGCGCGCTCGACCACCTCGAGCAGGTGATCACCTTCGAGGGCGCGAAGAACATCGCGGCGCTGGTGATCGAGCCGGTGGTGGGCAGCAACGGCGTCATCGTCTACCCCGAGGGCTACTTGGCGGGCGTGCGGCGCCTCACCGAGCAGCACGGCATCGTGCTGGTGTTCGACGAGGTGATGACCGGCTTCGGGCGCGTCGGCGACCGCTTCGCCGCCACGCGCTTCGGCGTCACGCCCGACATGATCACCTTCGCCAAGGGCGCCTCGTCGGCGTACGTGCCGCTGGGCGGGGTGATGGTGCGCGAGGGGCTGGCGCAGCACTTCGACGACGTGGCGCTGATGTGCGGCCACACCTACGCCGGCCACCCCGTATCGATGGCCGCCGGGCTGGCGACCGTCACGGCGCTGCGCGACGAGGGCCTGTTCGAGCGCGCCCGCGAGATCGACCCGGTGCTGAAGGCGGGCCTCGACGAGCTGCAGGCCAAGCACCAGGTGATCGGCGACGTGCGCGGCATCGGCGCCTTCTACACCATCGAGCTGGTCAAGGACCGCGACACGAAGGAGCCGCTCGTGCCCTGGTACGGCGGCGACAACTCGCCGATGGCCAAGCTGCTGGGGGCGCTCCGCAGCAACGGCGTGTACGCCTTCGGGCGCTACAACGTGGTGCTGGTGACCCCGCCGCTCACCGTCGACCTCGACGACCTGAGCATCGGCTTCGA
>JAAYYF010000026.1 GCA_012515535.1 Deinococcales bacterium
CACCGACAGGCTGCCGGTGCTGATCACCCCCGCCGCCAGCGTGCCGGCCGGCTCCGCGCCCAGACGCATGATCGCCCCACGCCCGAACTGCCGCTCGATCTGCGACAACGCCGTGTCGAGAGCCTTCCTTCGCTGATCGTCCATGACTCGCCCCAGCCTCCGTCCCGCGGGCCGGTCCTCTAGGGACTTGTGCCCGTTCCGCGCCGGCCTTCGGGTGCCCTCGCGGGCGCCCGGTGGCCTAACGCAACGCCAGCCGGAGGAGGTTCAAGCTCGAGACCGCGGTTCGCTCCCGTTGCCAGGCTTGCCCCAGAGCGGGCAGCTCCAGGCTCTTCACGGTTGTACCGACATCTCTCGTTACGGCTACGACTACTCTTGTAGGTAAGCGCTTGACCTCGTCCGGCTCTTCGTCGCCCTGGCCGGGCGCGCCTGCCGCGGAGCTCGCGGCTAGGGCGATCCTGGGGCCGATGGCGACGCCTAGTTCAGCGGTGAAGAACGCCCGTATCGCCACGGCCAACGCCGCCACGACCTCGGCAGCCCCTAGGGGCAGCCGCTCGAGGAGTTCAGCGGGGACACCGAGCGTTCGCATAGTTTCCGCGTTCCATGCTATCACGCTGCCGGCGAGGCTCTCACGTTCCGGAGCCGGGGCGCGCTCCTGCGCCGCGGCGCTCAGCATGCCCGTCAGCAGCCCGCCCGTGAGGCCCTCGGCGACGGCGAGGCGTTCGCCGCGCCGGGCGAGCTCGTCGAGCACCAGCCCGGGCAGCTCGTCCTGGTCCTGGCCCCACACCCACGGCTCCAGCAGCCGCTCCACGCGCTCGAGGGTGGGCTGCGCCAGCCGCTCGGCGGCCGCAGCGTCGTCGCCCTTCGCCGCCACGCGCACGTGCACGCCGTCGATCTTGGCGTAGGTCGCGACGCTGGGGTTGGCCTGGTCGGTCAGCGCCCCTAAGCGCTCGGCCACGTGGCTCTCGCCGGCGCCCAGGGTCTTGAAGGTGCGCACGAAGAGGCGGCTGTCGGGCAGCTCGAGGCGCGGCTTGGCCTCCTCGCGCCACATGCGGTCGAGCTCGCGCGGCGGGCCCGGCAGGGTGACGATCACGCGCTCCTTGCCGTGCAGCTCGGCGCGCACCAGCCAGCCGGGCGCGGTGCCGATGGGGTTGGGGAGCACGGTGGCCGAGTCGATCACGTGCGCCTGCCTCAGGTTCGAGTCGGGCATGGCCGCGCCGCGCGCTTCGAAGTAGCGCCTGAGCCAGCGCTCCAGCTCGGGGTCCACGCGCTGCTCCTCGCCCAGCACGGCGGCGATGGCGTCGCGCGTCAGGTCGTCGTCGGTGGGCCCGAGGCCGCCGGTCACCAGCACCAGGTCGCTGCGGCGCGTGGCGTTGGTGAGGGCCTCCTCGAGGCGCCGGCGGTTGTCGCCGACGCGCAGCGACCAGAACACGTCCACGCCCACGGCGGCGAGGTCGCGGGCGAGGCGCGCGCTGTTGGTGTCGACGATCTCGCCGAGCAGCAGCTCGGTGCCCACCGTGATGATCTCCGCGCTCCTGATGACGGCCATGGCGGAGGATATCAGGACACGTGACGCCGGCCGAAGGGATGGTGTATCTTGGTGGTGGTCCCTGTCCCCCCCAGGGCCATGATGCGAGGGATCCGTCCCTCCACCATCTCCTCTCTTTGACCCTGCGCCCCCCACGCAGGGTCAACCTCATTTCTGGGCCCTGGGTACTCGGGCCCGTGGGCGGCGCCGCCTCGGCTCCCGCGGCGGCGCTCCGGCGCTCGGCGACGGGCCTAGGACCGCTGGGCCGGAGCCAAGTTGCGTCACCGCCTCTCACGGGGCCGGTGCTACCATGAGTCATGAAAGCCTCTGGAGAAGCGCCAAGAACGCCGTCCAGCACGGCATCCGAGCGTAGCAACACGGCGCCGCCCGCGGCTCCTGTCGACCCTCCCGCGCCCACCACGCTGGGCGAGCTGCGCGGCTCCCGCTGGGAGCGGCTGGCCGGCCGCTCGGTCAAGGACGAGCTCCGCGCCAACCTCATCGCCAAGCTGCGCGACGGTGCACCGATCTTCCCGGGCGTCCTCGGCTACCAGGAGACGGTCACGCCCGCCGTCGTCAACGCCGTGCTGAGCCGCCACAACTTCATCCTGCTGGGCCTGCGCGGCCAGGCCAAGACCCGCATCCTGCGCCAGCTCACCGACCTGCTCGACGAGTTCATCCCCTACATCGAGGGCACCGAGCTGCACGACGACCCCTTCGCGCCCATCACCAAGGAGGGCCAGGAGATCGTGCGCGAGTGCGGCGACGCCACCCGCGTCGCCTGGCTGGAGCGCGAGGCGCGCTACGTCGAGAAGCTCGCCACCCCCGACACCACGGTCGCCGACATCATCGGCGACATCGACCCCATCAAGGCCGCCCGCCTGGGCACGCACCTCGGCGACGAGCGCGCGGTGCACTACGGCCTGCTGCCGCGCGCCAACCGCGGCATCTTCGCCATGAACGAGCTGCCCGACCTGGCCGGCAAGGTGCAGGTGGCGCTGTTCAACGTCATGCAGGAGGGCGACGTGCAGATCAAGGGCTACCCGCTGCGCCTCCCGCTCGACGTGCTGCTGGTGTTCTCCGCCAACCCCGAGGACTACACGGCGCGGGGCAAGATCATCACCCCGCTCAAGGACCGCATCGGCAGCGAGGTGCGCACCCACTACCCCGCCACCGTCGAGGAGGGCATGAGCATCACGCGCCAGGAGGCGTGGGTGCAGCGCGACGTGGTGCCGCTGGTGCCGGGCTTCGTGGCCGAGGCGGTCGAGGAGGTGGCCTTCCAGGCCCGCGACGACGCGCGCGTCGACAAGCACTCGGGCGTCTCGCAGCGCCTGCCCATCAGCCTGCTCGAGAACGTGGTCAGCAACGCCGAGCGCCGCGCCCTGCTGCAGGGCTCCGAGCAGCCGGTGGCGCGCATCACCGACCTCTACCAGGCGCTGCCGGCGGTCACCGGCAAGATCGAGCTCGAGTACGAGGGCGAGCTCAAGGGCGCCGAGGTGGTGGCACGCGAGATCGTGCGGCGCGCCATCGGCCAGGTGTTCAGCCGCCGCGGCGCCAGCGTGGCCACCGACGAGGTGGTGGCGTACTTCGACGACGACAACAACCTGCGCGTGCCCGAGGGGGCGCCCGCCGCCGAGCTCCTCGAGCTGGCCGGCGCGGTGCCGGGGCTGCTCGACGCCGCCGCGGCCCTGGCCGAGGGCGAGGGCGCCGAGCAGCTGGCGGCCGCCGCCGAGTTCGTGCTCGAGGGGCTGCACGCCCGCAAGCTCATCGCGCGCAGCGAGGAGCGCGGCTACGTCGCCGCCGAGCCGGAGGCGCCGCGGGGCGCCCAGGCGCGGCGCTGGAACTGAGCCAAGGGGCGGGCACCCGCCCCGGCTAGGGAGCGCCATGGGCAACATCCGCTACTCGAAGTACGAAGGCGGCCTCGACGACCTCGACATGGCCGAGCTCATGAGGATGCTGCAGGACCGGCTGATGCAGTCGGGGTTCGACCGCAACCCCTTCGACCCCGACCCCGACTACCGGCCCACCATGCAGGACCTCTACGACGCCATCGCCGAGGCGCTGATCAACAACGACCTGCTCGACGAGCGCCTCATCGAGCTGGCGCTCGACGCCGACGACTGGATGGCCACCGAGCTCGGCGCCACCGTGCGCGAGCTCGCGCGGCGCCTCGAGCAGGAGGGCTACCTGCGCCCCGAGGCCTCCGGCGACGAGCCCAGCGACGGCGAGCCGCGCCAGGGCACCGGCGGCGGCGCCGGCCCCGACGCCGACCCGGGGCGCGCCACCTTCGAGCTCACCGACAAGGCCATCGACTTCCTCGGCTACCGCACGTTGCGCGACGTGCTGGGCGGCGCCGGGCGCTCGAGCCTCGGCTCGCACGAGACCAGCTACACCACCACCGGCGTCGAGACCATCGGCGAGAGCAAGCGCTACGAGTTCGGCGACACCCTCAACCTCGACGTCGCCGCCACCCTCGGCAACGCCGCGCGCCACGGCCTCGAGGGCGGGCGCCTGCAGCTCGAGGAGGACGACCTGCAGGTGCTGCAGTCGGAGTACTTCTCCTCGGCCGCCACGGTGGTCATGCTCGACTGCAGCCACTCGATGATCCTCTACGGCGAGGACCGCTTCACGCCCGCCAAGCAGGTGGCCCTGGCGCTGGCGCACCTGATCCGCACGCAGTACCGCGGCGACACGGTGCGCTTCGTGCTGTTCCACAACGGCGCCGAGGAGATCCCCCTCGAGCGCCTGGCGCGCTCCCAGGTGGGGCCGTACCACACCAACACCGCCGAGGGCCTGCGCCTCGCGCAGCGCATCCTCACGCGGCAGAACAAGGAGATGAAGCAGATCGTGATGATCACCGACGGCAAGCCGTCGGCCATCACGCTGCCGGGCGGCAAGCTCTACCGCAACGCCTACGGCCTCGACCCGCTGGTGCTGGGCGAGACGCTGCGCGAGGTGGGCAACTGCCGCCGCCACGGCATCCAGGTGAACACCTTCATGCTCGCCCGCGACCCCGAGCTGGTCGCGTTCGTGCAGCGCGTCAGTGCCATGACGCGCGGCAAGGCGTACTTCACCACCCCGCAGACCATCGGGCGCTACGTGCTGCTCGACTACCAGTCGCGGCGCACCAAGCTCGTGAACTGACCGCCCGCCCCGTCCGGCGCGGCCGCCCGGCGACGGCGCGCGGCGGGGCGGCTCGCGGTTAACCCCCGGTGAACGCCCTCTCAACCCAACTCACGGCGGCGTGAGCACAGAATCGGGCCAACGCAGCCAAGGAGGCACCCCCATGCATCGAACCGACCAGTCCGTCACCCCCGCCACCGTCGCCGCTCTCGCCCCCGCCCGGCCGCTGCGCCTGCTGGCCGCGGCGCTCCTCGCCGTCGGCGCGCTCGCTGGTGCGGCGCAGGCGCAGGGCTTCGGCGGGCCCGGCAGCCAGAGCGGCATCTCGGTCACCGGCAACGGCGTGGCGTTCGGCGAGCCCGACCAGGCCGTCGTGAACCTGGGCGTCGACGCCGTGGGCGAGAACGTCCGCGAGGCGCTCGACGCGGCCGACGCCACCATGCACGCCGTGCGCGAGGCGGCGCTCCTGCTCGGCATCGAGCAGCGCGACATCCGCACCGTCGCCTTCAACGTGTGGCGCCAGCAGCTCACCGACCGCGACGGGCAGCCCACCGGCGAGCGTTACCACGTGCGCCACTCCTTCCAGGTCACGGTGCGCGACACCGGCCAGGTGGGCGCGCTGCTGAGCAGCGCCATCGACGCCGGCGCCAACGACGTGGGCGGCATCGAGTTCACCATCTCCGACACGGCCGCGCTGCAGGCCCAGGCGCGCGAGGCCGCCATGGCCGACGCCCACGCCCGCGCCAGCCAGCTGGCCGAGCTGTCGGGCGTCACGCTCGGCGCCCCGCTGTTCGTCGAGGAGACCAGCTACGCGGCGCCCCTCCCCGCCGCCACCCTGCAGTACAGCCGCGCGGTGGACTCGCCGGTCGAGAGCGGGCAGCTGGGCGTCAACGTCACGGTGCGCGTGGTCTACGCGATCGCGGCCGACGCGCGCGCCGAGTGAGGCGCCTAGCTCACCCGCAGCGCCGGACCTGAGCGCCGGCGGGTAGGGAAGAGGCGAGCGGCGCGGGGATCAGCCCCGCGCCGCTCGCGTTCCTTCGTCCGCGCCGCGACCGGCGCGGCCGGGCGCCCCTCAGTCGAAGCTGCGCGACAGCCGGTCCAGCGCCTGCACCGCCGGGGCGTAGTTCGGGTCGGCGGTGCGCGCCGCGCGGTAGTTGATCTCGGCGCGGCCCAGGTCGCCGAGGCGCTCGTACACCTCGCCCAGGCGGTAGTAGGCCTCCACGTAGGCGGGCGAGGGGCGCGCCTCGCCGGGGTCGGTGGCCTCGAACACGTCGATGGCGCTGTTGAACGCCTGGATGGCCTCCTGGTGGCGGCCGAGCAGCACCAGCAGGCGCCCCTTGTCGATCCAGGGCCACAGCTCGCGGCGGCCGCGCTCGGTGTCGGCGGCGGCCTCGAACGCCACGATCGCCTCCTCGTACATCGCCGCCTGCCACGCCACGCGCCCCCAGTCCATGGCGTACTGGTAGTCGCGGCTGCGCAGGAAGGCGTTGCGCAGCGCGCGCAGGGCGCCCGCGGCGTCGCCCTGCGCGGCGCGCAGCAGGCCCTGCAGGTTCGCCACGCCCGGGTCGGAGTCGCCGATCAGCTGCACGGCGCGCTCCAGGTGGCGGCCGGCGCCGTCCAGGTCGCCGGTGAGGTACAGCGCGCGGGCGTAGAGGTAGTGGGCCTCGCCGCTGTCGGGGTAGCGCGCCACCAGCTCGGGGCCGTTGAGGCGCGCCGCGGAGTTGTAGTAGCCCTGCGCCAGCAGGTCGCGGAGCTGCGCTAGCTCGGCGGCGCTAGGTTGCTCGGGCCGGGACTGGGCGAACGCCAGGGCGCACGTCAGGCAGAGCGCCAGCAGCCCGGCGCCCCACCGGGCCGTGGCGGGAACGGAAGCGTGTCGCACGCGGTCAGCCTACCCCAGGCCGGCGGGGCGTCACGTGGGGTCGGCCATGCTCGCGAGGCGCCGCCCGCCCGCGCCCGCGCGCCGGCGGCCGCTCAGTCGTTGCCGCGCGTGAAGCGCCCGCGGCGCAGCGCCGCGCCGAGCCAGTCGAGGCCGTCGCGGCTCAGGCGCTCGACGTGCGCCACCGCGTGCGCCTGCGGCGCCGGCGCCGACAGCGCCAGGCCCGACAGGGCGCGCAGGTCGACCGGCGCCTCGAAGCAGGGCGCCGCCGCCTGCGTCAGGAAGCCCTTGACCTTGGGGTCGTACGACAGGCCCGCGAAGCCCACGCCGGCCGCGGCCGCCAGGATGCAGCCGTGCAGCCGCACCGACACCACGTAGCGCGCCCGCGCCAGCAGCCCCACCGCGGCGTGCGGGTCGCTCTCCTCCCACACGGCCACGCCCGGCACGGCCTCGCGCAGGCGCTCGACCTCGGCGGCGTCCTCGCGCGGCTGGAACGCCATTGCGGCCAGCGGCACGCCCGCGTCGGCCAGCTCGCGCGCCAGCTCCAGCAGCGCCGCGTTCAGCTCGGGCTGCCCGCCGCGCGGCACCAGCATCACGGGGCGCTCGGCGGCGGGCAGGTCGGGCGCGTCCCCCTTAGGCGCCTCGAGGAGCAGCGCCGGGTCGCCGACCAGCTGCGCCTTGAGCCCGAGCTTGTCGGCCAGGCGCCGCGACGGCTCGTCGCGCAGCGCCAGCGGCACGCCGCGCAGCGCGCGCGCCACCGCGCCGCGCGCCTCCGGCGACAGCGGCCCCAGCGACTGCCCGTAGACCACCACCGGCCGGCCCAGCGTGCGCGCCAGGCGGATCACGCCCAGGTAGTAGTCGAGGCTGCGGCGGCTGGTGCCGTCCTGCAGCAGGCCGCCGCCGCCGGACACCACGGCGTCGGCGCGCAGCACCGCCAGCGGCAGCCCCGCCACGCGGTGGGTGGCCTCCACGCCGTGCTGGCGGGCCGTGGCGGCCGGGTCGCTCGACAGCACCACCGGGGTGTGGCCCTGCCGGCGCAGGCCCGCCAGCAGGCCCGCGAGCAGCGCCTCGTCGCCGAGGTTGCCGAAGCCGTAGTAGCCGCTTACGAGTACGCGCACCGGGCTCCTAGGGTCGCTCGCCGGCGCTCGGCGCGGTGGGGGAGGGGGCGCCCCGCGGCCCGGCGGGCTCGGGGTAGGCGCCGTCGGCGGACGGGGCGTCGGCGCCCGCCAGCCAGGCGCGCAGCAGGCGGGTGGCCAGCGCCGCCAGCGGCACCAGCACCAGGCCCGCCACCACGCCCACCAGCAGCGCCACGCCGGTGCGCTCGAGCGACACGAGCAGCGGGGTGTGGTAGTGGCTGAACGAGTTGAGGACGCTGGCCTGCGCCACCACGCCGCCCGTGAGCAGCAGGACGCGCAGCCACGTGGGCCACGCCGGCAGGCTCAGCCCCACCAGCGCCAGCGGGTGGCCGATCAGCTCCTTGAAGCGCGGGCGCGCGAAGTGCTCGCCGAGCAGCTGGCGTAGGGTCAGCTCGAACTGGCTCACGCCGATCACGGGCTCGTTGCCGCGCCTGAGCAGCACCAGCGCCAGGGCGGCCACGCCCATCAGCGCCAGCGCCACGTGCCCCACGCGCACCTCGGCGTTCCACAGGCGCTTCACCCAGGCGGCGGGGCCGTGGAAGCGCAGCATGTAGCCGGCCAGGAACAGGGCGGGCGGCACCACCAGCGTGAGGCCCACGCCGGCGAACGGGCGGATGGCCAGCAACGTGTCGCGCTCGCTGCCCACCGCCGCCAGCAGCAGCGCGCCCGCCAACGACAGCGCCGTGGAGTAGAACAGCGCCGGCCAGCGCTCGCGGAAGGTCAGGAAGCCCAGCACCGGGAAGACCAGCGCCGCCACCAGCGCCAGCGCGTCCCAGTCGGGGCCGGCCACGGCCGCGCTGCCGAGCAGCAGCAGGCCCGCCACCACCGCGCCCCAGGGGGCGGGGAAGCGCAGCGCCAGCAGCGCCAGCCCGGCCAGCACCCCGAGCGCGGCCAGCGCGCGCCAGAACGGCGCCGGCTCGTAGTCGGTGCCGAGGTCGGTGAGGGGGCCGACCTGGTAGCCCTGGGCGACGAGCGTCGCGGCCAGGTCGCGCACCATGGTCTCGGTGTTCGCCACCGGGTCGCCGAGCTCGTTGGTGGTGTAGGGGCGCAGGTAGAGCAGGCGCACGTTGCGCTCCTCCACCGCCAGCAGGTACTTGTCGACCAGGTCGGCGGGGCGCAGGCGCCGGTTCACGTAGTCCTGGTTGAAGCTCAGCAGCCGGACGGTAGGCACCTTGTCGGCGATGTCGG
>JAAYYF010000179.1 GCA_012515535.1 Deinococcales bacterium
ACGGCCGACGCCTCGGCTACGGCCGACGCCTCGGCTACGGCCGAGGACGACGCCGGGCGCCGCTGAGGGCGTGCTAACTTTGCCGTACGCCGGGCAACGGTGGTCGAGCCCCGCGCGCCGCCCGGGCGCAGGGGGCCACTCGAGGCGCCACCCCGCCCTCAGGGCGCCGGCGCGCCACATGAGCGACGAAGGCACCACAGTCGCAACCGACGCCCGCGTCTTCACGGCCCAGGGCCTGGGCCGCCTCGTGGAGCTCGTGCGCGCCCGCGTCACGCCGGCGCGCTTCGCCCACATCGTGCGCGTGGCCGAGCTGGCCGCGGCCATCGCCGAGGCCAACGGCTTCACGCCCCAGGAGCGCGCCGCGGTCGTGGAGGCCGCGCTGCTGCACGACGCCGCGCGCGACCTCAGCGACGCCGAGCTCGTGCGCCTCGCCCCGCCGCGCCTGGCGCTGGAACGCGCCCACCCCCTCGCCCTGCACGGGCGCGCCGCGCGCGAGCTGGCCCGGCGCTGGGGCGTCACCGACGAGGTGGTGCTCGGCGCCATCGAGGGCCACGTCTTCGGCGTGGCGCCCCACGACCGCGTGGGCATGGCGCTGTACGTCGCCGACGTCTCCGAACCCGGCCGCGGCGTCAACGCCCACATCCGAGAGCTCGCCATGACCGACCTACCGTCCGCCTACCGCCACGCCGTCTGCTCCAAGGTCGAGTACCTGGAGCGCTGCGGCAAGGAGATCCACCCCGACACGCTCGCCACCTACCGCGCCATCGTCGGCCCGGCGGCGCCGCCCGCGCGGCCCGACGCCCAGGGGGCCTCGTGAGCCGCACCCGCGCGCGCCTCATCACGCTGCTGGGGGTGCTGGTGGCGCTGGCCGGCCTGGTGGGCTTCTGGCTCACCAAGGACGTCGCCCGCAAGGACCTGAGCGTCGACCAGCGCCGCCTGCTGGGCATCGACGAGGACGACTTCCACGTCGCCTTCGTGGTGGCCGGCCGCGACATCCTCTACAACGTCGAGAGCGCCGAGCCCGTCTACCGCCAGGACGGCACCATCATCGACTGGAACTGGAGCGGCTACAGCAGCAGCTACGGCACCCTCACCGACACCATCCTCTACGTCGCGCTCAACGGCGACGACCTCTCGATGGTGGCCATCCCCCGCGACCTCTACCTGACCGACCAGGGCCGCAAGATCAACACCATGTACGCCCGCGAGGGCGCCGAGGGCCTGAGGCGCGAGGTGGAGGCGGTGCTGGGCGTGCCCATCGACTACTACGCCATCGTCAAGCTCGACATCTTCCAGAACCTCGTCGACGCGCTGGGCGGCGTGACCGTCGACGTGCCGTACCGCATGCTCTACCACGACAACGCCGGCGGCCTGCACATCGACTTCCAGCCCGGCCCGCAGCACATGGACGGCGAGGCGGCCAGCAAGTTCATCCGCTACCGCAACAGCCTGCGCGGCGACATCGACCGCATCGACAACGTCAAGCGCCTCGCCTACGCCATGCTGGCGCGCGTCAAGGAGCTCAACGTGCGCGCCGTGACCACGGTGCCGGGCCTCATCGACACCTTCTTCCAGGACGTCGAGACCAACGCCAGCCTCAGCCTCATGCGCGAGCTCGCCGGGCGCCTGCCCAGCCTCGCCCTCACCACGACCGCCACCCTGCCCATCGCCACCGAGGACCGCGTGGAGGGCATCGGCAGCGTGGTGCTCCACGACCCCGCCGAGGTGAACCGCTTCATGGCCGCCACCTTCGGCGGCGAGGCGCGCCCGTTCGTGGCGGCGCCCGAGGTCACGCTGCTCGTCACCGACCGCAGCGGCGTGCCGGGCCTCGGCGAGTGGTACGTCGAGCGCCTGCGCGCCTTCGGGCTGCCGGACGGGGCGCTGCTCCTGCGCACCTTCGACGAGGCCGACGCCACCCCCACGCGCCTGCTCGCCACGCTCGACTCGTGGGCCGACGCCGACTACTTCGCCGAGCTCCTCAACGTCGGCAAGCAGCAGGTCGACCGCTTCAACCCCTACCAGCAGCAGCGTTACCAGGTCGAACTGGTGCTCGGCGCCGACGCCGAGGCGCGCACCGCGCGCACGCCGCCGCTCATGGCCTCGCTCGCGGCGCCGTGAGCCGCACCGACCCACCCGGAGGACCCACCTTGACCGACAGCCCAGCCGGCGCCCCCACCCCGCAGCAGATCCAGACCATCGTCGACGCCCTCGACGACAAGCGCGCCAAGGACATCACCGTCCTCGACCTGAGAGGCGTCTCCACCAGCCTCGACTTCTTCGTCATCGCTACCGGCGAGTCGAGCCTGCAGCTCAAGGCGCTCGAGGAGTCGGTGCGCGAGCGCATGAAGGCCGCCGCGCAGCTGCCCGAGGGCGTCGAGGGCCCGTCCGACCGCTGGGTGCTCATCGACTACGGCACCGTGGTGGTCCACCTGATGAGCCCCGAGGCGCGCGACTTCTACGACCTCGAGGGGCTGTGGGCCGACGCCGCCAAGCTCGAGGTCGTGCCCAGCTGAACGCGGCGTGGACGCCGCCCTGCCGCGCCACTGGGCCGAGCGCGCCGCCTGCCGCCACCTGGAGGCCCGCGGTTGGCGCCTGCTCGCCAGCAACTACCGCCTGCGCGGCGCCGAGCTCGACCTGGTGATGCAGGACGGCGCCACGGTGGTGGTGGTCGAGGTGAAGCAGCGCCGCAGCGCCGCCTACGGCGACCCGGGCGAGAGCATCGACGCCCGCAAGCTCGCGCGCCTGCGCGCGGCGGCGCAGCACTTCGCCAGCTTCGCCCTGAAGCGCCCCGACGCCCCGCTGCGCCTCGACGCCGTGCTGCTGCTCGGCACCGAGGCGCGCTTCGAGCTACGCCACCTCGAGGACGTGGGGTGAGGCGCGTGGCGGCGCGAGCATGAGGGTGAAGATCTGCGGCATCACCCGCGTCGAGGACGCGCTGGCGGCCGAGCGCGCCGGCGCCGACGCCGTGGGGCTGGTGTTCGCCCCGCGCTCGAAGCGGCGCGTGGGCCTGGAGCGGGCGGCGGCCGTGTCGCGGGCGCTGGGGCCGTTCATCGCGCGCGTGGGCGTGTTCGTGGACGCGCCCCTCGCCGAGGTCGAGCGCGCCGTGGAGGCGGCCGGGCTCACCGCCGTGCAGCTGCACGGCCAGGAGAGCGCCGAGTACGCCGCGCGCCTGCGCGGGCGCGTGGCGGTGCTCCGCGCCGTCGCGTTCGCGCCGGGCCTCACGCCCGCGGCGCTGGCGGGGTACCCCGCCGACGCCTTCCTGCTCGACGCCGCCGTGCCCGGCTCCGGCACCACCTTCGCCTGGCGCGAGGCGTCCGCCTGGCGCGGCCACCCGCGGCTCGTGCTAGCGGGCGG
>JAAYYF010000180.1 GCA_012515535.1 Deinococcales bacterium
ACCAGCTCGCGCGCGGCGGTGGCGTCGGCGCCCGCGGGCGCGGCGTCGAGCAGCGCGATGGCCTCGCCGTAGCGCAGCGAGCCGCGGGCGTTCACCTGGCGGTCGCTGAGGCCCACCCGCAGGTCGGTGGCGAGCGCGCCGACCTCCAGGTCGCTGCGCACCATGATCTCGCCGCTCACGGGGCGCGCGTCGACGAGGAGCGAGCCGCGCACCGCGCCGTCGCCCACCAGCTGCAGGTTCAGGGACGGGTCCGCCAGCCGGCCGCCCAGCGTCAGGTTGCCGCTCACGCTGCCGGCCACGCCGGCCACGCCGGCCACGCCCAGGCGCAGGGCCGCCAGGTTGGCGATCACGGCGGCGTCGCCGGGCCGGCCCAGGTCGGAGGCGCTGACGATCACCGGGCCGCGCAGCTGGCCGGTGAGCTCGAGGTCACCCAAGGCCAGCGACGCGAGGTCGACGTTCGCCTCGAGCGTCGAGCGCAGCGTGGGGCCGCCGCTGGCGGGCGCCAGGTCGACGGTGGCGGCCCCCGTCAGGCGCGAGCCTGGCGCGGTGAGCGCCAGGTCGGTGAGGCTCACGCGGCTGCCCGTCAGGCGCGCGTCGAACGCCAGGCGTCCGCCGGGAAGCTGCGGCAGCCAGCCGTCGAGCGCCAGGCCGCGCACCGCCGCCTGGGCGGTCACGTCGCCGCCGGCCAGCGTGGCGAGCAGGTCGAGCTCGGGTCCGCTGAGGCGCAGCTGGCCGGCGCCCGCGCGGTAGGCGAGGTCGCCGGTAGCGGCGAGCGCGCCGTCGAGCGTCACGCTGCCGTCGACGGTGGGGTCGGCGACGCTGCCGCCCAGGCCGGCGTCCACCAGCAGGCGCTGCTCGAGCGGGGCGCCGGGCGCGAGGGCGGTCAGCGGGAGGTCGAGCCGCACGCGCCCGGCGAGCGGCCCGCCGGCCCACGGGTCGCGCGGCAGGAGCGCCTCCGCCGCGAGCCAGGGCGCGCCCCCCGCGGCGGGCGTGGCCGCGAGGCTGGCGCCGAGCCGGCCGTCCGGCGTGGCGCTGGCGCGCAGCGTCAGCGGCCCCAGGTCGCCGAGCTGCGGCGGCGCCGCGTGCAGGCGCGCGGCGCCCGCCCAGCCGCCGGCGCCGGACCAGGCGAGGCCCTGGAGCTCCAGCGCGGTGTCGGCGCCCGCCAGCTCGGCGCGCAGGCCGGCGGGCAGGCGAGCGCCCAGCAGCGCGGCCAGCGCGTTTAGGTCGGCGGCGCCGGCGCGGCCGTCGAGGGCGACGCTGACGCCGCCGGTGGGGGCGAGGGTGGCGGTCAGTTCGCGCCAGGCCAGGCGCGCGCTCGGGCCGGCGCGGTCGTCGACGGTGACGGCCACGGGCTCCGGCAGGCGCGGGGAGGCCAGGGTGCCGGCGAGGTCGAGCCGCGGGCTGAGGCGCCCGCTCAGCTCGGCGCGCAGGCCGCCGTCGGCCTCCCCGGGGGCACCCAGCAGGCCGGCGACGTCGGCCGTGAACGCCTCCAGCACCACGCTGTCGCCGGCCACCCGCAGCTCCGCCTCGGCGCTGCCGCCGGCGGCCGACCAGCTGCCGGGGGGCAGCGTCGCCGTGGCGTGGACGCGTCGCTCGCGGCCGCCGCCCTGCGCGGCGACGGTGGTGAGGCGCGCCGCCAGCCGCGCGCCCCCCGCCACCAGGTCGAGGCGGCCGGTCTCGTAGTCGGGCTCGACGCTCAGCGTCAGCTCCAGCGGCTCGCCGCCGTACTCGCCCACCAGCGTGGCGCTGCCGCCGCCCGCCAGGGTGGCGTCCCAGGCGAGGCGGCCCGCCAGCTCGCCGGCGGGGCCCGAGAGCGTGAGGGTCAGGTCGTCGGGCGCCACGCCGCGCAGGTTCACGCGGGTGGCGCCGATCGCGCCGGTCAGGTCGAGCGCCAGGCTGGCGGCCAGCGGCGCGGTGGTGACCACCAGCTCGCCGTCGCCCTCGACGTCGAACGGCACGCCGAGCTGACGGCCGAGCGCGGCCCAGTCGACGCCCCCCAGGTCGAGGGCCAGCCGCGCGTCGCCGCCCCTGCCCGCCACCGTCGCCTGCGCCAGCGCCTCGTCGGGCCCCGCTGCGCTCAGCGCCAGCGCGCCGCGGTAGGCGGCCGCCTGGCCCGCGGCGGTCGCGGTGAGGCTCAGCTCGCCCGCCTCGCTCGGGCGCAGCGGCGCCGCCAGCGTGGCGCTCCAGGCGAGGTCGGTGCCGACGCGGGCGTCGGCGGTGACGGGCCCCGCCAGCAGCGGCCCGAGCGCGGCGGCGCCGGGCGCCAGCTGGGCCAGCTGCGCGCCGTCGAGGCTCGCCGACACGACCGCCCCGTCGGCCAGCGTGGCGCCGAGCTCGGCGACGCGCTGCGCGCCCTCGGAGGTGCCCAGCCACAGCCCGCCGGTCAGCTGGGGCGCGGCGGTGGTGCCGTGCAGCGCGGCCGCCAGGGTGGCGCGGCTGCCGAGCAGCTCGACGGGCAGCGCCAGGTCGCCGGAGAGGCGGCCGCCCTCGAGACGCAGCGCTACGTCTGCGTCGCTGGCCGCGTCACCGGCGTCGTCGAGCGTGAGCGCGCCGCTGGCGGGGTCGAAGGCCAGCTGCAGCCGCTGGGGCGCCACGCGCAGCGCGCCCTCGAGCTCCAGCGCCTGGCTCGCGAGCGTGGCGCGGAAGCCCTCCCGCCACTCGAGGTCGGCGCTGACCGCCCCGTCCAGCGCCGAGAAGCTCCCCTGCAGCGCGGGGGCCGGCAGCAGCACCCCGGCGGCCGCCAGGCGCGCCTCGGCGGGGCCGGCCGCCTCCAGCTCGAGCTCGAGCGCGGCGCCGTCGCCCGCCAGGCGCGCGTCGAGGCTGGCCGCGCCGCCGTCGCCGGCGGCGCGGGCGCGCAGGTCGAGGCCGCCGCGCCAGCCGTCGGCGCCGTAGCTCAGGGCGCCGTCCACGGCGGCGTCCAGCGCCGGCGGCAGGAAGCGCGTCAGCGACACATCGTCGGCGACCAGCGTGAAGCTGCCCGCGCCGCTCGCGTCGGCCGCGGGCGCGTGCAGCAGCTGCAGGCCCGCGCCGGTCACGTCCACCTCGAAGCGGGCGCCCACGCCGGCGAAGCTGGCCGCGATCTCCTCGGTCGTCGCCGCGGCGCCCGGAGCGTCGTCCGGCGCCCCGGCGCCGGCCGGGCCGGCCCGCGCGCGGGGGGCGCTGACCGTCACCGTGCCGGCGTAGCGCGGGCCCGCCAGCAGGTCGACGAGCGCCCGCGCCTGGAGGCCGCCGCTGGGCCGGTAGTCGGGGGGCAGCGCGGCGGCGAGCTCCGCCAGCTCGGCCGCCACCTCCACCGCCAGCGCGCCGGGGGTGCCGTCGAAGGTCAGCAGCGGCGCGTCGTGCTCGGGGGTCGTGAGGCGGCCGCTGAGGGGCAGCTCGGGCAGGGCGCTGACGCTGACCGGCTCCCCGGGCTCGCTGCCCGGCTGCGCCGTGAGGCGGTAGCGGGTCCCGGCGTACGCCACGTCGACGGCCACGGCGCCGCGCGCCTCGATGGCCCCCTCGCGCAGGGCCAGCGCCACCGCCTCGCCGGAGAGCTCCACGAAGCCCGCGGCCGCGGCCCAGTCGAAGGCGAGCGACCACGGCACCGGGCCCACCGTCACGGGGCCGACCGAGGTGGCGGGCACCTCGCCGGCGCCGCGCAGCCCCTCGAGGTCGAGGGTCACGGCTCGCAGGGGCCCGAGGTCGACGAGCAGGGCGGGCGCGTCGACCGCCCCGGGGCTGGCGACGGCGGCGGCGAGCGACTCCAGCAGCGGCGCCGTGAACGCGCCGCTGCCCGCGAGCGGCACGCCGCCGAGCTCGCCCGCCACCGCCACGTCGAGACGCTCGCCGGCGCCGGTGAGGCGCGCCTCGACCGGCACGGGGGCGGCGAGGCGCAGCGCGGCCGCGCCCGCGTAGCCGGACCCCGGCTCGAAGGCGAGCGCCCCAGCGAAGCGGGCGTCGAGGCCCTCGAGCCCCAGCTGGGCGAGGAGCGGGGCGAGGTCGGTGCCGGGCGGAGCGTCAGGGGCGCCGGGGGCCTCGGGGGAGACCCGGCTGCCTTGGCTCCCTCGTACGGGCGCCGCGTCGGCCTCCACCGGTGCGGCGTCGGCGGGCCGCGCCTCGGCCAGGCGCCACGCCCCGCTGGCGGGCTGGAGGGACACCTCGAGCCCTGCGAGCGCGGCCTCCACCGTCAGCCCGCTCGACCAGTCGACGGACGCCACCAGCGGCGCCTCGCCCAGCGCCCCGCGCAGCGCCAGCCGCGTGGAGCCGGCGGGCAGCTCTCCCGCCAGGGTCGCGCCCCCGACCAGCGGCAGCCCGAACAGGCGGCCGCCGGGCGCTAGCTCGGCGGCGAGGAGCAGCGTGCCGTCGGGAGCCTGGGTGACGCCGCCGCTGACCGTCGCCGGCTCGCCGGCGCCGAAGCGCACCGGCAGGTCGGTGGCTTCGAAACGGAAGGGCGCGGCGCCCGAGCCCGCTCGCAGCGCGACGCGGCCGCCGGGCTCGGTGACGGCGAGCGACCAGCTGGGCCGGCTGGCGGCCGTTGCGGCCGGCTCCGCCGCCGCGGGGTCGCTGGGCCCGTCCTCCGGAGGGGACGGGGCGCCTCCGGTGACGCCGGGGTCGCCCCGCGGCGCGGGCTGGGGGAGCGTCCCGCGGTCCGCGCCCTCGAGGCCCACGTCCGCTGGCTCCGCCTCCCCGCGGTCCGCGGCCCCGAGGTCGACCGCGAGGTCGACCGCGAGCGGCGGCACCTCGGCCGTCACCGGGCCGGCGCGCGCGCCGCTCACCTGGGCGCGCCCGGTCAGCGCCAGGCGGCCGTCGGCGTAGGTGAGCGTGCCGTTCGGGAGGGCCAGCGTGGCGGCGAGGGGAGACGCGCCGGCCTCGCCCGGGAGCGGTGCGGCGCTGGCGTCCGCGCCCGTCGCGTCCGCTGCGTCCGCTGCGCCCGCCTCCGCCGCGACCTCGCCCTCGCCCGCGGGTGCCGGCTCGGCCGCGGGCGCGGGCGCCGCGCCGACGGCGGCGACGGGCTCCACAGCGGCGACAGGCTCGCCTGGGGCCGCGCCGTCGGCCGCCGCCACGCTCCCGCCCGCCTGCCGCACCGTCACGGGCGCCAGGCTCACGTCGAAGCGCGCCGCCAGGGGCGCCAGCTCGACGTCGCCCGCCAGCGTCAGCGGCCCGAAGCGGCCGGTCACGCCGCGCACGGCGCCGCCCTCCAGCACGCCGCTGGCGCTGCCGCGCAGGTCGATGGGGTCGGTGCCGCCCAGCGCGCCGTCAGGGTCGAGCAGCGCCAGGTCGAGGAGCACCGGGTCCTGGTTCTCGACCGTCACGCCCACGGCGAGGCGCGCGAGCGGGCCGTTGGCCGTGAGGCTCAGGCGCAGCGGCCGGCTGAGGGCGGGCACGCGCAGGTCGGCCACCGACAGGCCCGCGTCGAGGCGCCCGCCGCTCAGCACCGCGGCGCCGGTCAGGTCCGTCGGGGCGCCGTCGCTCAGGGCCGAGGTGGCGCTGAAGAAGGCCTGGAGGCCGTCGGCGTCGAGGCTGCCGTCGAGCTCCAGGGTGGCGGGCCGCCCCAGCAGCGCGCCGCTCCAGCCGGCCGCGAGGGTGCCGGTGGGCGCGGCGTCGGCGGACCGCGCGCCCATGAGCGCCCCGCCGAGGTCGACGCGCGCCCGCAGCCGCTCGAGCGTGCCGCCCGGCGCCACCCCCGCCACGACCAGCTCGTCGAGCACGACCGCGGTGGCGCTGACCTCGAGGCGGTCGCCCTGCGGGCCGGGGGCGAGGGTGGCGTTCAGGCCGCCCTCGCCGAGCCGGGCGACGAGCGAGCCGCGCGAGCCGTTCCCGGAGCCGAGGCTCACGCTCGCGCTCAGGGCCTCCAGCGGCAGCCCGCCCAGCGAGCCGGCGCCGGTGGCGGTGGCGTCGATGGCGGGCCGCTGCCAGCCTCGCACCCGCGCCTGCACCTCGGCGCTGCCGCTGACCGCCACCGGCGCCTCCTCGAGCCCGAGCAGCGCGGCCAGCCAGCCGCCGGCCGCGGCCAGGTCGGGGGTGGCGCGGGCCGTCACGTCGTACAGCCGCCGCGCCACGTCGACCGTGCCGCTGACGGTCACGGGCCCCTCCAGCCCGCGGCCGCGCAGCTCGGCGGTGATCAGGGGGTAGGCGAGGTTGGCGCGGCCGGTCACGTCGGTCACGCGCACGCCCGCCTGCTCGACCACCCCGCCCACCACGCTCAGCTCGGCGTTCACATGGCCGCGGCGCACGCTGATCGGCCCGCTGACGGTGCCCGCCACCGCACCCGGCCACCAGTGGCGCGCCACGCTCACGTCGGCGCGCCGCACGGTGCCGGCGAAGTCGTAGCTCGGCAGCGCCAGGCGCCCCTCGGCCTCGAGCTCGCCGTCGGCGGTGGTCACGCGCGCGCCCACCTGCAGCCCGCCCGGCTCGGGCTCCAGGCGCAGGTCGCTGAGGGTGGCGTCGGGCAGGGTGAACGGCACGTTCTGCACGCGCAGGTCGATGTCGCTGACGTCGACCTCGCGCAGCACCACGCGCGGGGCCAGGCCGCCGCCCCCGTCGCCGGCGGCCGCCTGCTCCACGAGCTCCTCGAGGTCGCTCAGGTCGACGTCGCCGCGCACGCCGCGCAGGGTGACGTCGAGCGGCAGCTCGCCCCCCAGCAGCGACGGCAGGAAGTAGCGCAGCTCCACGCGGTCGACCTGCACCTCCGAGCCGAGCCCCTCGAGCGTCACGCCGTTCAGCGCCACCCGCCGCCAGGCGTTGCCCTCGGCGGCGCGGTAGTCGAGCTCGAGGCCCGAGCCGGCCAGCAGCTGCGTGGCGCGGTCCAGCAGCGCCCGGCGCACCGGCGGCAGGCCGGGGGCCAGGGCCGCCAGCCCGAGCAGCAGGGCGACGAGGGCGGAGGTTATGAGTACGCGACGAGGCATCGATACCGGGGTCGGGGTTCCGTTCTCGGCGAGGCGTTCGGGGTGGCGGCTACCGGGCGGCGGAAGCCCGTTCCCTACGCGCTAATCGTGACGGCAAGCCTACCACGGGCGGATGAGAACGCCCGGCCCCACGACGCCGCGCGCGCGGGCCCTGGAGTAGCATGGCCGGGCCATGGACCAGGCCTCCTCGAACCCCGACCTGCAGCGCTTCACGGCCATCGTCTCCGGCCACGTCCAGGGCGTCGGCTACCGCGCCTTCGTCAGGAGCCACGCCTCCGACATGCGCCTGGCGGGCCACGTCGAGAACCTCGCCGACGGCCGCGTCGAGGTGGTGGCCGAGGGGCCGCGCTCCGACCTGGAGCTGCTGCTGGTGCGCATGCGCCACGGGCCCACGCACGCCGAGGTGACGGGCATCGAGATCGAGTGGGCCGCGGCCAGCGGCCTGCGGGGGTTCCATGTCTACTGAGGGCCCAGCGGCGCTGGCGGGCGTCGAGGCGCCGCAGCCGCTCGCGCCCGACAGCTGGGGCCCGAGCCTCGGCGTGCTGGGCCGGATCGCCCGCGAGCGGGCGCACGACTACGCGGGCGCGGCGGTCGCCTACCCGGCCACGGCCGGCGCCGAGCCCACCGCGGCGGAACGCCCGCGGCCGGCCTTCGCCGCCAGCCTCCTGGCCGCGCGCGACGCCGCCCGCGCCGCCTCGCAGCCCCTCCAGCTGGCCGTGATCGCCGAGGTCAAGCGCGCCAGCCCCTCGCAGGGCGCCATCGCGCCCCTCGACCCCGTGGAAGCCGCGCGCGCCTACCGGGCCGGCGGCGCCGCCGCGCTGAGCGTGCTCACCGAGCCGCGCCACTTCGGCGGCGAGCTCGCGCACCTGGCGCAGGTGGCCGCCGCCGTCGATCTGCCGCTGCTGCGCAAGGAGTTCGTGGTGCACCCCGCCCAGGTGGTCGAGGCCGCGGCCAACGGCGCCAGCGCCGTGCTCCTGATCGTGGCGCTGCTCGGCGAGCGCACCGGCGCCTACCTGCGCTTCGCGCACGCCCTCGGTCTCGAGGCGCTCGTCGAGGTGCACGACGACGCCGAGCTCGACGTGGCGCTGGCGGCCGGCACGCGCCTGCTGGGCGTCAACAACCGCGACCTCACCACGCTGCGGATCGACCTGGCCACCGCCCCGCGCCTGATCGCGCGCGCCCGCGCCGCCGGCTTCGACGGCGTGGCCGTGGCCGAGTCCGGCTACCGCGCGGCCGTGGAGCTCACGGAGCTCCACGGCGTGGCCGACGCCGTGCTGGTGGGCACCAGCCTGGCGGGCAGCGGCGACCTGGCGGCGGCGCTCGAGCGCCTGCGCGGCGTGGGCGCCTGACCCGCGCGGGTCTCGCGCCCGCCACCGACGCCCACGCCCCACCCGAGCCCGCGCGCCCCGGCGCTATACTTCGCGGCATGCCCACCCCAGGAACCAGCTCCAGGCCGTTCGACGTGAGGCTGCCGAACGGCCTGCGCGTGCTGTACGAACCCATGCCGTGGCTGCCGACCCTCAGCGCGACGCTGCTGCTGCCGTTCGG
>JAAYYF010000027.1 GCA_012515535.1 Deinococcales bacterium
CCTTCCGCAGGTAGCGCCTGACGGGGTAGAAGATGTCGTCGCGGATGTCGCCCAGGCGGCGCTTCTCGCGCACCCCGCGCTGCAGGTTCTCCAGCGCGATCTTCTCGACCTCGGCCTTGAGGCCGTTGCCGCCCATCACCACGCCGCGCATGATCACCTCGACGGTGGGCTTCTTGCCCGCCAGCGCCATGATCACCACCACGCCCTCGGCGGAGAGCGCCTGACGGTCGCGGATGATCGGCTCGGTGACCTCGTCGCCGGCCTTGCCGGAGGTGTCGATCAGCACCACGCCGGCGTCGACGCTGCCGGTCACGCGCATGTCGTCCTTGGTCAGCTCCACCACGTCGCCGTTGGCCACGATCAGCGTCTTCTGGGGCGGGTGGCTCATGCCGTTCGCCAGGCGCTCGTGGTGCACCTGGTGGCGCATCTCGCCGTGCCACGGCAGGAAGAACTTCGGGCGCGTCAGGTCGAGGATGAGCTTCAGCTCCTCCTGGCTGGCGTGTCCCGAGGCGTGCACCTTGTGCGCCGGCGGGTAGAGCACGTTCACGCGGCTGGCGTACAGCTGGTTGATGACGCGCCCCACCGCCTCCTCGTTGCCCGGGATGGGGTTGGAGGAGAGGATGACCGTGTCGCCGGGCTTGAGGCGGATCTTGCGGTGCGTGCCGTTGGCCAGCCGCGACAGCGCCGCCATCGGCTGCCCCTGCGAGCCGGTGCACAGGAACAGCACCTTGTCGTCCTGCATGTCGCCGAGGTCGTCGGTGCTCACGAACGGGTGCCTGGACTCCATGTAGCCCAGCTCCTGCGCGATGCCCATGGCCTTGATCATCGACCGGCCCTCCATCACCACGCGGCGGTCGTACTTCTCGGCCAGGCGCACGAAGTTCTGCAGGCGGTGCACGTGCGAGGAGAAGGTGGTGACGATCACGCGGCCCTTGGCCTTGGCGATGATCTCGTCGACCGCCTGCATCACGTCGCGCTCGCTGGGGGTGTAGCCGGGCCGCTCGGCGTTGGTGCTGTCGGAGATCAGCAGCAGCACGCCGTCCTGGCCCGCCTGCGCGAGCTTGTGCAGGTGGCTGGTCTTGCCGTCGGCGGGGTGGTAGTCGAGCTTGAAGTCGCCGGAGTGCACCACGCGCCCGATGGGGGTGTGGATCACGAGCCCCGAGTTGTCAGGGATCGAGTGGGTCATGCGGAAGAAGTCGACGGTGAAGTTCTTGCTGATCTTCACGCGGTCGTCGGGGGTGATCTCGCGCAGGTCGACGTCGGACTCGCTGAGCTTGAACTCGTCGAACTTGCCGCGCAGCAGGCCCAGCGTCAGGGGGGCGCCGTACATGGGGATCTTCGGCAGCAGGCGGATCATGTAAGGCAGGCCGCCGATGTGGTCCTCGTGGCCGTGGGTCAGCACCCAGCCGCGCACCTTGTGGGCGTTCTCGACCACCCAGTCGATCTTCGGCACGATGATGTCGACGCCCAGCATCTCCGCCTCGGGGAAGGCCAGGCCGCCGTCGACGAGCAGGATCTCGTCGTCGTACTCGAAGGCGAACATGTTCTTGCCGATCTCGCCCATGCCGCCGAGCGCGATGACCTTCAGCTTGCGGTCGTCCTTGAGCGGCGCCTCGTAGGTCTTCGTGACGTCCTGCGGCTGGCGCTCGCGCGCCTCGCGGCCCGCCGGGCCGCCCCCGCGGTTGGCGGCCGGAGCCGCGTCCTCGCTGGGGATGGTGCCGCGCGGGGCGCCGTCGTTGCGGGCGCGCTGGCCGGCGCCGCGTTCGCGCGCGCCGCCCTGGCCGGACTGGGCGCGGCCGCCGCGGCTGCGGCCGCTCGTCTTCGGCTCGGTGCGCTGGCCGCCGCCGCGCCCTCCGTTCTTGCTCTCCTCGTTGCCGCCCTGCTCGGTGCGCTTGACGTCGGTGCGTCGGCGCGGCCGGCGGCGGTCGTCCTTACGGTCGTCGTTAGCCATGTTGCTCCTTCTGCGCTTCGCCCCGCCGACCCCTCTTGGGTCGCGTGGCTGCGGCGCGGATAGCCCTCTTAGGGCGGCGGGCGCGGTCCCGGATAGGTGTGGGACCGCAGGCGAGAGCCCTCGTAGAGCCCGCCCTCACTCGCAAGATAGTCGGGGGACGGGTGAGCGCAAGAAAGCGCTCACCCGCGGGTGCATCGGTCAGAAGCGGTCGCGGCCGCCCCGGCCGCCACGGCCGCCGCGGTCGCCACCGCGGCCCTGCGGCGGGCCGCTGCGGCGCGGGGCGCGCGGGGCGATCTTGCCCTCGAGCTCCGGGCGCACCAGGTCGATCTTGCCGCGCTCGTCGATGGCGTTGACCTTCACCTTGAGGCGGTCGCCCTCCTTCAGGTGGTCCTCGACGCGCTCGACGCGCTCCTCGGCGATCTGGCTGATGTGCAGCAGGCCGTCGGTGCCGGGGAACAGCGTGATGAAGGCGCCGAACTCGGTGACCTTGGCTACCACGCCGTCGTACTCCTTGCCCACCTCGGCCGTGGCCGTGAGCGCCTCGATCTGCGCCTTGACCCTCTTGGCGGCGTCCGAGTCCTCGGAGTAGATGCGCACCGTGCCGTCCTCCTGCACCTCGACGGTGGCGCCCATCGCCTCGAGCTCGCGGATCTGCTTGCCGCCGGGCCCGATGACCGTGCCGATCTTGTCGACGGGGATCTTGACCTGCAGGATGCGCGGCGCGCGCTGCGAGATCTCCTCGCGAGGCGCCGGCAGCGCCTTGCGCATCTCCTCGAGGATGTGCAGACGGCCCTCGCGCGCCTGCGCCAGCGCCTCGCGCATGATCTCGGCGGTGATGCCGGTGATCTTGATGTCCATCTGCAGCGCGGTCACGCCGTCGGCGGTGCCGGTGACCTTGAAGTCCATGTCGCCGAGGGCGTCCTCGCTGCCGAGGATGTCGGTGAGGATGCGGTAGTCGTCGCCCTCCTTGACCAGGCCCATGGCGATGCCGGCCACCGGCGCCTTGAGCGGCACGCCCGCGTCCATCAGCGCCAGCGCGCCGGCGCACACGGTGGCCATGGAGGAGGAGCCGTTCGACTCGAGCGTCTCGCCCACCACGCGGATCACGTAGGGGAACTCCTCCTGGCTGGGGAGCATGCCGACCAGCGCGCGCCGCGCCAGGTTGCCGTGGCCCAGCTCGCGGCGGCCGGTGCCGCGCAGGCGCTTCACCTCGCCCGTCGAGAACGGCGGGAAGTTGTAGTGCAGCATGAACTCTTCGCTGTCCTCGAGGCCGAGGTCGTCGACCAGGCGGTTGTCGCGACCGGTGCCGAGGGTGGCCACGCCGAGCACCTGCGTCTCGCCGCGGGTGAAGACGGCGGAGCCGTGCGCCATCGGCAGCACCCCCGTCTCGATCCAGATGGGGCGCACCTGGTCGGAGCGGCGGCCGTCGGAGCGGAGGTCCTCCTCGACCACCATGCGGCGCAGCTCGGCCTGCTCGGCCTTGGCGAAGGCGGCCTTGAGGGCAGCGATGCGCTCCTCGGCGCCCTCCGCCTCGGGGTCGGGCACGTGGGCGGCGATGATCTCGTCGCGCATCGCGTCGAGGCGCGCCGCGCGCTCGTGCTTGCCCTCGGTGAGCAGGGCGCCGCGCAGGTCGCGGTTGGCGGCCTCGCGCTTGACCAGCTCGAGGGTGTCGTCGTCGAGCTCGGCGGCGGTGGTGAAGCTCTTCTTCTCGAGGCCGATCTCGCGCTGCATACGCGCGATCAGCTCGACCACCGGAGCCAGCTGGCGCTGGGCGAACTCGATGGCGCCGACCATGACCTCCTCGGGGAGCTCGTTGGCGGCGGCCTCCACCATCAGGACGGCGTCCTGGCTGGCGGCGACGGTCAGCTCGAGCTGCGAGGTGCCGTCGGAGAGGCTCTCCATGCTGGGGTTGGCGACGTACTCGCCGCCCACGTAGCCCACGGTGCAGCAGGCGGTGGGGCCGTCCCAGGGCACGTCGGAGATCGACAGCGCCGCCGAGGCGCCGATGGCGGCGAGCGGGGCGGGGTCGACGACCTGGTCGGCCGACAGCACCGTCACGATCACCTGGATCTCGTTGCGGAGCCCCTTGGGGAAGAGCGGGCGGATCTGGCGGTCGACGATGCGCGCGTTGAGCGTGGCCTGCAGGCCGGGGCGGCCCTCGCGGCGCATGAACGAGCCGGGGATCTTGCCGATGGCGTAGTGGCGCTCCTCGTACTCGACCGTCAGCGGCAGGAACGGTACCGGCGAGGGGGTGTCGTTCATCTGGGCGGTGACGAGCACCATGGTGTCGCCGCAGCGCACCGTGACGCTGCCGGCCGCCTGCTTGGCGAGCTTGCCCGTCTCGATGATGAGCTCGCGCCCGCCGAACTGAGTGGTGTAGCGGCGATGGTTGGGTAGGTTCACTCTCTCTCCTTCGAACGGCTGTCGGCGATGGCGCGCTGCGGGTCGCCGGCTCCCGGCGCGCCGGCCGCGAGCGGCGCCCCGTGGCGCGGCTCTGCGGTGGTGGCGCCGGCCGTCAGGCCGGGACCACGAGGACGACGGTCGGCTCGGAGGCCGGGACCGCCCGTAGATGGCGAGACGGCGAGGCTACGAGAGCCTCGCCGTGACCGCCGCTGGTTCAGCGCGACGCTGCCGCGGGCGCCTAGCGCCCTCGTGGCTGTGCTCGGTGGTTGCAGTACCGCGCTCCCGACGCAGCCTCAGCGACGCAGGCCGAGGCTGGCGATCAGTTCCTTGTAGGCGTCGTAGTCGGTCTTCTCGAGGTAGGCGAGCAGGCGCTTGCGCTTGCCGACCATCATGAGCAGGCCGCGACGGCTGTGGTGGTCCTTCTTGTGGGTCTGCAGGTGCTGGCTCAGCTCCTCGATGCGCTTGGTGAGGAGGGCGACCTGCACGGCGGTCGAGCCGGAGTCCTGCCCGTCCTTGCCGTACTGCTTGATGACTTCGAGCTTCTGTTCAGCGGTCAGAGACATGCTTCCACTACCTTTCAGATTCGCGTCCGGCCCGGATCCAGGGATAAGCGTCGATACCGAGCCAGAGGTCAACGTGAGAGTGTAGCACACGCGGGCGCCTGGGGCGTGGCCTGCAGGGCACGTACGGACACGGCGCGGCGCACGCACGGCGCAGGTCAGGGGCCGGCCGCGCCCAGGGTGGCCGTCGCCCCGGGCCGCCGGCCTTCGGGCGTCGGCCGCGCGAACGCGCCCGCCTACGGGTGCCGCTCGAACCAGTCGACGATGGCCTCCAGGCGCGCCAGGCGCCGGTCGGGGCGGCCCGAGCGCGACAGCTCGTGGCCCTCGCCCGGCACGCGCAGGAACTCGGTCTCGGCCCGGCCGAGGCGCTTCAGCACCGCGTACAGCTGCTCGGCCTGCTCGATCGGGCAGCGGTGGTCCTCCTCGCTGTGCACGATCAGCAGCGGGGTGGTGACCCGGTCGGCGTAGCGGATGGGGCTCTGGCGCCACAGCGCCTCCGCGTCGCCCCACGGCACGCCGCCGAGCTGCCGCTCCACGAAGAAGGGGCCGATGTCGGAGGTGCCGTACATGCTCGTCCAGTTGGAGATGCTGCGCTGCGTGACGGCGCTGCGGAAGCGGTCGGTCTGGCCCACCAGCCAGTTGGTCATGAAGCCGCCGTACGAGCCGCCCGTCAGGTGCACCGGGGCGCCCTCGCGCCCGAGGCGCTCGAGGCCCGCCTCGGTCATCGCCATCACGTCGTCGGCGTCGACGCTGCCGTAGGCGCCCAGCATGGCGGTGGCGAAGGTGAAGCCGTAGCTGCTGCTGCCGCGCGGGTTGCCGAAGACCACCGCGTAGCCGCGCGCCGCCAGCAGCTGGAACTCGAGGTTGAAGCCGTAGCCGTAGTTGGTGTGCGGCCCGCCGTGCACCTGCACCACGGCCGCGCGGTCCTCGCGCGGCCGGGCCGGCTCCAGCACCCAGAAGGGCACCCGCGCCGGGCCCGCCTCGAAGGGCCCCTGCGGGGCGACCAGCTCGAGGCGCCGGCGCCAGGCGTCGTTCGCGCCGCTGAGGCGCCGCTCGCGCCCGTCGCGCCGCAGCCACAGCTCGCCCGGCTCGGTGGGGGTCTCCGCGAGGAACGCCACGGTGGGCTCCGCGCCCGGCGTGGGCACGACCGCGTGGAAGGCGCTCACCACCCGCGCCGCGTGCTCCTGCACAGCCTCGACCGTCCCGTCCAGCCCGATGCGCACCAGGCTGGTGGCGCCCTCGCGGTTGACCAGCGCCAGCAGCGCGTCGCTGCCCAGCCACGCGTGGCGGGCGGGGTAGGCGCCGTAGCGGCTGTCGCCGCCGGCGCTGTTCTCCACCTCCAGGTCGCCGCTGACGAGGCGCGGGGCGCCCGCCGCCCGCACGCCGGCGTCGGTGCGCTCGAGCTCGAGCACCCACACGCCGGTGGGGCTCACGAAGTCCTGCTGGTCGGACGCCGCGGCGTACGCCAGGCGGGTGCCGTCGGGGCTCGGGGTGGCGGCGCCGAGCCCCAGCACGCCCGCCAGCAGGGTGGTGAGCTCGCCGCTGTCCAGGTCGAGGGCCAGCAGGTCGGCGCGCGGCTCGACGCGCGAGGTGGCCTGGTCGGCCTCCGCGGTGGCCGCCTGGACGTAGAGCGTGCGCCCGTCGGGGGAGAAGGCGAGCTCGGTAGCGGGCTCCGTCAGGTCGGTGAGGCGGCGGCGCTTGCCGCTCCTCAGCTCCAGCAGGTAGACCTGCGGCGGCTCGCTGGGCAGGAGGCCCACGCCCTCGGCGCGCCAGCGTTGCTTCACGATGCGGCGCGGTTCGCCCTTCTCGGCCGCGCGGTCCTTCCACTCGCCGCGCGACAGGTACGCCAGCCGCTCGCCCGACGGGTGCCAGGCGAAGCCGTCGACGCCGGCGGCGTGGTCGGTGAGGCGCTCGGCCTCGCCGCCCGCCAGCCCGATCACGTAGAGCTGGGGCTTGCCCTGCGCCTCGCGCACGCTCAGGAACGCCAGGCGACCCGCGTCGGGGGCGAAGCGCGGCGAGCGGTCGGCGTGCTCGGAGCGCGTGAGCTCGAGGGGCGCGGGCCTGCCGCGGCCGCGCGTGGGGTAGAGCTCGATGCGGCTGCGGTAGCGCGGGGCGGCGTCCTCGCCGTCCTTCCCGGTGGGGCGCACGATGCGCGTGACCACCACCGCGGCGCGTTCGCCGTCGGGGGAGATCTGCGGCTCGGAGACGAAGGCCAGGTCGAGGAGGTCGTTGCTGGTGACGGGGCGTGCCACGGCGGCTCCTTCGGTTCGGCGCCGCGGCCGCGCGGGGCGAGGGGCGGGCGCTCGGTTTGGATGCGCCTAGGTTACCGCCCGGCGCGCCGCCCCTGCTGGATAGCGTAGAGCAGCACCCCGGCGGCCACCGAGGCGTTGAGCGAGCTCACCTTGCCGCGCAGGGGGATGGCCACGGTGTCGTCGCAGCGCTCGCGCACGAGGCGGCGCATGCCGCTGCCCTCCGAGCCGATCACCAGCGCCGCGTCGCGGTCCCAGTCGACCTGCTCGGGGGTGGTGCGGGCCTCGCCGTCGGCGCCGTAGACCCACACGCCGCGCTCCTTGAGGCGCTCGATGGTGCTGGGGAGGTTGGGCACCACCACCAGCGGCACGTGGGCGGTGGCGCCGGCCGCGGTCTTCACGACCACGGGGCTGATGGGCGCCGAGCGGCGCTCCTCCATGACCACGCCGTGCGCGCCCAGCGCCTCGGCGCTGCGGATGATGGCGCCCACGTTGCGCGGGTCGGTCAGGTGGTCGAGCAGCACCAGCAGCAGCCGCTCGCCCCGCTCCGAAGCTAGCGCGAAGGCGTCCTCCAGGTCGCGGGTCACGACCTCGGGCAGCTGCGCCGCCACCCCCTGGTGCTGGGTGGTGCGCAGCGCCTGGTCGAGCTGTATGCGCGGCACGCGCTCGAGCGGCACCCCCGCCGCGCGCGCGGCGCGCTCGAACTCCTTCAGCGCGCCGGGCTGCACCCCGTGCGCCACCAGCACGCTCTCGACCTTTCCCTCGCGCAGGGCCTCCAGGACGGCGTTACGGCCGTAGATCCACATGGCGCGAGTATACGGGCCCGGCGGTGCCCGGCGGACGCGCGGGGGGCGCGCCCGTTCGGGCCGGGCCTCGCCGGCCTCGAGCCTACGGCTCGGCGAGCGCCGCCCGCGCCGCCCGCTCGTCGGCGGCCAGCTGCGCCTTCAGCTCGTCGAGCGAGGCGAAGCGCCGCTGGTCGCGCAGCTTGCGGTGGAAGCGCACGGTGATGGTGCGGTCGTAGAGGTCGCCGTCGAAGCCGAACAGGTGCACCTCGAGCGAGGGCGGGTCGTCGGGGAAGCTCGGCCGCGGCCCCACGTTGGCCATGCCGCCGAAGGTGCCGGCGTCGGTCGCGACCGTCACGGCGAAGACCCCCAGCGGCAGCGCCTTGGCGGGGTCCAGCGAGAGGTTGGCGGTGGGGAAGCCGATGGTGCGGCCGCGCTGGTCGCCCATCGCCACGCGGCCCGTCACGGGGTAGGGGGCGCCCAGCAGGCGGGCGGCGTGCTCCACGTCGCCGCTGGCCAGCAGCTCGCGCACCCAGGTGGAGGCCACCCGCTCGCCGTCGACCGTCACCACCCCCACGTCCTCGATGGGCGCCACGGCCGCCAGGTCGGCGACGCTGCCGCGCCGGCCCTCGCCGAAGCGGAAGTCGCGCCCCACCACGAAGGCGGTGGGCTCCAGGGCGGCGAGCTGGGCCACGAACTCGCTGGCGTCGGTGCCGGCGAACGCGTGGTCGAAGGGGACCACCACCACCACGTCGGGCGCGAACGCCTCGAGCAGCGCGAGCTTCTCCTCGCGGCTGCTGAGGTAGCTGGCGCCGCCGAACAGCACCTTGGCGGGCGGGAAGAACGTCACCACCACGGCGGGGCGATCGTGCGCGTCGGCCAGGGCGCGCATGCGCTCCAGCAGCGCCCGGTGGCCCAGGTGCACGCCGTCGAAGTTGCCGATGCCGACCACGGCGCCGACGGCCGCGCGAGCGGCCGGGTCGGTCAGCGCCTCCACCACCCTCACGGCGCGACCCCCTCGCGCGCCAGCACGTGCCTGAGCGCCACGGCCGTGACGCTGCTGGTGGCGAGCCGGCCGTCCTTGATGGCCTCCCACGCCTCGAGCGCGTCGCGCCACTCGAGCGTGAGCTCCTCGTCCGCCTCCGGCGTGCCGTCCACCGGCGCCGCCTCGTGCAGCTCGTAGAGGTAGGTCTCCTCGTCGGTGAAGCCGGGGGAGGTGTAGAAGCGCGCGATCAGCTCGAAGCGGCCGCCCAGCTGCGCCTCCTCGGCCATCTCGCGCGCTGCGGCGCGCAGCGGGTCCTCGTCGGGGTCGACGAGGCCGGCGGGCACCTCCCAGCTGTCGCGCCCGATGGCCACGCGCGGCTGGCGCACGCCCAGCACCTGGCGCCCGCGCGCCACGAGCACGCCCACGGCGTCGGCGTGCTCGACCACCTCCCACTTGCCGTCCAGCACCACGAGCCTGACTATCCTGCCGTCGAAGATCACTTCACGCACGTCCAGCAGCCTATCCGTTCCCGGCCCCGTCGGGGGCCGACGGAGCGCGCCCGCGTGGCGGCCCCCGACGGGGCGCGCACGCGGGCGCGAAGGGGCACGCGGACGCAGCTCAGCCGTCGTCTTCGTCGGGGTTGTAGCGCAGGAACGCGGGGATGTCGTAGTTGCTGACGTCGAACTTGCGGCTGCCCATTCCGCCGCGCAGCTGCGCGGGGCGGATGATGCGCGTCTGGGGCGCCATGTCGAAGCCCGCCGCGATGACGGTGACGCGCACCTCGTCGCCGGCGTCCTCGTCGTAGGTGACGCCGAACAGCACGTTGACGTCCTCGACCTCGGTGGCGTCGGAGATCTTCTCGACGATCTCGGTGGCGTCGGCGAGCGTGAGGTCGTCGGAGCCGGTGATGTTGATGAGCAGGTGGCGGGCGCCCTCGACGCCGCGCGCCAGCAGGGGGCTGTGGGTGGCGCTCTCGGCGGCCTCCTCGGCGAGGTTCTCGCCGCGGCCCGAGCCGATGCCCATCAGCACGGTGCCGGCGCCCTGCAGCAGCGCCTTCACGTCGGCGAAGTCGACGTTGATCTGGCCCGGCACGTTGATCACGTCGGAGATGCCGCGCACGCCGTGGTAGAGCACGCGGTCGGCGACGCGGAAGGCGTCGGTGAGCTTCACCTTGCGGTCGAGCGCCGACAGCAGGCGCTGGTTCTCGACCACGATGAGGGCGTCGACCTTGTCCTCGAGGCGCCTCAGGCCCTCCTGGGCCTGGTTCATGCGCCGCGGGCCCTCGAACTGGAACGGCGTGGTGACCACGGCGATGGCCAGCGCGCCGATCTCGCGCGCCACCTCGGCCACCACCGGGGCGCTGCCCGTGCCGGTGCCGCCGCCCATGCCGGCGGTGATGAACACCAGGTCGGAGCCGCGCAGCACCTCGGCGATGCGGTCGCGGTCCTCGAGGGCGGCCTTCTCGCCGACCTCGGGGTTGGCGCCGGCGCCCAGGCCCTTGGTCAGGTGGTCGCCCATCTGGATGCGCACGTCGGCCAGGCTGGTGGCCAGGACCTGCGCGTCGGTGTTGGCGGCCACGAACTCCACCCCGCGCAACCCGCTCTCGATCATGCGGTTGACCGCGTTGTTGCCCCCACCACCCAGGCCGATGACCCGGATGACCGCGTTGTCGGTGTGTGTCAGCATGCTCGCCTCACGTTCCTGGACCCCTTCCGCTCAGAAGAAGTCTTTAAGTATGTTCTTGATCCGACCGAAGATGCCCTCGCCGGCCGCCGCTTCCGCCGGGCTCCGCTCGGGCCGCCGGCTGGTGGCGCCCGACGCCAGGCCCTGGGCCATGCCGTAACGTACCAGCCCCACCGCGGTGGCGTGGGCCGGGCTCGCGACCACGTCGGCGAGGCCCGACACGCCGTCGGGCTTGCCGATGCGCACCGGCAGGCGGAAGCGCTCGTTGGCCACCTGCTCGACGCCCGGCATCAGCGAGGCGCCGCCGGTGATGACCACGTTGCCCGCCAGCAGCTCGAGGGCGCCCATGCGCTGCTCGATGTCGCGCCGCACCAGGTCGAGGATCTCGACCACGCGGGGGCGGATGACCTGCGCCAGCTCGAAGGTGGAGATGGAGGCGGTGTAGTTGGGGTTCGCCACCTCGAGCTCGACGTCGCGGTCGGCCAGCTCCGGCAGCGCCACGCCGTAGCGGCGCTTGACGCGCTCCGCCTCGTCGGGCGGGATGCGCAGGAGCTGGGAGATGTCCTGGGTGATGTGCTCGCCGCCCAGCGGGATGACCGCCGAGTGGGCGAGGGTGCCGCGGCGGAAGACGCCCACGTCGGTGGTGCCGCCGCCGATGTCGATGAGCAGGGTGGTGAGCTCCTGCTCGCCGGGGTTGAGCACGGCCAGGCCCGAGGCCAGCGCCTGGACCACCATGCCGTCGACGGCCACGCCGGCGTCGGTGGCGCAGCGCCGCAGGTTCTGCAGAGGGCCCTGGGCGCCGGCGACGATGTGCACGTCGACCTCGAGGCGCACGCCCGACATGCCGATGGGGTCCTTGATGCCGTCGTTGCCGTCGACCACGTACTCCTGCGGGATGACGTGGAGGACCTCGAGGTTGGCCTCCAGGGGCACGGCGCGGGCGTTCTCGATCGTGCGCTCCACGTCGGCGCGGGTGACGTCGTAGCCGCGGCGGATGGCGGTCATGCCGTGGCTGGTGAGGGCCTTCAGGTGGCTGCCGGCCACCCCCACCCAGGCGGAGCCGACCTCCACGCCCGCGACGCGCTGGGCGGCCGCCACCGACTGCTTGACGGCGGCGATGGTGCGCTCCAGGTTGACGACGACCCCCTTGCGGAGGCCGTCGGAAGGCACGGTGCCCTCGCCGATGATGTCGAGCACGCCGTCGGAGGCCACCTCACCGATCACGGTGCAGATCTTCGTGGTCCCGATGTCGAGGCCGACGATGATTCGTTCGTCACTCATGCGCCTTGCTCACTCCCCAGGGGTAGACCGCGATGCGGCCGCCGCGGTGGCTGACGAAAGCCGACCACTGCTCGCGCAAGGCCTCCGCACTCGGTGTGAAAAGCTCGCTGTCGGTCAACTGAATCTCGAATCCTTCTGGCGAGTAGCTTATCACCTGGACGCCGAAGGGCCTCAGGAGCCTCAGGAGCTCGAGAGACTCGGCGACCCGTGGCTCGCCCCAGCCCTGCAGGCGGGGCAGCCCCTCGGTCTCCGCGGCCGTCGCGCCGAGTAGGACTGTACCATCGTCGGCCCAGGTCGTGACGCCGTCCGAGATCACCGGCTCGCGCTCGCGCAGCGCGATCGTCACCCGGTCGGGCCACTGCCGCACCACCACGGCGTCCAGCACCCACGGGTCGGCGGCCAGGCCCGCCACGCGCCGGCGCGTGACCCAGAGGAACGGGTCGCCGGGCGCCACGCGCGCCAGCGCCGCCACGGCGTTGGCGTCGTGGTGGCGGTTGCCCTCCACGCTCACGTGCTGCACCTTGGGGTAGAAGAGGCTGACGATCACCGCGCCGCCCAGCAGCACCAGGAGGCCCAGCCCGACGCCGCGCACCTCAGCACCCCGGGGGCCGGGCCGGACCGGCGGCAACGGGGGCGGCGGCGCGGCTAGCCTTCGGCATCGACCCGCCCGTCGGCCAGCGCGGCCGCCACGCGCCACACGTCGCCGGCGCCCAGGGTGATCACGAGGTCGTTGGGGGCGAGGCTGCCCGCCAGGTAGGCGGTGGCCGAGCCGATGTCGGCGCCGCGCGCCTCGACGCCCTGCTCGCGCAGGCGCTCGACGATCAGGGCGGAGGAGACGTTGGCGATGGGCTTCTCGCCGGCGCCGTAGATGTCGAGCACCAGCACCTCGTCGGCGGCGGCCGCGGCGGCGGCGAGCTCCGGCCACTGGCGCGCGGTGCGCACCCAGCGGTGCGGCTGCAGCACGGCGCGCACGCGGCGGCCGGTGTGGCGCGCCACCTCCAGCATCGCGGCCACCTCGGTGGGGTGGTGGGCGTAGTCGTCGATGATCAGGGCGCCGTCGCGCTCGCCCCACGACTGCCAGCGGCGGCCGACCCCGCGGAAGGTGGCGAGGGCCGGCAGCGCCGGGCGCGGGTCGAAGCCGGCCAGGTGCACGGCCGCCACCGCGGCGGCGGCGTTGCTGACGTTGTGCTTGCCCGGCACCGCCAGCTCCACCGTCAGGGCGCCCAGCCCCGGCGCGTGCAGCACGAAGCGGCTGCTGTGGTCGCGCAGGTCGACGTCGGCGATGCGGTAGTCGGCGTCGGCGGCGAAGCCGTAGCTGGCGGCGCCGGGGTGGTCGGCCACCAGCGGCGGCAGCGCCACCCAGTCGCGGCAGTAGAGCAGGCGCTGCGCGTGGCCCGCGAAGCGGCGCGTGGCGGCCTGTAGCTCGTCGTAGCTGGCGTAGTAGTTGCGGCGCTCGTCGTACTCGCCGGCCACGTGGTCGTCGTCGAGGTTGGTGACGAGCGCCACCTCGGCCTCGAGGTCGGCGAAGCCGGGGTCGGACTCGTCGACCTCGGCCACGAGCCACTCGCCGGCGCCGTAGCGGAAGCCGCCCTCGATGGCGGGCAGCGAGGCGCCGAGCTGCACCGACGACTCGGGGTCGAGGGCCAGCAGCAGCGTGGCGGCCATGCCGGTGGTGGTGCTCTTGCCGTGGGTGCCGGTGATGCCGATGGCGCGGCGGCGGCGGAACAGCTCGCCGAGCAGCTCGATGCGGCGCACCACGCGCGTGCCGGCCGCGCGGGCGGCCTGCAGCTCGGGGTGGTCGGCGGGCACCGCCATGCTGTGCACCACGAGCGACTTGCCGTGCGCGTGCGCGGCGTCGTGGCCGGCGCACACCTCGATGCCGGCGGCCGTCAGGCGCGTGGCGTCGAACTCGCTGCGGTCGCAGCCGCTCACCTCGAAGCCCTCCGCCCGGCACCAGAGGGCCAGGGCCTGCATGCTCACGCCGCCGATACCCACGAAATGGATGCTGGTCATGGAACTACCGTCTCCCTCGCCGCCGCGTAGATGCGCGCCGCCGCCCCCTCGGGGGAGCGGGCGCGCGCCGCGGCCGCGGCCGGCTGGCGCCACTCGGGGCGCAGCGCCGCTAACCATACTTCGCCGAGGCGTGACACCTCGCGCTCCTCGACGACGCGGCCGGCGCCGGCCACCTCGACCGCGCGCGCGTTGTGCAGCTGGTGGTCCTCGGCGGCGGTCGGCAGCGGCACCATCAACAGCGGCACGCCGTGGAAGGCGGCCTCGGAGATGGTGCCGACGCCCGCGCGCGTGATCGCCAGGTCGGCGGCCGACCAGGCCAGGGCGGCGTCCACGTACGGCCGCACGTGGTAGCCCCCCAGCCCCGCGACCGCCTCGCGCACCTGCGCCTCCCAGCGCGGGCCGCTGGAGTGCAGCACCACCGGGCGGGCGCCCTCCGGCAGGCCCAGGAACGCCTCGGGCACGCTGCGGTTCAGCGCCAGCGAGCCCTGCGAGCCGCCCATCACCAGCGTCACCACGCCCTCCTCGGGCAGCCCCAGGGCGCGGCGCGCCGCGCGGCGGTCGTGGCGCGCCTCGCGGACGGGGAACGGCACCACCGCGCTGCGCCGGGCCTTCAGGTGCGCCAGCGCCTCGGCGTGGGCGCTGATCACCAGCCGCGCGCGCGGCGCGAACCAGCGGTTGACGCGGCTGGGGAAGGCGTTGCCCTCCTGCAGCACCAGCGGGCGCCCGGCCACCACCGCGCCCACGCAGCCGGGGAACGAGGCGAAGCCGCCGAAGCCGATCACCAGGTCGGGCGCCTGGCGCCGCACGTGGCGCACGGCGTCGTAGAGGCCGGCGACGGCCTGGAGCGCCTGCCGCGGGTCGGGGTTCGAGCGGTTCCAGCGCCCCGCCGCCACGCCGTGGAACGGCAGCCCCGCCTCGGCGACCAGGCGCTCCTCCATGCCGCCCTTCTGGCCGATGACGCTCACGGCCTCGCCGTGGGCGCGCGCCACCTCCGCCACCGCCAGGGCGGGGTAGATGTGGCCGCCGGTGCCGCCGGTGGCCAGCAGCAGGCGCAACGGCCGGCTCACGCCGCGCCCTCCGCCGCCAGGGCCTCGGCGCGCGCCTGCCGCGCCGCCAGGTGGATGAAGCCGAACGCCACCGCCACCGACATCATCGAGTTGAGGCCGTAGCTCACGCCCGGCAGCGGGATGCCGGTCACGGGCGCCATGCCGGAGGCGACCAGCAGGTTGAGGCCCGCCTGCCCCACGATGTAGGTGGTGGCGCCGGCGGCCAGCAGGGCGGCCGGGCCCTTCACGCGCCGCGCCACCTCCAGGCCGTGCCAGGCGAGCAGGCCGTAGAGCAGCAGCAGCGAGGCGATGCCGACGAAGCCGAGCGCCTGGTGGATCGACACGGCCACGAAGTCGGTGTCGGCCTCGGGCACGTTGACGGGGCGGCCCACGCCGATGCCCAGCAGCCCGCCGCGCTGCACGGCGCGCTCCGCCACCGTGGCCTGGTAGCTGAGGTCGGCGGTCTGCGCCTGCGGGCCCCACATGTCCAGGAAGCCGGCGATGCGGTCGCCCCAGTACTGGTACTCGCCGAGGAACGGGCTCACCACCAGGCCGGCC
>JAAYYF010000028.1 GCA_012515535.1 Deinococcales bacterium
GACCCGCCCAGCGCGCGCGTGCTCCGGCACGAGCAGGTGAGCTACTTCGTCGACCGGGTGCGCGTCGAGGCGCTGCCCGAGCTCGACCTCGCCGCACTGGCGCGCGGCGACGACCCGGTGGGCCTGCTGGCGGCGCGCATCGAGGCGCTGCGCCAGCCGGGCTCGCCGCTGCGCGAGCGCCTGGTGAGCGCGGCGCGCCCGCGGCTGGTCGAGGCGGCGCGCGCCAAGGCGTTCGCCGGCCTGGAGCCGCCCGCGCTCGACGAGGCGGAGGTGGCGGCGCTGCTGGAGGAGGCCGCCTTGCGCGCCCTCGACGCGCTGCTGAGCCAGCCGGGGAGCGCGGCGTGAGGCTGGTCGAGCTGCGGGTCGACGCCCTGCCCGGGGTGGAGGAGCCGTTCACCCTGGGCGGGCTGGCCGCCGGCGTGACCGTGGTGGTGGGCCCCAACGCCTCGGGCAAGAGCAGCCTGGTGCGGGCGCTGCGCTGCCTGTGGTCCCAGGACGTGCACGCGGGCGAGGCGGTGGACGTGGCGGGCGAGTTCGAGGAGCGCCGCGCGGACGGCGTGACGCGCTGGCGCGCCGTGCGCCTCGGCTCGCACCTGGCCTGGGAGCGGGACGGCGTGAGCGCCGCGCCGCCCCCGGCGCCCCCGGCGCACCTGCTCGACAGCTACCTGGTGTCGATCGAGACCCTCATGGTCGACGGCGCCACCGACGAAGCCATCGGCGACCGCCTGCACCGCGAGATGAGCGGCGGCTACGACCTCCCGAAGGCGCGCCAGGCGGTGCGGCTCCCGCTTAGCGGCTACACCACCGCCGGCAAGGAGCTCGAGGCCGCGAAGGCCAAGGTCGACGCGCTGGAGCGGGAGCGCCGCGCGCTGTGGAGCCGGTGGCAGGAGCGGGACGAGCTCGAGGCCGAGCGCGCGGCGGCGAGCGCCGAGGCCGCGCGGCGCGAGCGCTACGAGCAGGCGCTCGAGCTGGTGGGCCACCTCGAAGCGCTCCGCGACGCCGAGGCGAGGCTCGCGGCCTACCCGGCGGCCATGGAGCGCCTCACGGGCCAGGAGCTCGGCGAGCTGGCCGACCTCGAGAAGGACATCAGCTCGGCGGCCGCGCTCGTGCGCAAGGCCGACGAGGGGCTGGCCGAGGCGCGCGCGAGCCTGGAGGCCTCGGGGCTCGCCGGCTCCGGCCTCGACCTGGCGGAAGCCGAGCGGCTGGCGCGGGCGGCGCAACGCCTGGAGGAGCTGGGCCGCGAGGCCGACGCCCTCGAGAGCGAGGCGGCCAAGGTGCGCGGCGCCATGGCCGAGCCGTGGGGGCTGCTCGGCGGCGCCGCACCCAGGCCCGCCGCGGGCGCCTTCGAGCCGGCGAACCTCGCGGCGGTCGAACGGGCGCTGGGCGAGCGCCTGGCGGCCCGGACGCGCCTCGAGGCGGCGGCGGCCGAGATCGAGCTGTGCGACGCGCAGCTGGCGGCGCTCGAGCGCGACGAGGACCCGACCGAGGAGCGCCCCTGGCCCGGCGACGCGCGGCTCACGGACCACCAGCTCCACGCGGCGCGCTCGGCGCTCGCCGGCTGGCTGGCGGCGGCTCCGCTCCCGCCGGCGCCGCGCGTGCGAGCGTGGCCGGCGCTGCTGACCTTCCTGGGCGGCGCGCTCTTCGCGCTGGCCGGGGTGCTGGCGTTGGCGGGCGGCTCGCTCGACGGCCTCGGCGCGGCGTGGGCGGAGCTGGCGCGGCTGAGCGGTAGCTCGCCGCTGCTCCTCGCCACCGCCCTGCTGGCCGCCGTGGCGCTGGTCGTCGGCCTGATCGCGAGCGTGGCCGGGGCCGGCGCCCGGTCGCGCGCGCACGGCGCCGCGCGCCCCGGACCCGAGGCCGCCACCGCCGCGGCGGCGTTCGAGCGCGCCGGCGCGGCGCCGCCCGCGGCCTGGGAGCACGACGCGGTGGCGCGGCGCCTCGAGGGGCTGCTGGCCGAGGGGGCGCGCCGGCAGGAGCTCACGGAGCGCAAGGCCCAGCTGAGCTACCGGGCGGAGAAGGCGCGGGGCCTCCGCGCGACCGCCGAGGACGAGGTGGCGGCGGCGAACCGCCGCCTGCAGGCGCTGGCCGCCGACACCGGCTACGACGCCGGCGCCGCCCCGAGCCTCGACGCCGGCTTCGCCGCCTGGCTGCGCACCGCGCGCCAGGTGCGCGACCAGGTGCTCGAGCTTCGAGGCCTGGACGAGCAGCGGCGCCAGCTCGAGGCGGCGGCGGACGAACGCTTCGCGGCGCTGGCCGCGGCGCTCGCCGGCAC
>JAAYYF010000181.1 GCA_012515535.1 Deinococcales bacterium
GGCGCCTCGTAGGCCGGCGCGTCGAACGCCGGGGCGTCGGCCGACGGCACGTCGAGCGACGGCGCGTCGGGGGCGGGGGCGTCGAACGCGGGCGCGTCGAAGCCGGGCGCGGCGTCCAGCGGGGCCGGGTCGGCCGCCGGCGCCGGCTGCGCGCTCCGGGCGGCGTTGCGATCGAAGTAGCTGGGCGCGTCCTGGTCGGGCCACGCCTCCATGCCTTCGGGCAGCGGCTCCGGGGTGGGGTCGACCGCCTCCTCGCCGGCCATGACGCGCGCCAGGTAGTCGAGCACGTCGCGCTCGACCACCTTGCCGCCTTCGCCGGTGCCGGTCAGCTTGCGCCAGTCGACGTTGTTCTGCTCGGCAAGGCGCTTCGCCAGCGCGGAGATGTGTGGTTCACTCACTGCTTCCTCCAAGTATCGCGGCCGCGGGCCGGCCACGACGCCACGCTGCAGGAGACGGCGATCCGACCGGATGCGTCGTCGACGACGAGTTCACGTCCCGATTCTCCCCCGGGAACGCGGCCTCCACAGCGGTAAACCCCACTCCGGCGGGCTCCCGGGCGTCAAGGCCGCCAGGCCTGGAAGAAGACGTCGTCGATGTACGTCTGCAGCATGGCCTCCTGGCCGTAGACCGGGACCGAGGTGGTCACACGTTCGCCGGCCGCCACGCGGCGGTCGAGCACCACTCGCTCGCCGCGCTCGTCGCTGACCACCACCCGCAGCTGGTACGGCTCCTCCAGCAGCTTGCGGACCCCCATGTGGGTGGGGTCGAACGAGAACGGCACCAGGCGGCTGCCGTCGGCGGCGGTCTGGCCGCCCGGCAGGCCGGTGGTGGTGCCGCCCGCTGACGGCTGGCCCTGTGCGCCTCCGGACGTGGTGCCCGGCGTGAGGCCGCCGGGGGTGAGGCCCGGCGTGCCCGCGCTCGGCTGGCCGAGCGGCAGGTCGCCGAAGCCGCCCTGGAAGGCGGGGTCGAAGGGCGAGCTCGGCGGCGGGCCGTTGATGGTGAGCAGCACGGGCGTGCCGGGCAGGGTGTAGCCGGTGGGCTGGACCTCCACCACCCCCTCGGGGCGCTCCGGGTCCTGCACGTAGGTGACCTGCCCGATCTGCAGCTGCGCGGCGCGCAGGCTGAGCTGCGCGCGCCACTGCGGGTAGCCGATGACGTCGGGCACCTCGACCACGTTGGCGGTCGAGAGGGAGTACTGCACGATCACGGGCGTGCTCGTGGCCACCGTCTCGCCGGCCGGGGGGATGGTCGCCACGACGGCGCCGGGCCGGGCGAACGACACGGTCGAGGGCATGCGCTCGACGAGCCGGAAGCCCAGGGCGTGGAGCTGCTCGACGGCCTCGTCGACGTGCAGGCCGGTGAGGTCGGGCAGCTCGCGCGGTGGGCGCGCCGGGCCTGAGCTGACGGTGAGGGCGAGGCGCTGGTCGGGGGCGAGCCGCTCGCCGCCCGCGGGCACCTGCGCGATGACGCGCCCGGCGGCCCGCTCCGAGGGCTCGAACGTGATGGTGCCCACCGGGAGGTTGAGCTCGGCGGCGCGCGCCACGGCGTCGGCCTGCACGAGCCCCACCAGGTCGGGGATGCGCGCCTCGGCGGGCGGCGTGTTGACGCCCAGGTGGATCGAGCGGCCGCGCTTCACCACGGTGCCGGCCTGCGGCGCCTGCGAGCTGACCGCCTCGGCCGGCAGGCCGAGCACGTGCTCGACGAAGGTGACGGGCTCCAGGCCCTCGCGGCGCAGCAGCGCCGTGGCCTGCTCGTACGGCAGCCCCACTAGGTCGGGCAGGGTGTACTCGGACACGGTGAAGTAGCGCCGCGCGTCCACGACCACGAAGGTGGCGGCGGTCAGCAGCAGGACCAGGCCCACCGCGAGCCAGCCGAAGGCCCTGCGCCTCACGGGTGCGGCAGCGTCCGGGGTCGGTTCCACCGGGGCAGGTTACCACGGGCCGCCGCGACCGCTTCAGCCAGCCGCGACCGCGATGCCCTTACCATGGGGCATGCACCGCTCCCCCCTCGCCTACCCCGTCGGCACGCTCCGTCACCTCACCGCGGCGGAGGTGGAGGCCGCTCCCGAGCTCGCGGCGCTGGCGCGGCTGACCGAGGCCGGCTGGCGCTGGCGCGGCGTGGCGCTGCCGGCGAGCCTCGAGGAGGGCTTCTACCGCCTGAACAACCTGCCGCGGCGCCTGGCCGCCCTCTACGCCGGCCTCGACCCCCGCGACCCCGACGAGGACATCGTCGAGGAGGCCGAGGAGGAGGCGCTGGCGCTAGTGGGGCAGCACTACCTGCTCGACGAGACCGTCGACGCCATCTACGAGGCGCTCAGCGGCCTGCCGGCGGCGGTCACGGTGCGGCGCCCCGACGCCGGCGCCGGCCTGGGCGCCGACCACCCGCGCGCCGCCCTGCTGGCGGTCAAGCACCTCATGCAGGCCGACTGGCGCGTGGACGCGGTGCTTGACCGCCTCTCGCTCACCGCCAGCCTGGCGCTCGACGCGCGCCCGGTGCTGGTCACGCCCGCCGACGAGCGCGACAGCGAGGCCGCCTCGCGGCGCGCCAGCGAGCTGCTCGGCTCCGCCGTGCGCGTCCTGGTGGACGCGCACGGCGACCTCACCGGCGTGCGCCTGGCCTGAGGCCTACTTGCCCACCTTGCTGGCCGGGGGCGCGACGTTGCGCGCCGTGGGCGTGGTCGACTCGAGCGTCACGAACGCCTGCGGGTTCACCTCGCCGACCAGCTTCAGCGCCGCCGGGATGCGGCGCCGCGGCAGCACCGAGAACGCCACGCGCACGTCGCCGTCGCGGCCGCGGGCGTTGAGCACCGTCACGTAGAAGCCGGCCTCGCGCAGCGCGTCCTCGACGGGCGGGCTGTCGACCGGCGCCACCACGCGCATGATGGTCTCGCCGATCGCCAGCCAGCGCTCCACGCTGACGCCCAGCATGGTGCCGGTGGCGTAGCCGCCGGCGTAGGCCACGAACTTGAGCGGCGAGTCGAGGTTCGACAAGACCTGCGCCGCGGCGATGAGCCACACGAGCGACTCCACGAAGCCGAACAGCCCGGCGAGCCCGCGCGCCCCGCGCACCAGGAAGCCGATGCGCAGCGTGCCGAGCGACACGTCGACGATGCGCAGCATGAAGATCAGCAGCGCCGAGAGGACCAGGTTCACGGTGTCGGGGGTCATCGTCCCTCCAGGGCGGCGGCGGCGAAGGCCGCGGCGCCGATCACGCCGGCCTCGCCGCCGAGCTCGGCCAGGCGCAGGGGCGGCACGGGGTAGCCCTCCAGGTAGTGCTCGGCCGCGGCCTGCACGCGGCTCAGGTAGTAGTCGCCGACCTCGGTGAGGCCGCCGCCCAGCACGAACGCCTCGGGGTCGAACACCTTGACCAGGTTGGCGAGCCCGATGCCCGTGAAGAGCGCCGCGTTCTCGACGATGCCGAGCGCCTTGCGCTCGCCCTTGCGCGCGCGGGCGAACAGCTCGCGCGTGTCCATCTCCGCGCTGTAGGCGTACGAGGCGTCGCGGGCCATGGAGCGCCCGGCCGCCAGCGCCTCGAGGGTGCCGGCGTGGCCGTCGCCGCCCATCGGGCCCCCGAGCATCAGGGTCATGTGGCCGATCTCGCCGGCCACGCCGTGGGCGCCGCGGATCACCTCGCGGCCCAGGAACAGCCCGCCGCCGATGCCGGTCGAGAGCGTGACGTAGACGCTGCTGTGCAGCTCGCGGGCGGCGCCGTAGAGGTGCTCGGCGTAGCCCGCCACGTTGGCGTCGTTCTCGAGCACCACCGGCTTGCCCAGCCGCTCCTCGAGCGCCGCCACCAGCGGGGCGTCCTCGAGCCCGGCGATGTTGGGCGAGAAGATCACCTTCTTCCGCTCCTTGTCGAGCGGCCCCGGCGAGCCGATGCCGATGGCGTCGGACGCGAAGCCGCGCGCGGCGAGCTCCTCGGCGGTGCCCACCAGCGCGTCCACCACGTCCTCGAAGCCGCTCTGCGGCGTGTCGACCCGCACCGAGTCGAGCACCTCACCGTCCTCGACGGCCGCGGCCAGGATCTTGGTGCCGCCCAGGTCGAGCCCGATCGTGATCATTCGCCGTCACCTCCGGGCCGCGCCCCCGCGGCCGCCTCCCGCGCCTGCCGCGCGATCAGGCCCTCCTCGTCGGTCCTCACCACCAGCACCTCCACCGCAGCGCCGTCGGCGCCGATGCGCGTCTCGCCCCGGGCGTTGCGCTCCGGGTCCAGCGTCAGGCCCAGGAAGCCCAGGCCCTGCAGGCAGTCGGCGCGCGCCGCGGCGTCGTTCTCGCCGATGCCGCCCGTGAACACGACGGCGTCGAGCCCACCCATGGCGGCGGCGTAGGCGCCGATGGTCTTGCGCACGCGGTAGGCGAACACCTCGAGCGCGGCGCGCGCCTTGGCCTCGCCGGAGGCGGCGGCCGCGCGCACGTCGCGCATGTCGTTGCTGATGCCCGACATGCCGCGCAGGCCGGCGCCGCGGTTGAGGAGGCGGTCGAGCTCGTCGACCGCCATGCCGCCGCGCAGCAGGTGGATCAGCAGCCCCGGGTCGATGTCGCCGGAGCGCGTGCCCATCAGCAACCCCTCCAGCGGGGTGAAGCCCATGCTGGTGTCGACGGAGCGGCCGCGGTCCACGGCGGTGGCGCTGGCCCCGTTGCCCAGGTGCAGCGTGACGAGCCTAAGCTCCTCGAGCGGGCGGCCGAGCAGCTCGGCGGCGCGGCCCGACACGTACTCGTGGCTCGTGCCGTGGAAGCCGTAGCGCCGCATCCCCCGCTCGGCGTACTCGAGCGGCAGGCCGTAGAGGTAGGCGCGCTCGGGCAGCGTGGCGTGGAACGCCGTGTCGAACACGGCCACGTGGGGCACCTCGGGGAGCGCCCGGCGCGCGGCCCGCAGGGCGGCCAGGTTGCCGGGGTTGTGCAGCGGCGCGAGGGGCGACAGCGCCTCGATGCGCGCCTCGACCTCGGCGGTGATGAGCGTGGGCGCGGTGAACTCGGTGCCGCCGTGCACCACGCGGTGGCCCACCACCGCCAGGTCGAGCTCGCCGAGCTCGCGGCGGAACACCTCGAGCGCGAAGTCGAACGCCTCGTCGTGGCGCGTGAGGCGCGGCGCCTCGACCAGCGCGAAGGAGGCGCGCGCCGTGGTGGGGCCGCCGAGGCGCTCCACCTGCAGCGACTCGCCACCCGGCAGCAGCTTCATCTTGAGGCTCGAGCTGCCGGCGTTCACCACCAGCACGCGGCCCTGCGCGGACGCGACCGTCATGCGGGGCCTCCGGAGCCGAAGTCGTGGACCAGCTTGGGGGTGAAGCGCAGCGCGTCGGCCGCCACGAAGTGCACGGCCACGTCGCCGAGCTCGCGCAGCAGCCCCTCCTGCTCGCCGTGCACGTGGCCGTACACCAGCGCGTCGGGCGCGGCGGCCTCGATCAGCTCGGTGAAGCCGCTCGGCTCCAGGCGCGAGTTGGTGGGCGGGAAGTGCAGCATCACCACGCGGTAGCTCCCTTCGAGGCGCGCGGCCGCGGCCAGCGATAGCCGCAGCCGCTCCACCTCGCGCCTGTATATCTTGTCGTCCTGCGGCGTGAAGCCGTGGCTGCCCGGGGTGATCCAGCCGCGCGTCCCCGCCACCACGATGCCACGCACGACCAGCGCGTCGTTCTGCAGGGCGTGCATGCGTGGCGGCAGCGCCTGGCGCAGGCGCGTGATCGACGGCCACCAGTAGTCGTGGTTGCCGCGGAGCAGCACCTTCTCGCCGGGCAGGGCGGCGATGTCCTCCAGGTCGGGCAGGGCGTCCTCGAGGCGCATCGCCCACGAGATGTCGCCGGGCACGAGCACCACGTCGTCGTCGCGCACCACCCGCCGCCAGTTCTCGAAGAACGCCTCCGGGTGCCCCTCCCAGCCCGGGCCGAAGATGTCCATGGGCTTGCTGGCGGCGCGGGACAGGTGGGGGTCGGCGATAGCGAAGAGGCGCATCGGCCGTCCAGTCTAACCGCTGCCCGCGGGCGCCGCCCACGCGCCCCTCGGGGCCAGGGCCCGCGGCTACCAGGCCAGGTCGGTGCGGCGCACGCCCGAGCGCGGCAGCCGGTCCAGCAGGGCGCAGGCGTCCTCGCCCAGCAGCGGGTGGCGCCACGCCGGCGCCACCTCGCAGAGCGGCGCGAGCACGAAGGCGCGCTCGTGCAGGCGCGGGTGCGGCAGGCTCACCCCCTCCAGCGCCACGACCAGGCCGCCGAGGTCGAGCAGGTCGAGGTCGATGACGCGCGGCCCCCAGCGCTCGGCGCGCACGCGGCCGAGCTCGCGCTCGATGGCGAGCAGCGCCGTCATCAGCCGCCGCGGCTCGTCGAGCTCGGGGCGCGGCCGCAGCTCCAGCACGGCGTTGAGGTAGGGCGGCTGGCCGGGCGGCCCGCCCACCGGCGCCGTCTCGTAGATCGCCGAGCGGGCCGCCACCGTGCCCAGCGCGGCCAGGCGCTCCACGGCGCGGCGCAGCTGAGCGTGGGGGTCGCCCAGGTTGGCGCCGAGCGCCACGTAGGCGCGCCGCGCACCGGCGTCGGGCGACCGCCGCGCCCCGCCGGCCGCCGCCTCCGCGCCGGCCGCGGGCGCGTCAGCGGCTACGGGCCACCTCGACGAAGACGTCGCGCACGATGCCGGGCAGCGGCGCGCCCGGCTTGTGGACCCGTACCACCACGCGCTCGACCAGCGCCTCGCTGGCCAGCAGGCGCCGGGCGATGGTGGTCGCCAGCGCCTCGATCAGCTTGAAGCGGCTGCCCGTGACGGTCTCCTCCACCGCGGCGTAGACGCGGCCGTAGTCGACGGTGGCGCGGATGCTGTCCTCCTCGGGGAGCGTCAGCCCGAGCTCGACGTCGACCACGAAGCGCGCACCGAGCCTCCCCTCCTCGTCGTACACGCCGTGGTACGCGAAGAACTCCATGCCGCTCAGCACGATGCGGTCGCTGGCCGCCCCCTCAGGCATCGCCGCCTCCGACGAGCGCGCTCCACACCGCGAGCGCCTGCGCGTGCTCCGCCACGTCGTGCACGCGCAGCATGGCGGCCCCGGCGGCGGCGGCGTGAAGGTGCAGCGCCAGCGTGCCGGGCAGGCGCCTGGCGGGGTCGGGCTCGCCGGCCAGGTGGCCGATGGTCGCCTTGCGCGAGGCGCCCACCAGCACCGGCCGGTCGCCGGCCACGAGCTCGTCGAGGCGCCGCAGCAGCGCAAGGTTGTGCGCCACGCTCTTGCCGAAGCCGATGCCGGGGTCGAGCAGAACGTCGGGCACGCCCGCCTCGAGCGCCCGCGCGGCCGCGCCGCGCAGGAAGCCGCCCACCTCGGCCACGACGTCCGCGTAGCTGGGCGCGGTCTGCATGGTGGCGGGCTCGCCCTGCATGTGCATGATCACCGCCGGGGCCCCGGCGGCCGCCGCCAGCTGGCGCATGCGCGGCAGCTGCAGGCCGCCCACGTCGTTGACGATGCGCGCCCCCTCGCCGAGCGCCGCCTCCACCACCTCGGGCTTGCGGCTGTCGATGCTCACCACCACGCCGGCCTCGGCCAGCGCCGCCACCACCGGCTCCACGCGGCGGCGCTCCTCGTCCGCCGGCACCGTGGGCGCGCCCGGGCGCGTGGACTCGCCGCCGACGTCGACCACCAGCGCCCCCTGCTCGTGCATGCGGATGCCGTCGGCGACCGCGCGCGCGGGGTCGAAGCGCAGCCCGCCGTCGGAGAAGCTGTCGGGGGTGACGTTGACGATGCCCATCAGCGCCGGCCCGCGCCAGCGCAGCTCGGCGCGGCCGCCGGGCAGCGGGCTGCCGAAGCGCAGCACGTGCTCGCGCTGCGCGGCGCCGGCGCCGATCACCCCGCCTCGCCCGCGCCCGCCACGGCGCGCGCGCCCTGCGGCCGCCAGTCGGCGGGGCGCTCGGCCAAGCCGAAGCGCCACGCCACCGCCTGGGCGACGCGCTCGCCGGCGCGGCCGTCGCCGTAAGGGTTGGGCGCCTCGCGCATGGCCGCCAGCGCGGCCGGGTCGGCGAGCATCGCGCTCAGGCGCCGCGTCACGTGGTCGGGGTCGTTGCCCAGCAGCTCGAGCACGCCGACGTCGACGCCCTCGGGGCGCTCGGTCACGTTGCGCAGCACCGCCACCGGCACCCCCAGCGCGGCCCCTTCCTCTTGGATGCCGCCGGAGTCGGTGACGATCAGCTCGGCGGCGTCGAGGAGCGCCAGCATCTCCAGGTACTCCCACGGCTCCTCGAGCAGCACGTTCGGCAACCCGCCCAGCGCGGGCCGCACCGCCTCGCGCACCGCCGGGTTGAGGTGCACCGGGTAGACGAAGGTCACGTCGGGGTTGGCGCGCGCCACCGCCGCCAGCGCGGCCGCGAGCTCGCGCATCACCGGGAGGTTCTCGCGCCGGTGCATCGTCACCGCCACCAGGCGCCCGCCCGGCACCCGCTCCGGCAGGCGCGCGTGGCGGCGCATCTGCTGCACCGCGTCGACGGCGGTGTTGCCGGTGACCACCATGGCCGCCTCGCGCTTGCCCTCCATGAGCAGGTGGCGCTTGGCCAGCGGGGTGGGTGGCAGGTCGAGGTCGGTGAGCACGTCCGTGAGGCGCCGGTTGGCCTCCTCGGGGAACGGCTGCGCCATGTCGAAGCTGCGCAGCCCCGCCTCCACGTGCGCCACCGGGATGCCCTCCAGGAACGCCGCCAGCGCCACGCAGAAGGTGGTGGAGGTGTCGCCGTGCACCAGCACGTAGTCGGCGCGCAGCTCCTTGAGGGTGCGGGCGGCGGCGGGCACGATGCGCCCGGTCAGCTCGGCGAGCGACTGGCGCGGCGTCATCACCGCCAGGTCGGCGTCGGGGGTGAGGCCGAACGTGGCCAGCGAGCCGGCCAGCTGCTCGCGGTGCTGGCCGGTCACGAGCGTCACGGCCTCGAGGCCCTCGGTGCGCTCGAGCGCCTGCACCACCGGCGCCATCTTGTTGGCCTCGGGGCGGGTGCCGAAGGCGGCCACCACGCGCGGGCGCCGGCCCTGGGGCGGGGTCAGGGGGAGGAGCGGGCTCACGGGGTCAGCTCGCCGAGCCGCCTCACCTCGGCCAGGCGCAGCAGCGACACCGCCGCGATGAGCACCACGGTGGAGACGAGCGTGGCGAGGGTGAGGACCGGCGGGGTGCTGGAGAGCAGCATGCCGATCACGCCGAGCACCATGGTGGCCATCCAGAGGATCACCACCGTGAGGCGCTTGGAGCCGGAGCGCTCGCGCAGGATGTCGTGGATGTGGTCGTTGGCGGCGAGCGCCGGGCTGGCGCCGCGCCGCAGGCGCCGGAGCGTGACCTGGGTGATGTTCAGCACCGGCAGCGCCAGCACCAGGATCGGCGCCACCACCGACACGGCCGCCGTGACCTTCAGCGCGCCCAGCACGCTGACCGCGGCCAGCACGTAGCCGAGCAGGTAGGCGCCCGAGTCGCCCATGATGATGGTGGCGGGGCCGAAGTTGTAGCGCAGGAAGCCCAGCGAGGCGCCGGCCAGCCCGGCCAGCAGCAGCACCGCCGCGCCGCGGTCGGGGAACTGGATCGCCACCGCCAGCAGGCTCATGCTGGAGATGGCGGCGATGCCCGACGACAGGCCGTCGAGGCCGTCGATGAAGTTGAAGGCGTTGGTGAAGCCCACCACCCACAGCACCGTGAGCAGGATCGAGAACGTCTCGGGGATGAACAGGAAGGTGGCGTCGCCGAAGTAGTCGGTCACGAAGCCGATGCGCACCCCGTTGACCACCAGGATGCCGGAGGCCACCACCTGGGTGGCGAGCCGCAGCGCCGGCGGCACCTCCCACATGTCGTCGATGAAGCCCACCAGCGTCATGAGGGCGCCGCCCAGGGCGATGGCGAGGAGCTCGACGCGGTACTCGTCGATGGCGTCGGGCGCCACCAGCGAGCCCACCAGCACCGCGAGCAGGAAGCCCCCCAGGATGGCGATGCCGCCGATGTTGGGCACCGCCCCCCGGTGCTGGCGCTGGCCCTGGCCGTGCGCCCCGCCGCCGTGCTGCACGGCGCGGATCTTGAGCGCGAAGGCGCGCACCCGTGGGACGAACCAGAGGACGGCGCCGAAAGCGATGGCGAACGACACGAAGGCCAGGGGGAAGAAGGAGATCAACGTGCTGCGCACGGGAACCATCATATGAGCGAAGATGCGTGCCGAATGAGACGCGCGGTGCCCCTCGCGCGGTCCGCCGCGGCCAGCACGGCGGCCGCGGGCCGCGCCGGCCTCACCGGGTGCCGTACAGGCGGTCGCCGGCGTCGCCGAGCCCCGGCACGATGTAGCCGCGCTCGTCGAGGCGCTCGTCGCGCGCCGCCAGGATGATGTCGACGTCGGGGTGGGCGTCCTCCACGACCTGGATGCCCTCGGGCGCGCCGATGATGCACAGCAGGCGGACGCGCTTGGCGCCCTCGTCCTTCAGCACCTGGATGGCGGCCGCGGCGCTGCCGCCGGTGGCCAGCATGGGGTCGAGCAGGAACACGTCGCGCTCGGCCACGTCGTTGGGCAGCTTCGAGTAGTACTGCACGGGCTGCAGCGTCTCGGGGTCGCGGTAGAGGCCGATGTGGCCCACGCGCGCGTTGGGCACTAGGCTGAGGATGCCGTCGACCATCACCAGGCCGGCGCGCAGGATGCCGATCAGGGCGAGCTTCTTGCCGGCCAGCCGCTTCACCTTGGCCTCGGCCACCGGCGTCCTGACCGTGGCGTCCTCGAGCTCGAGGTCGCGCATGGCCTCGAACGCCATCAGCATCGTCAGCTCCATGCACAACGAGCGGAACTCGCGCACGCTCGTCTCCTCGTCACGCAGGATCGAGAGCTTGTGCTGCACCAGCGGGTGGTCGACGACGGTGACTGCCATCTTCTGCTCCTCTGCGGCCCGCGCCTCGGGCCGCGGGCCAGGCCGCGAGGCACGAAAGAAGGCCGCCCTTCAGGGGCGGCCAGGTTGGCGGAGAGGGTGGGATTCGAACCCACGGTGCAGCGTAGCCACACAACGGTTTTCGAGACCGTCCCGTTCAACCACTCCGGCACCTCTCCTCGGTCTGTAGGCTCGGAAGCGGGGCGCCGAGGCGCCGCCGACGTGAGCCTGCGAAGTATACCCTAGCCGCGCGCGGCTTGACTAGCGGGCGCGGTCGTCCGGCCTCGGCGTCGTCCGGGTACCCACCGGCGGCGGTTCTCGGTTACACTAGCGGTCGCTCGCCGCCGGCCTTGACGGCCGTCGGCGCGGGGCATACACTCCCCTGTGCGTTGGCCCATCGTCTAATGGCAGGACAACGGATTCTGGTTCCGTCGGTCTAGGTTCGAATCCTAGTGGGCCAGCCAACGCAAGCCACGGCAGCGCCCTCGGGGCGCGCCACCCGCGCCCGCGAGGGCCCGCTGCCGCCGGTGGCCCATCGTCTAATGGCAGGACACCCGGTTTTGGTCCGGTCGGTCGGAGTTCGAATCTCTGTGGGCCAGCCAGAACGCCCCCTCCTCGCGAGGGGGCGTCCTTCTCTCGTTCGCCCTCGCGGGCCTCAGCCGCGCTCGGGGTAGTCGTAGAAGCCCTTGCCGCTCTTGCGCCCCAGGTGCCCGGCCTCGACCAGCTTCCTCAGGGTCTGCGGCGCCCGGAAGCGCTCGCCGAGCGCGTCGGTCATCGACTCGGCGATCATCAGCATGGTGTCGAGGCCGATGTAGTCGGAGAGCTCGAGCGGTCCCATGGGGTGGTTGAGGCCGAGCTTGACGGCCGTGTCGATGTCCCGCGGCGACGCCACCCCCTCCTCCAGCATGCGCACCCCCTCGAGCAGCAGCGCGGCCACGGCGCGCGTGGTCACGAACCCCTGGCGGTCGGCGACCGTCACGGTGGTCTTGCCGCAGCTGCGGGCCAGGGCCTCGGTGCGCTCCAGCGTGTCGTCGCTCGTCTGCACCGCGCGCACCATCTCGACCAGCTCCATCCGCTCGGGCGGGTTGAACCAGTGCATGCCGACGACCTGCTGCGGCCGCCCGGTGGCGCCGGCGATGGCGGTGACGGAGAGCTCGCTGGTGTTGGTGGCCAGCACCGCGTGGGGCGGGGCGCCGGCGTCCAGCTGCGCGAACACCTCGCGCTTGAGCTCGAGCCGTTCGGGTACCGCCTCGATGGCGAAGTCGATGCCGCGCGCCGCGGCGGCCAGGTCGCTGGTGAGCGCGAGGCGCTCGCTCAGCGCCTCGGCGTCGTTGCGCTTGGCGGCGCGCGCGCGGGCGCGCTCGAGGGCCTCGGGCGCGGGGTCGTAGAGCGTCACGCGGTGGCCATGCATGAGCAGCAGCGTGGCGATGCCCCCACCCATCGTGCCCGCGCCGATCACGGCCACGTGCAGGCTCGGGGCCGGGCCGGTCGCCTGTCGGTCCGCCTGCCGGTCCGCCCGTCGGGTCGCCTCGCGGTCTCGGTCGCCTTCCATCCTTGCCTCCCGGTGGCCGGCGCTGGAGCCGGCCCGATCGCTAGCGGCTCGCGCCGCGCACGCCTCCGAGCTTACGGCCCTCGGCGGCGCGGCGCGTAGAGGTCGTAGCGCGTGGTGGTGCCGCGCAGGCTGCCGCTGGGCTTCACGCCCGCCAGCGGCGGCGCCTTCAGGGGGCGCTTGACCACCACCCGGCGCGCGGCGGCACCCAGCGCCACCGCCAGCAGCTCGCCGACGTCGGGGTCCTCCCCCACCAGCTCGCGGAACAGCGCCATCCCCTTGCCCGGCAGCGCCGCCTTGCCGCGCTGCGGGTACATCGGGTCGAGCAGCACCACGTCGGGCGGGTCGGCGGCCGCGGCGCGCTGCGCCAGGTAGGCGCGCGCGTCGCCGACCGTGAGCGCGAGGCGCGCTGCGGCCGCCCGCGCCTCCGCCCCCAGGGCGCCCCCGCGCGCCCGCTCGAGGGCGTCCTCCAGGAGCGCCGCCACCAGCGGCACGCGCTCGACCATCGTCACGCGCGTCCCGCCGGCGGCGAGGTGGAAGGCGTCGGCGCCCAGGCCGGCGGTGGCGTCGACCACCTCGCCCGCCGGGCCCACGGCGCGCGCCAGCAGGTCCTGGCCCGGGCGGCGCCGCCCCAGGAGGTGCGCCGCCGCCCGCACCTCCTGGCCGCCGGCGGTGCGGAGCGCGAGGCCGTCGGCGCCCACCCGCAGCTGCAGCGCGTCGGCCGACGGCGCGTCCGGCGCGGCCAGCGTCAGGCCCAGCCGCGCCGCCCAGGCGCGCGCGGCGCCCTCGTCCTGGGCGCCGTCGGCCACCACCACTACGTCCACCGCGGGCTGCCGTGCCATACGGCTCTCATGCTACGCTGTAAGGCAACCCGCCCACGCGCCTACGTTTCGAAAGGCATACGGGGCCATCACCTTGCAATCCACGGCTCATCAGGGCCGTACGCCTAAGCATCCAAGGTGAGGTTAGGAGGCACGATGAGCAACCAGAGCCTGAGCCAGCGCCGAAAGGCCGCGGTCACCCCCGCCGCGTCCAGCGTCCACCCGCTCTACTTCACCCGCGCGAGCGGCAGCTACGTCTGGGACGCCGACGACAACCGGTACCTCGACTTCACCTCCGGCATCGCCGTCATGAACCTCGGCCACTCGCACCCCAAGGTGCTGGAGGCGGTCAGGCGCCAGTCGGCGGAGTTCCAGCACCTCTGCTTCGCGGTCGGCATGCACCCGAGCTACGTGGAGCTCGCCGAGCGCCTCAACGCCATCGCCCCCGGCCCGAGCCCCAAGAAGACCTTCCTGGTCAACACCGGCGCCGAGGCCGTCGAGAACGCCGTCAAGATCGCGCGCGCCTACACGCAGCGCGCCGGCATCGTGTCGTTCACGCACGCCTTCCACGGCCGCACCTACATGGCGATGTCGCTGACCAACAAGGCCGAGCCGTACAAGACCGGCTTCGTGACGCGCGCCGCCGAGGTCTACCGCGCCGACTACCCCTACTTCTTCCGCAACCCCTGGGGCGCCCAGGACGCCGAGGAGGCGGGCGCCATGGCGCTCGAGCGCCTCAAGGAGCAGGTCAAGTACACCATCGGCGAGAGCGAGGTGGCCGCGTTCATCCTCGAGCCGGTGGCTGGCGAGGGCGGCTTCATACCCGCCCCGAAGAGCTTCCTGGTGGGGCTGCGCGAGTACGCCAGCCAGATCGGTGCGCTGTGGATCGACGACGAGGTGCAGGCCGGCATGGGCCGCACCGGCGAGATGTGGGCCGTCGACCGCTTCGGCCTCGAGCCCGACCTGGTGACGATCGCCAAGGCGTTGGGCTCGGGCTTCCCAGTCGCCGCGGTGGTGGGCAAGGCCGAGATCATGGACACGCTCAAGCCCGGCATGCTCGGCACCACCTTCGGCGGCAACCCCACCGCCGTCGCGGCCGCCCTGGCCACCCTCGACGTCTTCGAGGAGGAGGGCATCGTGGCGCGCGCCCGTGAGCTCGGCGAGCGCGCCCGCGCGCGCCTGCAGGCGCTGGCCGACCGCCACCCGCGCATCGGCGAGCTGCGCGGCGTGGGCACCATGCTGGCGCTCGAGTTCGTGGGCGACGACGGCCGCACCCCCGACCCCGTCACCACCGACGCTGTGGTGGCGGGCGCCCGCGCGCGCGGCCTGCTGCTCCTGCCTACCGGCACCTTCGGCAACGTCATCCGGCTGCTGCCGCCCCTCAACCTCTCGGACGCCGAGCTGGACGAGGGCCTGACCAAGATCGAGGAGGCCGTGGACGCGGCCCTGAAGGGCGAGCCAGCGCTGGCCTGAGGCGCCGTCGCGGCCCCGCGCCGCTCCGCCGGACGCACGAACGGGCGGGGACCTGGATCCAGGTCCCCGCCCGTCCTCTTGGGCTTCCCGTTACCGCTTCGGGCGCGCTCCGCGCCCGCGGCTCAGGGCTCGGCGCCCTGCTTCACCGGCACGCCGACCATGTTCCCCCACTCGGTCCACGAGCCGTCGTAGTTGCGCACCCTGGGGTAGCCCAGCAGGTACTTGAGCACGAACCAGCTGTGGCTCGAGCGCTCGGCGATGCGGCAGTAGGCCACCACGTCGTGCTCGGGCAGCACGCCGGCGTCGCGGTACAGCTCGGCCAGCTCGGAGGCGCTCTTGAAGGTGCCGTCGGGGTTCACGGCGCGCGCCCACGGGATGTTCGCCGCGCCGGGGATGTGCCCGCCGCGCAGCGCCCCCTCCTGCGGGTACTCGGGCATGTGCAGCTTCTCGCCGCTGAACTCCTCGGGGCTGCGCACGTCGACCAGCGCGCCGCGGCCGGCGTTCACCTCGAGGAGGTGCTTCATGACGTCGTGGGCGAAGGCGCGGATCGAGGCGTCGCGGTAGGGCACGCGGTAGCTGCCACGCTCCACGGGCCGCGCCTCGGTCTCGAGCTCGCGCCCCTCCTCGACCCACTTCTGGCGCCCGCCGTTCATCAGCCTCGCGTCGGCGTGGCCGTTGTACTTCAGGAACCAGAAGGCGTACGCCGCCCACCAGTTCGACTTGTCGCCGTAGAGCACCACCGTGTCGTCGTTGCTGATGCCCTTGCGCTCCATCAGCTCGGCGAACTCGCGCTCGCCGATGAAGTCACGGACGTCCTGGCGCTGCAGCTCGGTGTGCCAGTCGAGCTTCTGCGCGCCGGGGACGTGACCCTGCTCGTAGAGGAGGACGTCCTCGTCGACCTCCAGCACCTTCACCTTGGGGTCGTTCAGGTGCTCGGCTACCCACTCGGTGCTGACCAGCACCTCCGGGTCGGCGTAGGTGTCGCGTTCCATGTCTGCCATCTTGCCTCCGCGGTCAATGCTACAGGGACGACGCCCCCGACGCGGTCCGCCGTGTGACCGGCGCGCGCGGCCGGGGCTATACTCCCCTCGATGACGACGCAGCCCCCCGCGCCCATCCGCATCGCCCCTTCGATCCTCTCCGCCGACTTCGCCGACCTGGGCGGGGCCGTGCGGGCGGCCGAGGCGGCCGGCGCCGACCTGATCCACGTCGACGTCATGGACGGGCACTTCGTGCCCAACATCAGCATCGGGCCCGCCGTGGTGGCCGCCGTCAAGCGCCACACCGAGGTGCCGCTCGACGTCCACCTGATGATCCAGGAGCCGGGGCGCTACGTGGAGCGGTTCGCCGCCGCCGGCGCCGACTACCTTACGGTGCACGCGGAGTCCACCCACCACCTCCACCGGCTGCTGCAGCAGGTGCGCGAGAGCGGCGTCAAGGTGGGGCTGGCCGTGAACCCGCTCACGCCGCTGGTGGTGCTGGAGGGGGCGCTGCCGCTCCTCGACCTGGCGCTGGTGATGACCGTGGACCCGGGGTTCGGCGGGCAGGAGTTCATCGCCGGCAGCGTGGCGCGCATCGAGGCCGTGCGCCGCATGCGCGACCGCATGAACCCCAACTGCCTCATCGAGGTCGACGGCGGCATCAACGCGCGCACCGCCCCGCTGGCCGCGGGCGCCGGCGCCGACGTGCTGGTGGCCGGCAGCGCGGTGTTCGGGGGCGGCGTCAGCGTGCAGGAGAACGTGGCCACCCTGCGGGCGGCGGTGGCCGGCTAGCGGCCGCCCCGCCTAGCGGCTCCTCCACGAGCGGTTCGGCGCCGGGCGCGCGCCCGGCGTCAGGCGACCGCTTCGAAGCGCCCCAGGGCGCGGAAGCGCTCGTAGCGCGCGCGCCGCAGGCGCTCGCCGCTCATGTGCGTCAGCTGCGCCAGCTCCTCGACCAGCGCCTCCTTCACGAGGGCGATGGCGGTGTCGCGGTCGTTGTGGGCGCCGCCCAGCGGCTCGTCGATGACGCGGTCCACCACGCCCAGCGCCACCAGGTCGCGCGAGGTGAGCTTCAGCGCCTCGGCGGCGCGCTCCGCCTCGCCGGCGTCGCGCCACAGGATGGCGGCGCACGACTCGGGGCTGATCACCGAGTAGATGGCGTTCTCGAGGATGAGCACGCGGTTGGCGACGCCGATGGCCAGCGCCCCGCCCGAGCCGCCCTCGCCGATGACCACGCTGACGGCCGGCACCGTGAGCTCGCTCATGCGGCGGATGCTCTCGGCGATCACCCACGCCTGCCCCTGCTCCTCGGCGGCCAGGCCGGGGTAGGCGCCGGGCGTGTCGATGAGCGTGACGACCGGCAGGCGGAACTTGTCGGCCAGGTCGAACATGCGCATGGCCTTGCGGTAGCCGCTGGGGTGGCTCATGCCGAAGTTGCGGTGGATGTTCTCCTTGGTGTCGCGGCCCTTCTGCTGCGCGATCACCACCACGCTGGCGCCTTCGAGCGTGGCCAGGCCCGTCACCACCGCGGGGTCGTCGCCCAGCGTGCGGTCGCCGTGGAGCTCGGTGAAGCCCTCGAAGGCGTGCTGCAGGTAGTCGAGGCCGGTGGGCCGCCCCGGCGCGCGCGCCACCTGCACGCGCTGCCAGCGGGTGAGGTTGTCGTAGGTGTCGCGCTTCAGGCGGTCGAGGCGCGCCTGCAGGGCGTCGATCTCCTCGGTGAGGTCGATCTGCTGCTCGCTGGCGTAGGCCCGCATGTCGCGGATCTTCGCGGCCAGGTCCTCGATCGGTTGCTCAAACGGTAGCGGCACGGGGCGCCTCCAGGGTCGGCTCGGGCAGGCCGGCGGTGAGGAGCTTCAGCACCTGCGCGACGCGCCCCTTGAGGGCGCTGCGCTTGACCACGTCGTCGACCATCCCCTTCTGGAGGAGGAACTCGGCGCGCTGGAAGCCCTCGGGGAGGTCCTGGCGGATGGTCTGCTGGATGACGCGCGGGCCCGCGAACGAGATGAGCGCGCCGGGCTCGGCGAAGATGACGTCGCCGAGGGTGGCGAAGCTGGCCGTGACGCCGCCCGTGGTGGGGTCGGTGAGCACGCTGACGTAGGGCAGGCGCCGCTCGGCGAGCGCGCCCAGCGCCACGGTGGTCTTGGCCATCTGCATCAGCGACAGGGCGCCCTCCTGCATGCGGGCGCCCCCCGAGGCCGTGACGGCGACGAGGCTGCGGCCCTCCTCCGCGGCGCGCTCGGCCGCCCGGGCGATCTCCTCGCCCACCACGGAGCCCATCGAGCCCCCCAGGAAGGCGAAGTCCATGACCACGAGCGCCACCGCGTGGCCGTCGAGCTCGGCGGCGCCGGTGACGATGGCGTCGGGGCGCCCGTGCTTCTTCTGCGCCTTCTCGATGCGTTCGGTGTACGGCTGGGTGTCCTCGAACTCGAGCGGGTCCTGGGCCTGGATGTGGCCCGACCAGCGCTCGAAGGTGCCGGCGTCGGCGAGCAGGTCGATGCGCGCGTCGACGGGCATGCGGTAGTGGTGGTCGCACTCGGGGCAGACGTAGCGGTTGGCGACCAGGTCCTTGCGGTAGATCTGCGCGTGGCAGCCGTCGCACTTGAGCCACAAGCCGGCTGGACTGTTGTCCTCTTCCTTGCGCGTCGGCTTGTTCCGACGGAACCATCTCTCAAGCGCCATCTGAACTCCTAGGCCCTAGCGGCACGGCGCGGGAAGATGAGACTCTGCCAAGCACGCCGCATCATAGCAACAGGGATCGGAAACGTGGGTCTGCCGCTCAGGCGGGCGCCCGCGCGTCGTCGGCGAGCGGCTCGGCGTCCTCGACGGGCTCGGGCTGGCTCGCGCCGTCCGGGGCGGAGCTTACCAGGGAGGCGCCGGCCATCTCGCTGCGGCCCGTGAAGCGCGCGCCCTCCTCGATGTCGAGCGAGGTGGCGCTCACGTCGCCGACCAGCTCGCCGCCGCTCCAGATCTCGACCTTGCCCCGGGCCTCCAGGCGCTCGACCACCACGCGGCCGATGATCTTGACCTCGTCGGCCTCCACGCGTTGGCCCTCCACCAGCCCGGCCTCGGCCACCTCGAGGGTGCCCGCGACCCGAACGTTGCCGCGCACCACGCCGTGGACGCGCACGCGCCCCTCGGCCACCAGCTCACCCTCGATGGTGGTGCCTCGCTGGATGTAGGTGAACGGTTCGGTCTTGGCGCGGTTGGCGCCCTTGGTGGCTTCGGCCTTCCTCCTGAACATCCCACCCTTATACCCCGCGGCGCCGGCCGCCGCCCGCCGCCGGGCGTTCCGCACGCGCAGCACGCTCCCCAGGCCGTGAACTTGAGGGGACCCCTCCCCCGTCGTATCCTGAACTGATGGAGAGCGCACGGGTCGTCCTGGTCACCAACGTAGGCCAGGGTTTCGGGCGCGCCGTGGCACTCGCCTACGGTCGCGCTGGGTACGACGTGGTGTGCGCCGATCGCGACGTGGAGATGGCCGCCAAGACGGCCGCCGAGCTCGAGGCGTTGGGCGGTCAGGCGATACCGATCCAGGCCGACATGACCACCCAGATGGACGTGCTGTCGGCCTACCAGAAGGTCACCGAGATCTTCGGCGCGCTGGGGGGCGTCGTGCACCTGGCCGGCCACGTGAGCACCACGCCGTTCGAGGAGCTGGCCGAGGGCGAGTTCCTCGAGGTGATGGTCGAGAACGTGCGCAGCACCTTCCTGGCCCTCAAGACGGCCTCGCGCCTGCTCAGCAACGGCTGGGTCGTGGTGGTGGCGCCGCCCACCGCCGGCTCCGTGCAGATGCACGCCGTGCAGGGCGCGCTGCGCGAGATGGTCAACGGCTTCCGCAAGCGCTTCGCCTACCCGCGCGTCAACCTGGTGCTGCCGTCGCGCACCCCCTCCGACCCGCGTCACGACCAGGCGCTGGTGCGGGCGGTGCGCTTCCTGGGCTCGCCCGAGGCGGCGGGCGTCAGCGGCCAGGTCATCGACGTCGACCTGCCCACCCCGCCCCGCGTCACGGAGGCGCTGCTGCCCGAGGTGCGCGCCGCCCTCGACCCCAACGTGCGGCAGCTCGACGACGACTGGGAGGAGGCCGACGCCGGGCTGGAAGACACCTTCGACCACGACGACGAGGCCGCGGTGCTGCTGGCCCCGGGCGTGCGCCTGCGGCGCTCCGGCGGCGGCGTGCGGCGCTACCCCCACGGCGTGGCCAACCACCTCTGGACGCCGCCCGACGACGAGCCCGGCTACGGCTTCGAGGCGGGCTACCA
>JAAYYF010000001.1 GCA_012515535.1 Deinococcales bacterium
TCGCAGGCCGCGTGGAGCGTGGGCTTCGGGGTCGAGGTGTTCGCCTGGCTCGTCGCCGTGCCGGGGCTGCTCGCCTACGGCGCCTTCACCCTGCGGCGTGGCGTGCTGCCGCGCTGGGTGGGCTGGGCCGTGGTCGCGGCCGGGGCCGGCGTGCCGCTGGGCTTCCTCGACCTCACGCTCGTCCGCTACATGCCCAACAGCCAGCTGCTGCTGGCGGCGGCCGCCTTCACGGCGCTCGGGGTGTTCCTGCTCCGCGTGGCGCGCGGGCGGCCGGCGGCGTGCACGGGGCACGACACCTTCGAGCCCCGTGCGCAGGAACACGAGGTCGAAGCCCACCCCCTCGCGCGCGAGGGAGCTGAAGCCGGCGGGCGCCTCGCGTAGCTGCGCTACCGACCTAGCTCAGGACGTTCACCACTGCCGCCGGCCGGCGTCCCGCCGCTAGCCTGAGGCCAAGCCGGCACCGCGCCACCCCTTTCGGCTCCTCGCGCGGCGCCGGCTCTTGGGGAGGGATGGCGTTGAGGCACACCACCGCGTCCGAGGCCGTGAGCGCGGTCCGCTCCGGCGACCGGGTCTTCGTCCACAGCGTCGCCGCCGCGCCGCAGGCGCTGCTGGCCGCGCTGGCCGCCCGCGCCCCCGAGCTGCGCGCCGTCGAGGTGGTGCAGCTCCACACCGAGGGGCCGGCGCCGTACGCCGCGCCCGAGGTGGCGGGCAGCTTCCACGTCAACGCCCTGTTCGTGGGGAAGAACGTGCGCGACGCCGTGGCGCGCGGCCAGGGCGACTACGTGCCCATCTTCCTCAGCGAGGTGCCGGCGCTGTTCCGCTCGGGCGCCATGCCGCTGGACGTGGCGCTCGTCCAGGTGACGCCGCCCGACAAGCACGGCTTCTGCTCGCTGGGCACCTCGGTGGACGCCACGCGCGCGGCGGTGGAGGCGGCGCGGCTGGTGGTGGCGCAGGTGAACCCGAACATGCCGCGCAGCCACGGCGACGGCCTCCTGCACGTGAACGACATCGACCTGGCCGTGGCGGTCGACGCCCCCATCCCCGAGGTGCCGCGCCCGCGGCTGGGCGAGGTGGAGCGCACCATCGGCACCTACGTCGCCAGCCTGGTGGAGGACGGCGCCACGCTGCAGCTCGGCATCGGCGCCATCCCCGACGCGGTGCTGGCGGCGCTCGCCGGCCACGCGCGCCTGGGGGTCCACACCGAGATGTTCTCCGACGGCGTGGTCGACCTCATCGAGCGGGGCGTGATCACGGGCGAGCAGAAGCGCACCCACCCCGGCAAGGTGGTGGCGAGCTTCGTGATGGGCACCAGGCGCCTCTACGACTTCGTCGACGACAACCCCTCGGTGCTGCTGCTCGACGTGGCGTACGTGAACGACACGGCCGTGATCCGGCGTAACCCCAAGGTGACCGCCATCAACTCGGCGCTGGAGGTCGACCTCACGGGCCAGGTGGTGGCCGACTCGCTGGGCACCTACCAGTACTCGGGGGTGGGCGGGCAGATGGACTTCATCCGCGGCGCCGCGCTGTCGGAGCGCGGCAAGCCGATCATCGCGCTGCCCTCCACCACGCGGCGCGGCGAGAGCCGCATCGTGCCGGTGCTGAAGCCGGGCGCCGGGGTGGTCACGACCCGCGCCCACGTGCACTACGTGGTCACGGAGTACGGCGTGGCGGCGCTGCACGGCCGCAGCCTCAGGCAGCGGGCGAAGGCGCTCATCGAGGTGGCGCACCCCGAGCACCGCGAGGCGCTCGCGCGCGCGGCGGCGGAGCGCTTCCCGCGCCTCTAGAAGGGCACGCCGGCGACCAGCACCAGGTTGCAGTAGGGGGTGGTCTCGCCGGTGCGCACCACGGCGCGCGCCGCGGCGGAGGCGGCCTTCAGCTCGGGGTGGGGCACGCGCTCGAGCGGCACCTCGGGCGGCCAGGCCGCCTGCAGCGCCTGCGCCGCGGCGGGCGCCGCCTCCAGCTGCTCGAGGTTCGCCAGGCCGCGCTCGACCACGAGCTCGCTCAGCACGGCGTCGACCACCTGCTGGAAGCGCGGCACGCCCGGCGTCACGGCCAGGTCGATGCAGCGCACGCCGGGCGGCACGGGCAGGCCGGCGTCGCCGATCACCAGCGTGTCGCCGTGGCCCAGGGCCGCCACCAACGCCGACAGCTCGGCGTGCAGGATCCCGGAACGTTTCATCGCATGCGCCTCCCAGAAGAGCGGACCGGTGGGTGGAGCCAAGGCGTCTCCAGTAGCCTCGGGTCCTCGTTCGAGGCTAGGCCCTCATCCTTGAACGAGCATCCGAGGCTCGCGCGAAGGGTCCCTCGCCCGGGGTCCGCCGAGCCCGGGGGCCGGGACGACCTACCTCCCGGCCCCCGGAACGCCTGAACGCGACGGGTCGGCTAGCGCCTCGCTACCGAGCCCTCGCGCCCGAGCGAGCCTCGAGGCCTCCTCACTGGCACGCCTCGCTGGTGACGAGCTGCAGCTCGACGGCCACGTTCTGCACCTCGGCCGGGGCGCCCTCGTTCACGATGGTGCCGGCGGCGCGCACGGCCTCGGCGCCCAGCAGCGCGGGCTGCTGCGCCACGGTGGCGGCCATGGTGCACGCCTCGACGGCGGCCACGGCGTCGTCGGTGGCGTCGAAGCCGACCACGAGGATGTCACGGCCGCTGGCCTGGATGGCCTGCAGGGCGCCGAGCGCCATCTCGTCGTTGTGGGCGAACACGGCGTCGATCTCGGGCTGCGCCACCAGGATGTTCTCCATCACGCTGAGGCCCTCGGCGCGGTTGAAGTTGGCGGTCTGCCGCGCCACCACCTGCACGCCCTCGCAGGCGGCCATGGCCTCGTTGAAGCCCTGGCCGCGCTCGCGCGCCGCCGAGGCGCCCGGGATCCCCTCGAGCTCCACCACCGCGCCCTGGCCGCCGAGGCGCTCGCAGATGAACTCGCCCGCCATGCGGCCGCCGGCGAGGTTGTCGGAGGCGATGAAGTAGGCGAGCGTGCCGCCGTTGATGCCGCGGTCGACGGCGATCACCGGCACGCCCCGGCTGTTGGCCTCCATCACGGCCGGCACCACGGCGTCGGAGTCGGTGGCGTTGACGATCAGCACGTCCACGCCGCGCTGCAGCAGGTCCTCGATGTTCGAGATCTGGTTGCTGACGCTGTCCTGGGCGTCGGTGACGATGAGCTCGAAGCCGAGCTCGTCGGCCGCCTGCTGGGCGCCGTCGCGCACCTCGACGAAGAAGGGGTTGTTGAGCGTGGAGAGCGACAGGCCGATGGTCTGCGCGAAGCCGGCGCTGACGAGCGCCGCGACGATGACGAGAGCTAGCTTCCTCATGCGTTCCTCCGTGTGGTCGGGGCCGGCCGGTGAGGCGCGGGCCCGGCTGGGGGCTTCCCGGTCCCCGGTGGGGCCGGCGTGGCGGGCGGCGAGCGCTCCGCGACGTCGGATGGTGACGCCGCGGGCGATGAGATGGTCACGAGCGCGGCTTGCGTCCCTTCACCGAGGGCGCTCAGCCCTCGCGCCGCGAGAGGGCGCGGTCGAGCAGGAGCGCCGCCAGGATCACACCCCCCTTCACGATCTGCTGGTAGAAGCTCGAGACGTTCAGCAGGTTCATGCCGTTGTTGATGACACCGATGATCAGGGCGCCGATGAGCGTGCCCCACACCCCGCCGCGCCCGCCGGCGAGCGAGGTGCCGCCCACCACCACGGCGGCGATGGCGTCGAGCTCGAACGCCTGCCCGGCGGTGGGCTGCGCCGAGTTGAGGCGCCCGGTGAGCACGATGGCGGCGATGGCGGTGGCGAAGCCGCTGAAGGCGTAGGTGAACGCCAGCACGCGCCTGACCGGGATGCCCGACAGGCGCGCCGCCTCGCGGTTGCCGCCCACGGCGTAGATGGCGCGCCCCAGCGCCGTGTGCCTCAGCAGGACGAAGGTCAGCAGCAGCACGCCGAACATGATCCAGATCGGCAGCGGCAGGCCGAGGAAGGTGCCGTAGCCCAGGCGCGAGAAGAACGGCGGCAGCCCGCTGATGGGCCGCCCGTCGGTCAGCACCAAGGCGGCGCCGCGGAAGATGGTGAGCCCCGCCAGCGTGACGATGAACGGCGCCACCCCGGCGTAGCCCACGAACAGCCCGTTGACGAGGCCGAGCAGCAGCCCCAGCACCACCGCGATCACGACCACCAGCCACACCGGCAGCCCGGCGCCGGTGGCCAGCAGGGCGGCGCTCACGCCCACGAGGGCGAGCAGCGAGCCCACCGACAGGTCGATGCCGGCGCCGATGATCACCACCGTCATGCCGAAGGCGATGATGGCGTTGACCGAGATCTGCCGCAGCACGTTGATGATGTTCGAGGTGGTGAGGAAGCGGTCGGAGATCGACGCCAGGACGATCACCATCACCACCAGCGCGAGCAGCAGCCCGAAACGGGCGATCAGCTCACGCCACCTGCCGGGCGCCTGTGACATGCGCGACTACCTCCTTGTCGTCGAGCGGGCGCGTCAGCTCGACGGCCACGCGCCCGTGCCGGAAGACGAGCAGCCGGTCGGCCAGGCCCACCAGCTCCTCGGTGTCGGAGCTGGCGACGAGGATCGCCATCCCCTCACGGGCCAGCTCGTCGATGACCCGGTAGATCTCGCTGCGCGCGCCCACGTCGACGCCGCGGGTGGGCTCGTCGAGCAGCAGCACGCGCGGGCCGGTGGCGAGCGCCTTGCCCACCACCACCTTCTGCTGGTTGCCGCCCGACAGCTCCACCACCGGCTTCTCCGGCTCGGGCGGGCGCAGGTGCAGCCGCTCGATCCAGCGCCGCGCCTCCTGGCCCTCCTGGCGCCGGTCCAGGAACATGCCGGCGCGCACCAGGCGCGGCAGGATCGCCAGCGTCAGGTTCTCGCGCACCGACAGGTCGAGCACCAGGCCCGCGAGCTTGCGGTCCTCGGGCACCAGGAACATCCCCTTGGCGATGGCGTCGGCGGGCGAGGCCACGCGCGCGCCGTCGAGCCGCGCCTCGCCGCCGAGGCCGAACAGGGTGGCGAGGAGCTTGTTGCGCCCCGAGCCGACCACGCCGGCGGCGCCCACGATCTCGCCGGGGCGCAGCTCGATGGCGCCGGGGGCGAGCCCGTCGCCGCCGTACTCGAAGCGGAAGGGCGGGGCCGCCGCCCGCACGGTGGGCTCGCGCTGGAAGCGCAGCACCTCGCGGCCCACCATGGCGCGCACCACGTCGTCGGGGGTGAGCTCGGCGAGCGGGGCGGTGAGCACGCGCCGGCCGTCGCGCAGCACCGTCACGCGGTCGGCGATCGCGAACACCTCCTCGAGGCGGTGGCTGATGTAGACGATGCCCACGCCGCGCTCCTTCAGGCGCCGGATCAGGCCGAAGAGCCGCTCGGTCTCGGCGCTGGAGAGGGCGGCGGTGGGCTCGTCGAACACCAGCACGCGCCGCTCCTGGCCGAGCGCGCGGGCGATCTCGACGAGCTGCTGCTCGCCCACCGCCAGCGCGCCCAGCGGCGTGAGGGGCGGCACGTCGAGGTCGACCTGCTCGAGGAGCGGGCGCGCGCGCTCGGCGAGGCGCCGGTGCGACACGAACGGCTCCAGCCGCCCCAGGAACAGGTTCTCCGCCACCGACAGGTCGGTGGCCAGCGCGAGCTCCTGGTAGACCATGGCCACGCCGTGCGCCTGGGCGTCGCCGACGCCGCGGAACGCCACCTCCTCGCCGCCCACGCGCAAGGTCCCGCTGGTGGCGGGCTGCACCCCGGCCACGATCTTCATGAGCGTCGACTTGCCGGCGCCGTTCTCGCCCAGCAGGGCGTGCACCTCGCCGGGGTAGAGGTCGAAGTCGACCCCCTTCAGCGCCTCGAAGGCGCCGAAGCGCTTGGTGACGTTCCGCATCTCCAGCAGGGGCGCGGGCGGCGCGCCCGCCGTCGCGGGGTCGCTCATGGGGCTCCCTCCCGTAGCAGCCGCTCCACGTCGGCGGCGCGCGGCAGCGACGGCTGGGCGCCCGGCCGGGTGGTGGCCAGCGCCCCGGCCGCACAGGCGTAGCGCACGACCTCGGCCATGGCGCCCGCAGCCGTGCCGGTGGCCGCGCCGGCCGAGGGCAGGGTGGCGGCGGGCGCGTCGGCCGTCGGCGCGGCGGCGGCCGCGGCAGCCGCGCCGGCCGCGAGCCGCACCGCGAAGGCGCCCGTGAAGGCGTCGCCGGCGGCGGTGGTGTCGACGGCGTTCACCGCGAACGCCGGCACGCGGCCGGCCACGACCTCGTCGCCGCGCCGCTCGGCCCACACGGCGCCGGCGTCGCCGAGCGTGACCACCACGTTCGGCACCAGCGCCGTCAGCTCGCGCGCCGCGTGCTCGGGCGCGTTGACCACCGCCAGGCTGGTGGCGCCCATCAGCAGCGCGGCCTCGTGCTCGTTGACCACCAGGTGGGTCACGTCGCGCAGCTGCTCGGCGCTCAGGCGCTGGGCAGGCGCGAGGTTCAGCACCACCAGCGCGCCCGCCTGGCGCGCGCGGCGGGCGGCCGCCAGCACCACCTGCAGGTCGACCTCCAGCTGCAGCAGCAGCACGTCGGCGCCCTGGAACGCCGCCTCCGGCAGGTCGGCCACCGTCAAGGCGTAGTTGGCGCCGGGCGACACGGTGATGCTGTTCTGCCCGCGCTCGTCGACCTGGATGAAGGCCACGCCGCTGGGGCCGCGGCTGGTGCCGAGGGCGCTGACGTCGACGCCGTCGCCCACCAGCGCGGCGCGCAGCTCGGCGCCGAAGCCGTCGTCGCCCACGCGCCCCATGAAGCGCACCTCGGCCCCCTGGCGCGCCGCCGCCACCGCCTGGTTGGCGCCCTTGCCGCCGGGGTGGGTCACGTAGTCGGAGCCGATGATGGTCTCGCCCGGGGCCGGATGGCGCGGCACGCTCACCACCAGGTCCATGTTCACGCTGCCCACCACGGTCACGACGGGGCGGGGGGCTTCGGGCGTCGGTCGAGGGTCGGTCACGGCGATGGCTCGCTTCCTTCCTGCGGCGCGGCGGTGGCCGGGGCCGTGGAGGCGCGCTCCACCAGCTCCACGGGCAGCATCACCTGCCGCGGCTCGCGCTCAGGCGCCCTGATCCGCTCCAGCAGGAGGCGGACCGCCTCCGCCCCGATGGCGGCGAGCGGTTGGCGCACGGTGGTGAGGGGCGGCTCCATCATGGCCGCCCAGGGGATGTCGTCGAAGCCCGTCACGCACACATCTTGCGGAACGCGCACGCCCGCCTCGCGCAGGACGCGCACCACGCCGATGGCCACGGCGTCGTTGGGGCACACGACGGCGTCGAAGCCGCCCACCGCCTGCCGGAGCCGGCGCCGCACCGGCTCCGGCAGGCGGTGGGTGAAGCCGGCCGCGCCCTCGAACACGGGCGCGAGCGGCTCGAAGGCCTCGAGGAAGCCGCGGCGGCGGGCGCGGGCGCTGGGGAGCTCCGCGGGGCCGGCGAGGAGCGCCACCCGGCGGCGCCCGAGCGCGAGCAGGTGGCGCGCGAGCAGCCGCCCGCCCTGGGCGTGGTCGGAGTAGACGGCGTCGCGCCCGGGCAGGGGGCGGTCGAGCGTCACCACCGGCAGGTCGCGGCGTGGCAGCGCCTTCGCGCCGGCCACGGAGGCGTCGGACGGCACCCACAGGAGGCCGTCGACGCGCACCGACGCCAGGCGCTCGAGGGCGTGGCGTTCGAGGCCCACCTCGTTGCCGCTGTCGTGCACCAGCACGAGCAGCCCGGCGGCGCGGGCGGCCACCTCGAGGGCGTTGAGGAGCGCGGGGAAGTAGGGGTTCGAGAGGTCGGGGAGGAGGACGCCGACGATGTCGGAACGCCCGGTGCGCAGCGCGCTGGCGCGCAGGTCGGGCAGGTAGCCGAGCTCGCGGGCGGCAGCGCGCACGCGCGCCTCCACCTCGGGGGTGAAGCGCTTGGTGCCGCGCAGCACCTGGGAGACGGTGGCGACGGACACGCCCGCCAGCCGGGCCACCTCCTTCATGCTCGCCACGCTCGCCTCCTCTCGCGGCGGGGGTCGTCGATCGGCCGGTGAGGTTAATCGATTAACCCACCTGCCTCCAGGTTAGCGGCGGGCCCGCGACGGCGCGCGGCGCTAGCCGGGAAGCGAGGTACACAGGACGGCGCGCGCCTACCCGACCGCCTTCTCGAACACCAGGTAGCGCTGCGTGACGCGCATGCCCGCCGCCAGGTAGAGGCGCGGCGCCCCCGAGGGCGACTCCGCGTCGACCGACAGCCACGCCGAGCGCGCGCCGCGCGCCCGCAGGTCGGCCA
>JAAYYF010000182.1 GCA_012515535.1 Deinococcales bacterium
CGCGCCTCGCGCTGAGCGCGAGCTCACGCCCAACGGATCGCCCGCGCGTCGAACGGCGACGTGAGGTGCTCGTTCACGGCGTAGACGCGCACGCCGTACGCCAGCCGCCCGCTGACCGCGGGGCGGAAGCGCGCCCGGTAGTGGGCGCCGCCGTCGGGGAGCGTCTCCGCGCGCTCCAGGCGCACGCGGTGGAGGCCGCGCTCCAGCTCCTCCTCGGCCGGGCCGTAGACCAGCTCGACGCGCACGTCGCCGTCGTCCAGCTCGCGCAGGTGCAGCACCGCCGACACCTCGACCTCGTCGCCGATGCGCCGCACGCGCTCCTCGACGGGGCTGGCCGTGAAGTGGACCGACGGCCACGCCTCGGCGACGTGCTTGCGCCACGCCGCCAGCTCGCGCGCCGCGCGGTAGCCGTCTTCGCGCATGGCCGCGCCGCGCCGGCTGGCCGGGGCGTAGTAACGCTCGACGTACTCCTTGACCATGCGCGAGGCGTTGAAGCGCGGCGTGATGCTGGCGATGGCGGCGGCGGCACGGCGCATCCACTCGACCGGCACGCCGGCCTCGTCGCGCCGGTAGTAGAGCGGCACCACCTCGTTCTCGAGCAGCGCGTAGAGGCTGTCGGCGTCGACGGCGTCGGAGCGCTCGGGGTCCTCGAAGGTGTGGCCCGAGCCGATGGCCCAGCCGTTCTCGCCGTCGAACCCCTCGGGCCACCAGCCGTCGAGGATCGACAGGTTCAGCACGCCGTTCATGGCCGCCTTCATGCCGCTGGTGCCGGACGCCTCGAGCGGGCGGCGCGGGTTGTTGAGCCACACGTCCACGCCGCGCGTGAGGGCGCGGCCGACCGCCATGTCGTAGTCCTCGACGAACAGCACCTTGCCGTGGAAGCGCGGGTCGTTGGAGAGGCGCTGGATGCTGGCCACCAGCTCCTGGCCCTCGGCGTCGGCGGGGTGCGCCTTGCCGGCGAACACCAGCTGCACCGGGCGCTCGGGGTCGTTGAGGATGGCCGCGAGCCGCTCGAGGTCGCGGAAGATCAGCGTGGCGCGCTTGTAGGTCGCGAAGCGGCGCGCGAAGCCGATGGTCAGCGCCTCGGGGTCGAAGAGCGTGCCGGAGCCGCGCAGCTCGGAGGCGCTGGCCTCGTGGCGCCTGAGCTGCTTGAGCAGCCGGCGCCGGAGGAAGCGCACGCTTCGCGCCTTGAGCAGGCGGCGCACCTCCCACAGGCGCCCGGGCGCCACCGCGCGCACCGCGCGCCACGTCTCGGCGTCGTCGGCCCTCGCGCGCCAGCCCTCGGGCAGCACCTCGTCGTGCAGCGCCAGCACCTCGGGCGCCACCCAGGTGGCGAGGTGCACGCCGTTGGTCACGTGCCCGATGGGCACCTCCTCGAGCGGCACCTCGGGCCACAGCGCCGACCAGATGCGGCGGCTGGTGTCGCCGTGGAGCTCGGCCACGCCGTTGCGCCCCGACGAGAAGCGGATCGCCAGCGCCGGCATGCTGAACGCCGGGCCCCAGCCCTGGTCGAAGCGCCCGAGGGCGTGGAACTCGTCCTGCCTCAGGCCCAGGCCGCCCCAGTAGCCGGCGAACGCCTCGTCGATCAGCTCGAACGCGAAGGCGTCGTTGCCCGCCGCGATCGGGGTGTGCACGGTGAACAGCGTGTTCGCCGCTACGGCCGCGCGGGCCTCGTCGAAGCCCAGCCCGTGCGCCACCAGCTCGCGGCAGCGCTCCAGCACCGAGAAGGCGCTGTGGCCCTCGTTCATGTGCCACGCGGTGGGCTCCACGCCTAGGGCGCGCAGCATGCGCACGCCGCCGATGCCCAGCACCATCTCCTGGGCCACGCGCGTGCGCACGTCGCCGCCGTAGAGCCGGCTGAGCAGCTGGCGGTCCTCGGCGTGGTTGGGCTCGACGTCGGTGTCGAGGAGCACCACCCGAACGCGCCCGACGTGGCTCTCGAGCGCCTGCACGCTGACCTCGCGTCCGAACGCCTTGAGCCTCACGACGACGGGCGCGCCGTTCTCGTCGAGCACGCGCCGGAACGGCATGGCCAGCGCGTCGGTGCGCAGGTAGACCGCCTCCTGGCGCCCGTCGGCGGCCACGCGCTGGTGGAAGTAGCCCTCCGGGTAGTACAGCCCCACGGCCACCAGCGGCACGCCGAGGTCGGAGGCCGCCTTGGTGTGGTCGCCCGCCAGCACCCCGAGGCCGCCCGAGTAGAGCGCCACCGCCTCGGTCCAGCCGTACTCGGCGCACAGGTAGGCGTAGAGGTGGTCCTCCCCCACCGCCTCGCCGAACCAGCCGGAGCTCGCCAGGTAGGCGTCGAAGCGCTCCAGCACGCGCCGGTAGGCGTCCAGGAACTCCGCGTCCTGCGCGGCCTCGTCGAGGCGTGCCTGGTCGACGTCGCGCAGCAGCGCCACCGGGTTGTGGGCCACCTCCTCCCACAGCTCGCGGTCGAGGCGGCGGAACAGGGCGCGGGCGTCCGGCTGCCAGCTCCAGTAGAGGTTGTGGGCCAGCTCGTCGAGCCGTGCTAGCTCCGGCGGGAGCTGGGGCAGCACGGTGAGGTGTCCGAGGATGTTCATGTCGTCTCCGCTCCAGATAGGGTCCGGCGGGACCGCCCAGCATCTTAGCATCCGCCCTCCGCAGCGCCGGGAGCGGCCTCGCGGTACCGTGAGGCATGTTCAGGCGCACGCGAACCCTAACCCTGCTGCTCCTCACGCTGGTGGCCGGCGCGGCCGCCGCTCAGACGCTCGAGCTCGGCGCCGGGGCGCCGCCCGCGGGCGGCTGGGCGCGCCTGTCGGGCGTGCGCGCGGGCGGCGCCACCGTCACCTTCGAGGTGCGCCTCCCCGCCCCGGAGGTCGGCGTGGGGCTGAGCGCCAACCAGGCGTTCGGACCGCTCGGCAACGTGGTGTTCGAGGCGTGGGGCGCCTTCGCCGCCCCCGCGAGCGGCGCGGTGGCGGAGGGGCGCCTCGGGGCGCGGGGGGTGCTCGGCCCGGTGGCGCTGCGCGTGACGCTGCTCGGCTTCGGCGCCGACCCCGGCGCCTTCCGCCCCCGCGACCTGGCGTCGGCGGAGCGGCCGCGCTTCGCCACGCCCGCGGCCGGGGCGCAGCTGGGCGTCACCTGGCGCCTGGAGCGCTCGTCGATCCTCGAAGCGGCGCCCGAGCTGTACCTCACGCCCGCGGGCGTGGCGCTGCGCCTCGACGGCCAGCTACGGCTGCTGCGCGCGCTCGGCGACGACGAGCTGCGCCTCCTGCTCCACGCCTACGCCACGCCCGGCTTCGAGGCCGGGGCGGGCGCGCTCGGCGCGGCGGTGCTGTTCCCGCGCGGCCGCGCGCCCGACGTCACGGTGGGCGTCACGCTCGGCCTGGCGCCCACCGGGGTGCTGCCGGGGGCCAGCGTGGCGCTCGGCCAGCAGCTCGGCCCGGTGCGCCTCGACCTCGACGCCGCCTTCGAGCCGTACCGCCTCGACGTGGCCGCACTGCGCCTGAGCGCCGCCGCGCGCCTGCCGCTGGCAGAGCCCCTGCCGCGCGGCAGCGAGCTGGCGCTCGAGGGGGCGCTGGAGAGCGGCCTGGGGACGGGCTGGGGCGCGGTGCCCGGCAGCCGCTGGTGGCTCGGCACCGCGCTGCGGCTGCCGGTGCAGCTGCCCTGAGGGGCGGTAGCGGCGCGGGTCACGGGTCGCGCCGTGGTGCGCCCCGGCGCGGGGGCGGGTCAGCGGTCGCCGCGACGCCTCAGGGCGCCAGCGGCACGAGCTCGCCCGTCTCGAGGTCCAGGCGGAACGCGCCGCTCTCGGGCACGGCTCGCAGGAACGAGCGCGTGGTGGTGCCGATCAGCTCGAAGGTGTGGAGGCCGGGCGCGAGCGCCGGGGCGTAGGCGCCCGGCTGCAGCTCGCCGTCGATCAGCACCAGCACCTCGCGCCGCTCGTCCCAGAAGACCAGCGGGTCTACGGCCGGCACCAGCGCAGCCTCGAGGCGCGTGACGCGGTAGTTGCGCACCAGCACCTCGAACGTCTCCTCCAGGAACCCCTCGCGCTGCAGCGTGACGCGGTGCGTGCCCGGCAGCGCCGACAGGGTGAGGGGCGTGCGGCCGCTCGGCACGCCGTCTAGCAGCACCTGCGCAGCGGGCTCGGCGGCCACCTGGATGCTGCCGCCCGAGATGGCCGTCAGCACCACGTGCACGAACGAGGTGTCGCCGGCGCGCAGCTCCACGGTGCGCGTCTCGGGCAGGAAGCCGTCCTTGCGCAGCTCCAGCTGGTAGCGGCCCGGGGCCAGCATGGCCACGTCGAGCTTGGAGGTGCGGCCGATCGAGACGCCGTCGAGGAACACCTGGGCCTCGCCTGGCTCGCTCGACACGAAGATGCCGGCGTCGCCGCGCGGCAGCTCGACGGCGGCGCTGGTGAACGCCGCCACCGCCGCCGCCAGCTCGGCGGCCGCGGGCGCGACCGCCAGCGGGTCGAGCATGCGGGTGGTGAGGTCGGTGCTGCGCGCGCGCTCGGCGTCGACGACGATGAGGTTGACGGCGTACGGCTCGCCGCCCGGGTCGACCAGGCCCGCGATCTCGCCGCTGATGGCGAAGCGGGCGCCGTCGAGCTCGGCGATCAGGACCGCGAACTCCGGCTCCAGGCTCCCGGCGATGCCGGGGGTGATCAGCTCGCCCGAGCGCACCTCGAGGCCGGTGGCGGCCGCCACGGCGGCGCGGAACTCGGCCATGAACTCCTCGACGACCTGCGCCTGCACCTCGCCACGCGTACCGAACGTCGGGACGCTGATCTGCGCCACGCCGGTGCAGGCGAGCACGAGCACCAGCAGAGCGACGGCACAGCGGAGGCACGAGGCGGGGTACGACGGGGGCCGCATCGGACAGAGTATAGCCGTTCGCCGACCGTGGGCCGGGCCGGCCCCGGCGCCTTCGGGGCCGCGCCCGGTCCTGGTATCCTCATGCCGATGCGCTACCTGGTGCTGAGCGACGTGCACGCCAACCTGCCTGCCCTCGACGCCGTGGTGCGCCACGCCCGCGCGCGCGGTTTCGACGACGTGATGTTCCTCGGCGACGCCGTCGGCTACTACCCCCACGCCGAGGAGGTCGTGCAGCGCCTCATCGAGCTCGACCCCAGCGTGCGCATCCTGGGCAACCACGACAGCGCTCTGCTCGAGCTCGCCTACGGCGAGCGCGGCGAGTACTGGGCGGCGGGCGTGGTGATGGAGGTCCTCGACCGCCAGCTCACCACCCTCTCCTCCGACAGCCTGAAGTTCCTGCTGAGCCTCGAGGAGCACGTCGTCGGCGACGGCTGGGAGGCGGCGCACGGCGCCCTCACGCGCCCCTGGGACTACCTCGCCACCGTCAGCGCCGCCCAGGACAACGTGGCGCTCATGCAGCAGCCGCTGCTGCTGGTGGGCCACACGCACGCCCCCAAGCTCTTCGCCACCGTCCACCACGGCGGCTACGACCTGTGGCGCACCCTCGCCTTCCGCCACGAGTCGTACAGCTACCGCCTGCCGCCGCTGGCGCGCGTGATCGCCAACCCCGGCTCGGTGGGGCAGCCGCGCGACCAGGTGCCGCTGGCGAGCTACTTCCTCTTCGACAGCGAGAAGCGCCGCATCGAGCACCACCGCGTGGCGTTCGACGTGGCGGCCGTGCAGGCCGACGTGCGCGCCGCCGGCTACCCGGAGGTCCTGGCCACGCGCCTCGAGGCGGGCCGCTAGGCGTGGTGGGCCAGGCGCTCGAGCCGCTGGGGCACGCCGCGCAGCTGGCCGAGCTGCGCGACCTGTGGCGCGACGGGGCGGGCCCGCGCACCCTGCTGTTCGCCGGCCCCGAGAGCGTGGGGCGGCGCCCCGCGGCGCGCTGGTTCGCGGCCTACGTGAACTGCAGCGGCCCCGCCGAGGCGCGGCCCTGCGGCGTCTGCCCCAGCTGCAGCCTGCTGGCGGCCGGCACCCACCCCGACCTCAAGGAGGTCGCGCCGCGCGCCACCACCAGCACCGGCCGCGCCAAGCGCAGCCTCGAGCTGCGCATCGACCAGCTGGTGCCGCGCGAGGGCGGCGACCCCGAGCCGCTGGGCCCCTGGCTGCTGACGCGCCCGCGCTTCACCACGCGCGTCGGCGTCATCGACCACGCCGAGAGCCTCAACGTGGCGGCGGCGAACGCCTTCCTCAAGCTGCTCGAGGAGCCGCCCGCCTGGGCGCTGATCGTGCTGATCGCGCCGGGCCCCGAGGCGGTGCTGCCCACCGTGGCGTCGCGCGCCGCCACGGTGCGCTTCCGGCCGGTGGACGCCGCCGAGCTCGAGCGCCTGGCGCCGGGCGCCACCGACCACCCGGCCGTGCGCCTGGGCCAGCCCGGGGCGCTGCTGCGCGCCGCGGAGGGCTCTGGCGACGGCGCGCGGCGCGCGGCCGAGGCGCTGCTTCAGGCGCTGGACGGCGACCTGGCGGGGGCCGTGACGGCCGCCGAGGCGTTCGCCAAGGCCACCCAGGAGGCGCTCGAGACGGGCACCGAGCCCGGGCCGCTCGTCTGGCTGCGCGAGCTGCTCAGGCGCGAGCCGCCGCAGCGCTACGCGACCGCGGTGGCCGCCGTGGACCGCTGCGACGAGGCGCTCGCCAGCTACGCCCAGGCCACGCTCGCCTGCACCGTGCTGGCGCTCGAGCTGCGGGCGGTGCTGGGCGCCTAGTTCGCCCCGCGCGAGCGGGGGGCGTCGTCGCGTGGGCGCCCCGCGTCGTCGCGCGGGCGCGACACCTCGTCGGCGGGGAACTCCTCGATGGCGCCCTCGTCGGTCTTCAGCTCCACCGTGCCCTTCAGCGGGTTGAGCTTGACGACGCGCCCGCAGGTGCCGCTGCCGTCGTGGCAGGCCTTGGCGCCCTTGCGCGGCATGCCCTTGAGCAGCTCGCGGTACATGTCGTGCTCGTACTGCAGGCAGCACATCAGCCGCCCGCACGGCCCCGAGATCTTCTCGGGGTTGAGCGGCAGCTGCTGGTCGCGCGCCATGCGGATGCTGACGGCGTTGAAGCTCTGCAGCCAGGTCGAGCTGCAGGAGCCGTCGCCGCACACCCCCAGCGTGCCGAGGATGCGCGCCTGGTCGCGCGGGCCCACGTTGGCGAACTCGATGCGGGCGCTCGTGTGCTTCACCAGCTCGGCGGCCAGGACGCGCAGCGGCACCTGCTTCTCGCTCGAGTAGGAGACGACCAGCAGGCTCTCGTCGATGGTGAACTCGAGGGCGACGATCTTGACGTCGGCCTCCACCTGCCGCGCGCGGGCGCGCAGCAGCCACTTGAGGTCCTCGGCCTTGCGCTTCAGCTCCTCGTACGCCTGCAGGTCGTCCTCGGCGGCGCTGCGCACCACGTGGCCGTGGGCCTTCTCGACCTCCTTGACGCCGGTACGCACCTTGCCGAGCTCCAGGCCGCGGCGCGTGACCACCACGCAGGTGGTGCCGATGGCGGGCGGCGTGGGCGGCGCCTCGAGGTAGTGGATCTTGGGGCCGTTGTCGAACTTCACTCCGATGCACTCGGGCATGAGATGACTCCTGTTCGCCCGCGGCGCCAGCGGCTGCAGCCGCGCCCGGAGGGGCCGGCGAACGCGCTACGGCTCGCGGGTTCGAGGGCATTCTACGTGACCCGGGGCCGCGAGGCCGCCTCCGGGCGGCGGAGGCGCGTCAGGGCAGCGCGCCGAACAGCGCCCGCTGCGCCACGGGCGCGAAGCTGGTGCGGTGCTCGGGGCAGGCGCCCAGGCGCTCGAGAGCGCGCAGGTGCTCGGGCGCGCCGTACCCCTTGTGGCGCGCGAAGCCGTAGCCGGGGTGGCGCGCGTCGAGCTCGGCCATCAGCGCGTCGCGCGTGGTCTTGGCCAGCACGCTGGCGGCCGCCACCTGGTAGCTGCGCGCGTCGCCACGCGCCACGGCGAGCTCGGGCAGCCCGGTGTCGAGCCGCAGGTAGTCGGTCACCAGCCCCTGGGCGGCCGGCGCCAGCGCCGCCACCGCGCGCCGCGCCGCCAGCTTGGTGGCGCCCAGCACGTTGTGCGTGTCGACCTCCAGCGCGCTGGCCACCCCCACCGCGTACGCCACCGCCTCCTCGCGCAGGCGCGCGGCCAGCGCGGCGCGCTCGGCGGGGCCCAAGCGCTTGGAGTCGCGGTACGGGTAATCGCGGTCCGGCTCGAGGATCACGGCGGCGGCCACCACCGGCCCGGCGAG
>JAAYYF010000029.1 GCA_012515535.1 Deinococcales bacterium
CCCCAGGTCACGGCCATCACGGGCCTCACCGACGCCGACGTGGCGGGCCAGCGCATCTCGGAGGAGGAGGTGGAGGCGCTGATCGGCGACGCGCGCCTGGTGATCGCGCACAACGCCGCCTTCGACCGGCCGTTCGTGGAGCGGCGCCTCCCCCGCTTCGCGGAGCTCGACTGGGCCTGCTCCATCTCCGACGTGGGCTGGCGCGAGCTCGGCTTCGGGAGCTCGAGCATGGAGTTCCTCGCCTACAAGCACGGCTTCTTCTTCGAGGGCCACCGGGCGCTGATCGACTGCCGCGCCGGGCTCGAGGTCCTCGCCAGCAGGGCCAACGGCAGCGGCCGGACCGCGATGGCGCTCCTGCAGGAGAACGCCCGCCGGAACAGCGTGCGCCTCTGGGCCGAGGGCTCGCCGTTCGACCGCAAGGACCTGCTCAAGGAGCGGCGCTACCGCTGGAACCCGGAGGCGCGCGCCTGGTGGACCGAGGTGCCGGAAGAGGAGCACGAGGCGGAGCTCGAGTGGTTGGCGGCGAACGTGTACGGCCGGCGCCGGCCCCTCCCCTACTTCGTGGTCACCGCGCGCGAGCGCTACTCGCGGCGCGTGCCCGAGGCGTACCCGGCGGACGCCCCGCGCAGGTGAGCGCTGGCCTGAGCCAGCCATAACGGTATTGCGCGCGCACGCGAGCGCGTTGCGCGCGCAGCGCCGCACCTGGGCTCACTCGCGCCACACGAGCCAGGTGGCGTCCTCGAGCTTGATCATGTCGGCCCTGGAGCGGCCGCGCTGGCGCAGCAGGCTCATGATCTGCCCGCGGTGGTGGGCGTCGTGAACCATCACGTGCACCAGGAGCTCGGTCGGGTCGGAGCGGTAGAAGCCCGGGAACGGCCGGCGCTCCGTAAGCGCGGCGTGTACGGCCGCCACCACGGCCGCGTCGCCGGCGCGGAAGGCGTCGGCGATCACGAGCAGGTCGTCGGTGAGCGGCTCGAAGTCGCGACCGTCGTCGGTGTAGTCGGCCAGGCTCCGCAGGCCGGCGGCGTGCTTCGGGGCGATCTCGGCTAGCCACTGGCGACGGAAGCTTGCCAGGTGGCAGAGGAGCTTGCCGATGCTCCAGCCGCCGCTGGCGAACGGCAGGTCGCTGGCTTCGATCGCGGCCAGCAGCGCGGCGTTGACCCGGCTGTTCCGCTCGAACGCCAGGAACAGGAGGTCCGCGCGGCTGTCGACGCCGGTCGTCATCGTTGGAGTGTAACGACAGCGGGAGCCGCCACCGGTGACCGGTGCGGCTCCCGCGGAACGCCCTACAGGGCGTGTTCTAGCTGGCTCTCACTCGGCGCCGAGCTGGAGCGCTTCGCGCATGGCAAGGACCTCGGCCGGCGTCTTCTGGGTGGCGCGCTGGGCGGCGACCTCCTCGGCGGTGAAGGCCAGGAAGCCCTCGGGCAGCTTGGCGGCGCCTTCCCAGGCGGTGACGACGTAGTTGAGGACGTCGGCGATCTGCTGGTCGTTGAGGTGCGACTGCGGCGTCATGATGCTGTTGTAGGTCATGCCGTTGACGTCGATGGCGCCCTGCAGGCCCCACAGCACGACGTTGGTGACGTAGGTGCGGCCGCCTTCGGCCTTGACGAGCTCGTCGACGTGGTCGGCGAGCGGCGGGAAGGCGCCGGGCAGGCCCTGGCCGTTCGCCTGGTGGCAGGCCATGCAGGTCGAGTTGTAGACGGACTCGCCGGCGGCGGTGTCGGCCTCACCGATGGGCGTTCCCTGGGCGGAGACGAGGGGGATGGCGACGATCAGCCCCAGAACCAGCGGGGCGAGGATCTTGACGAGACGCTTCATTCTTGACCTCCAGGTGCGAGTGCTCGACGTGGGAGAGGGTGCCGCGGAACACCATGATGCGCGGGCCGCCCGTCGGTTTCGGTGTAGAGGATACACCCCTCGCGTGCGGGAGGCCAGAAGCGCGCTAGCATCGGAAGCGATGCATGAAGGCTCGGGTAATCCCCTCTCACGATCACGCGTCGGCGACTGGCCGCCCGACGACCTGCCGCCGCAGGCGTGCAGCCCCGAGCTCAGGCTCCACGTGCTGGGGTTGGTGCCGTACTTCGCGGGGCTGAGCGAGGCCGAGCTGGCGGCGGCGCACGAGGCGTTCCACGCCAAGCACATGCTGGCAGGCAGCACGCTCGTGAACGCCGGCGACCCGGCGGAGAGCCTGATGGTGATCGTCAGCGGGCGCGTGAAGCTGGTGCACGACGCCCCGGGCGGCAGCGAGCACCTCGTCGACGTGCTCGGGCCCGGCGACTCGTTCGGGGCGCTGCCCCTGCTGGGGCAGGCGGTGAACGAGAGCCGCGCCGAGGCGCTGACGGGCGGCTGCCTGCTGGTGACGTCCACCGCGGAGTTCGCCTCGCTGGTGACGCGCTTCCCCAGCGTGGCGGTGGCGGCGCTCGAGGACGTGAGCGGCCGCCTGCGCGCGGCGCACGCGCGCCTGCGCGCCGCCGCCAGCGCGCCGGTGGAGACGCGCCTGGCGGGGGCGCTGCTCACCCTGAGCCAGCGCTTCGGTGAGGAGGTGCCCGAGGGCCGCACGCTGGGCGCGCCGTTGAGCCAGGAGGACCTGGCGGCGCTCACGGGCTCCACGCTCGAGACCGTCAACCGCGTGCTGGCGGGCTGGCGCAAGCGCGGCTGGGTGAAGACGGGGCGGAGGAAGCTCCTGATCACCGACCCGGGGGCGCTGGAGGGCGTGGCCGCGGCGGGGTAGCAGGCGCGGCGGATCAGGACGGCTGGCGGTCCTCGACCACGCTGTTTAGCATCGGGGCATGATCACGTCCGGGCTCGTCAACCTCTACACGCGCGACATCGAGGCGGGCGTCCGCTTCTACCGAGACCTGCTGGGCCTGCGCGAGACGTTCCGCACCCCTCGTGAAGGCACGCCGGAGCACGTGGAGCTCGCGGCCGGCGGCTTCACGCTGGGCCTCGGCGCCGTGGAGGCCGCCAAGCGGGTGCACGGCGTGGACGCCACCCCCGGCGCGCCGGCGATGGCGGTGGTCTTCTGGACCGACGACGTCGACGCCGAGTTCGCCAGGCTGGTCGCGGCCGGGGTGCCCGCCGTCCGGGAGCCGCACGACGCCGGCAACGACAACCGGAACGCGCAGGTGCGGGACCCGGACGGGAACCTCGTGGAACTGGTGTCCAAGGTGCGGTGACGCGACCGCGGAGCCCCCAGCGTCGACCACCGCGCGTCGCTCCGGATGGCAGGCGGCGACCGCACGGGCCGAGGAGCGCTCGAGGACGTGGTAGGCGCCTACGGCTGCGCAGCCAGCGTCCCTCGCTGGGCGGGCGCCTGCGGTCTACAGGTCGTGCTGGACCCACACGTTGGGCTCGACGTACACCGCGTGGTCCTGCTCGACCGACACGTGCACCGGCACCAAGGCTCCGGGCACCAGCACCCCACCGCTCTCGGTGAAGGGTAGGCCCGTCCAGGCGCGCCACTCGGCGAGCGTGGCGGCGATCGTCATGGAGCGCGGCGCGACGCCGACGAGGCGCCCGCCGGCGCGGGCGTGCACGCGCAGCCAGGGGTCCGACGGGAGCCCGTCCTCGCGGACACGGCGCGCGTACTCCGCCATGGGCGCGTACGGCTCCAGGTGCTTCCGGCTCGGCCGCACCGACGCCAGCGCCGCGTCCTCGAACCGAGGCACGAGGTCCGGCCGATCGGCCAACGTGGCGATGGCGACGTTCACGTGACCCCTAACCGAGCCTCGCTGGTGGCGTTCCCGCCCCTGAAGCCCCGA
>JAAYYF010000030.1 GCA_012515535.1 Deinococcales bacterium
ACATCGGGCGGCTGTGCAGCCGGCCGTCGGCCGCGGCCGTGGTGAGCATGGCCACGCGCACGTCCTTGATCTTCTCCCACAGCTCCCTGAGGCCTTCGCGGGTTCGGTCCATCGGCCACCTCCTTGGCGCTGGTGGCAGTCTAGGGGCGCGAGCGCGCGGGGGCTGTGCCCACGCCGGCCGGCTCGCGCCCCGCGGCCGCCGCCCGCCGACCCGGGCGGGCTAGGCGCGCCGCGCTCAGCCGCGCGCGCTCACCTCGGGCAGCGTGCGCGCCACGACCACGCCCGTCAGCCCCAGCAGCGCCAGGAACGCCAGCGCCACCTCGGCGCCGAACGTGGCGAGCGCCGCGTTGACCGCGCCGGTCACGAGCAGGAGCGCCCCCATGAGGGTGTTCGACACGGCCACGTACTCCGTCACCTGGTCGGGCTCGGCCATGTCGACCACGTAGGTCTTGCGCGCCACCCGCACGCCGGTGTGCACCAGCGCCAGCACGAAGTACCCCACGGCGTAGAGCCAGGGCGCCTCGCGCACCACCCCCAGCGCCGAGAGCCCCAGCAGCGCCAGGACCACCAGCGAGGCGGCCAAGGCCCCGAACGCCATCAGCCGGCGGCTGGAGCGGTCGGCCAGGCGCCCGAAGAGGCGCCCACCGATCATCCGGGCGGCGCCCTGGGCGATCACGAACGGCCCGAGCCCGCTCAGGCCGGCCCCGCCTCTCTCTGCCGCCAGCACCACCAGGAAGGGCGGGCTCAGGGCGGACACGAGCAGCAGCGTGCGCACGGTCACGAAGCGGCGGAAAGGGGCGTCGCGCGAGAGCAGCCGCCAGGCGTCGCGCCACCAGTCGCCGGGCTCGGCGGCCTCCGGCGCGGCGGCGGGCTCGCGGACCGTGGCGTACACCGCCGCCCCGGCCACCCACGCCAGCGCCGCCCCGCCCAGCAGCAGGGCGAGCAGCGTGACGTCGGTCCCCTCCCCGCCCCACAGGCGGATGCCCAGGCCGATGGTCACGGCCACCACGCCGGAGGCGAGGGTCGAGAGGCCGTTGATCTGACCGCGCTGGCCCTTGGGGATGGTGCGAGCCATGACGTCCTTCGAGGCGATCGAGCAGAGCGAGCGCCCCATGGCGAAGAGAGCGAGGGTGGTCAGCACGAGAGCCCCGGCCAGCGCGCCCTCGGTGGTGGCGGCCGCCAGCGCCATGCCGGCCGCGGCCGCCGCCTGGACGCCGGCGCCGGCGACCCACACCCAGCGCCGCTGCGTGCGCCGCCGGACGCGGGGCGACAGCAACGCCTGCGGTAGCAGCGAGCCCGACTCGCGCACCGGCACCAGCAGGCCTACCAGCCCCACCGGCGCGCCCACGGCGGCGAGCAGCCAGGGCAGCACCGTGCCGGCGTTGACCACCTGGTCGCCGGCGTTCTGCAGCGCCGCGGCCGCGATCTGCCGCAGGCCGTTGGCCGACACCTCGGGGTCGGCGCGCTCCGGCTGAGGTCCGCGGCCGCCCCCGCGCACGGGCCGCACCAGGCGCGCGTAGAGGCGTTGCGACAGCGAGCTCAAACGGGCCTCCCAGCGCCAGTCTACGCGCGGAGCGACCGCCGCTCAGCGGCCGCGGAGCGCGCCCGCGCGTCGCGCTCCGTGAGATTCCCGTGATGGCCTCGGTGGGAAGATGAGGGCCAGGCGCCCCCCGCGTCCGCGAGCAGCGTGATGACGAAGAACCTCCTGACGCTAACCGTCCTGGTCCTGGCGCTCGTGGCCTGCAGCCCCGAGGCGCCGCGCCTGACCGTCTCCCCGACGGTGGCGGTCGCCGGCGAGCCGGTGACGGTCACGGGCGCACGCTTCGGCG
>JAAYYF010000183.1 GCA_012515535.1 Deinococcales bacterium
CCCGGCAGCGCGTAAGGCGCCCGGGCTCGCCGCGGGCGTCAGACGTGCAGCGCGCGCCCCAGCGCGCCCAGCGCCGCTTCCTTGAGCGCCTCGGAGAGCGTGGGGTGAGCGTGGATGGTGGCGGCCAGGTCCTCGCTGGAGGCGCCGAAGGTCATGGCGGCCACGGCCTCGGCGATGAGGTCGCCGGCGCGCGGGCCCACGATGTGCACGCCCAGGATGCGGTCGGTGGCCTCGTCGGCCAGCAGCTTGACCTTGCCGTCGGTCATGCCGAGCGAGCGGGCGCGGCCGTTGGCGCTGAACGGGAAGCTCCCCTTGCGGTACCTCACGCCCGCCTCCTTGAGCTCCTCCTCGGTGCGGCCCACGCTGGCCACCTCGGGCTCGGTGTAGACCACCGCCGGCACCAGGCCGTAGTCGACGCTGGCGGCGTGGCCCGCCAGGCGCTCCACCAGGGCCACGCCGTCCTCCGACGCCTTGTGGGCCAGCATCGGGCCCGCCACCAGGTCGCCGATGGCGTACACGCCCGGCAGGTTGGTGGCGAAGCCGGCGTCGACGATCACGCGGCCGCGCTCGTCGAGGCTCACGCCCGCCTCCTCGAGGCCCAGGCCGACGCTGTTGGGCTTGCGCCCCACCGCCACCAGCACCTTGTCGGCCTCGAGCGGCTCGGCGCCCTCCACCTCCACGGTGGCCTTTCGCCTGCCGTCCTTGCCGCTCACCTTCACGCCCGTTACGCGCGCGCCGAGCTGGAACTCCAGCCCCTGGCGCTTGAGCAGCTTGAGCGCCTCGCGGGCGGTCTCGAGGTCCATGCCCGGCAGGATGCGGTCGAGGTACTCGAGCACCGTCACCTTCGCCCCCAGGCGCGACCAGACCGAGCCGAGCTCCAGGCCGATGACGCCGGCGCCGATGACCACCAGGCGCTGCGGCACCTCGCCGAACTCGAGCGCCTCGGTGCTGCTCACCACCGTCTCGCCGTCGAGCTCCACGCCCGGCAGGGTGGCCACGGTGGAGCCGGTGGCGAGGATCACGTGCTCGGCCACCAGCTCGGTGACCTCGCCGCTGGCGGCCGTGACGCTCACCTGGCGCGCGCCGGTGAGCTTGCCGGTGCCGGCGTAGCGCGTGATGCCGTGCTTGCGGAACAGGTACGCCACGCCGTCGGTGTTCTGCTTCACCACCGTGCGCCGCCGCTCCTGCATGGCGCCCAGGTCGAGGCCGACGTCGTCCGCGACGATGCCGTGCGCGCTCAGCTCGGACCGGGCCTGCTGGTAGAGGAAGCTCGACTCCAGCAGCGCCTTGCTGGGGATGCAGCCCACGCGCACGCAGGTGCCGCCGAGCGCCTCCTCGCGCTCGACCACGCCCACGTCGAAGCCGAGCTGCGCGGCGCGGATGGCGGCCACGTAGCCGCCCGGGCCCGCGCCGATGATGACCACGTCGTGCTGCCCGCCCGTGGCGTCGCTGCCGCCGTTGCCTCTCGCGTCGCTCATGCGCGCTCCCTCAGACTTCCAGCAGCATGCGGGTGGGGTTCTCGACGGCCTCCTTGATGCGCTTGAGGAACGTCACCGCCTCCCGGCCGTCCACCATGCGGTGGTCGTAGGTGAGCGCCAGGTACATCATCGGGCGGATGACGACCTGCCCGTTCTCGGCCACGGGGCGCTCCTGGATGGCGTGCATGCCGAGCACCCCGCTCTGCGGCGGGTTGACGATGGGCGTCGACATCAGCGAGCCGAACACGCCGCCGTTGCTGATGGTGAAGGTACCGCCCTGCAGCTCCTCGGGCTTGAGCTTGTTGGCGTTGGCGCGCTCGCCGAAGTCGGCGATCGCCTTCTCGATCTCGGCGAACGACATGCGGTCGGCGTCGCGGATGACCGGCACCACCAGGCCGCGCTTGGTCGAGACAGCCACGCCGATGTCGTAGTAGTTCTTGTAGACGATGTCGGTGCCGCGGATCTCGGCGTTGATCTGGGGGATCTGCTTGAGCGCGTCGATGGCGGCCTTGACGAAGAACGACATGAAGCCCAGGCGCACGCCGTAGCGCTTCTCGAAGGCGTCGCGGTACTCCTTGCGCAGCGCCATGACGCCGCTCATGTCGACCTCGTTGAAGGTCGTGAGCAGCGCCGCCGTGTGTTGCGCCTCCACCAGCCGCTCGGCGATGCGGCGGCGCAGGAGGCTCATCGGCACGACCTCCTCCTGGCGCTCCTCGGCGGGCAGCGCCACGCGGGCGCCGCCGGCCTGGGTGGCCGCCTGCCGCTCGCGGTGGGCCAGGTAGTTCTGCACGTCCTCCTTGAGCAGGCGCCCACCGGGGCCGGTGGCCGGCACCTCGTCGGCGGTGAGGCCGTTCTCCTCGAGGAGGCGCTGGGCGGCCGGCATCACGCTGGTGGCCTTGACGCCCTGGGGCGCCTGCGGAGCCGCAGCTGCGGGCGCGGCGGCCGGCGCGGGCGGCGTCGCCGGCTGGCTCTCGGCCGGCGCGGCCGGCGCGCTCGCGGGGACCGGCGCCGCCGGCGTGGCGGCGGGCGCGGGCTCAGGGGCCGGCTCGGCCGCCGGAGCCGCGGCCGGCACGGACGCGGTCTCGTCGATGCGCGCGATCACCTCGCCGATGGTGGCCGCCTCGCCCTCCCCCTTGAGCTGCTCCATGAGCACCCCCGCCACGGGCGCGGGGACGTCGAGCGTCGCCTTGTCGGTCTCGACCTCCACGATCGGTTCGTCGACCGCCACGGCCTCGCCCGGCTTCTTGAGCCAGGTGCCTATGTAGACCTCGGTGATGGACTCGCCCGCCGCGGGCACCTTCACGTCCGTTGCCATCTTCGCTCCTTCGACCGCGGCGCTCCGCCGCTCCTCGACCTTGGTGGTCGCCTCGTTGGTTAACACCTTACCGGTACCTCACGGCGGCGGCGCCGGCCGCTACGGCCGGCGCCGCGCCCGGGCTCTCAATCCTCGAACGCTCGCCTTAGCAGCTCGGCCTGCTCCAGCCGGTGCGCTGCCCCCGAGCCGGTGGCGGGGCTGGCCGACGCCGGCCGGTAGACGCCCCGGAACGGGTGGCCGTGGAAGCTGTCCAGGTAGCGCACCAGCAGGTAGTGCCAGGCGCCGTTGTTCTCCGGCTCCTCCTGCACCCACACCACCGGCACGTCCTTGGCGTACGGCGCCAGCGCCGCCTCGATGGCCTCGGGCCGCAGCGGGTAGAGCTGCTCCAGGCGCACGATGGCCACGTCGTCGGCCTCGCGGCTCTCGCGCGCGGCCAGCAGGTCGTAGTAGACCTTGCCGCTCGTCAGCAGGATGCGTTGCACCTTGGCGGGGTCCACGCTGGCGTCGGGGATGACGCGCTGGAACGTGCCGCGCGTGAACTCGTCGAGCTCGCTGGTGGCGCGCGGGTGGCGCAGCAGGCTCTTGGGCGACATCACGATGAGCGGCTTGCGCAGCGGCCGCAGCACCTGGCGCCTGAGCAGGTGGAAGATCTGCGCCGGCGTGGTCGGGTAGACCACCTGCATGTTGTCGTCGGCGCACAGCTGCAGGAAGCGCTCGAGGCGGGCGCTCGAGTGCTCGGGGCCGCCCCCCTCGAAGCCGTGCGGCAGCTGCATGACGAGGCCCGACAGGCGCGACCACTTCTCCTCGGCGCTGGCCAGGAACTGGTCGATGATCACCTGCGCCACGTTCACGAAGTCGCCGTACTGCGCCTCCCAGATCACCAGCGCGTCGGGGGCGTCGTTGCTGTAGCCGTACTCGAAGGCCAGCACCGCCACCTCGGAGAGGGGGCTGTTGTGGATCTCGAACAGGCCCTTCTCGGCCTCGACGTTGCGCATGGGCATGAACTCCCAGCCGTCGACGGCGTCGTGGAGGACCTGGTGGCGGTGGCTGAAGGTGCCGCGCTCCACGTCCTGGCCGGTCATGCGCACCTTGACGCCCTGGCTCACGAGGCTCGCGAAGGCGAGCGCCTCGCCGGCCGCCCAGTCGAGCGGCACCTCGCCCGCCGCCATCTGCCGGCGGGTGTTCATCTGCCGCGCGATCTTGGGGTTGAGCCGGAACTCCGCGGGCGTGTGGGTGATGGCCTCCAGCAGGCGGCTCGCCTCGGCGCGCTCGATGCCGGTGTCGGGGTCGGGCAGCGCCGCGTCGGAGCCGCCCTGGTACTTGCTCCACACCCCCTCGAGGGTGGAGTACTGCAGCTTGAAGTCGCCGCTGCGCGCCACCGACAGCTCCTGCTCGAGGTGCGCGCGGCGCTCCTCGGCCACGCGCTCGGCGTCCTCCTCGGTCACCTCGCCGAGGGTCAGCAGGTGCTCGAGGTACGCCTCGCGCACCCCCTTGCGCTGGCGGATCTTCTCGTACATCACCGGCTGGGTGAAGGCCGGCTCGTCGGTCTCGTTGTGGCCGAAGCGGCGGTAGGCGTACATGTCGATGACGACGTCGCGCTTGAACTCGGCGCGGAAGTCCATCGCCAGCTCGATCACCTGCGCCACGGCCTCGGGGTCCTCGCCGTTGACGTGGAAGATCGGGCTCTGCAGCATCTTGGCCACGTCGGAGGCGTAGGTGGTGCTGCGCCCCTGTCGCGGGCCGGTGGTGAAGCCTACCTGGTTGTTGATCACCACGTGCAGCGCGCCGCCCACGCGGTAGCCCACCAGGCGGCTCAGGTTGAGGGTCTCCTGCACCACGCCCTGGCCGATGAAGGCCGCGTCGCCGTGGATGAGGATGGGCAGCACGCGCTCGCGGTCGCGGTCGCCGATGCGGTCGCCCTTCGAGCGGCTGCGGCCCAGCACCACCGGGTTCACGAACTCGAGGTGCGAGGGGTTGAACGCCAGCGACAGGTGGATGCGCTTGCCGCTCTCGGTGATCCAGTCGTTGGAGTAGCCGAGGTGGTACTTGACGTCGCCGCGACCCATGTACATCTCGGGGTCGGTGTCCTCGAACTCGCGGAAGATGGTGCGCGGGTTCTTGCCGAGGATGTTCGCAAGCACGTTGAGGCGGCCGCGGTGGGCCATCCCCATGACGACCTCCTCGACGCCCTGGTCGCCGGCCTTCTCGATGGCCTGGTCGAGCAGCGGGATCAGCGTCTCGGAGCCCACCAGCGAGAAGCTCTTGGCGCCCAGGTACTTCTTCTGGATGAACTCCTCGAAGATGGTGGCGTCGGTCAGCTTGGTGAGGATGCGCAGCTGCTTGGCGCGGCTGAGGTGCAGGCGGTTGCGCGTGGACTCCATGCGCCGCTGCAGCCAGACGCGCACCTCGAGCGAGTCGATGTGCATGAACTGCACGCCGATGCTGCGGCAGTAGGTGGCCTGCAGGCCCTCGATGACCTCCCCGACGGTGGTGGCGCCCGGGAACACCGTGGGCAGCACGGGCCGGTCCATGTCCTCGGGGGTGATGCCGTAGTAGGCCGGCTCGAGCTCGGGCGCCTCGAACGGCTCCTGGCCGAGCGGGCTCAGCTGCGCGAGCCGGTGGCCGCGCACGCGGTAGTTGCGCACCAGCCGGTCGAGCTTCTGCTGCAGCAGCGCCGCCGCCACGCCCACGTCCTCGCCGTCGGCGGTGGCCAGGCTGGGGGCGCCGCCGGCGAAGAGGCTGCGCGGCCGGAAGCTCGGGCCCAGCGCGGTGGGGCGCGGCCCCTCGGCCTCGGCGCGGCTCGCGAAGTAGTCGCGCCACTCCTCGGGCACCGAGCCCGGCTCGTCCAGGTAGCGCAGGTACAGCTCCTCGATGTAATCGAGGCTGGCAGAGTTGATGAGATCCTGGTGTCTGGGTACGTCCATCGGCACAAGCCCCTCGTTCACACGTTGTTCGGCGCGCGGGGCCGCGCGCCCCGAGAGCTGACGCGCTTCGACCGTTGGGTCACCGAGCACGAAGGTCCGAGGCGAGCCGCCTGGGTGATTCCGCCTATGGCGCCGTGGCGCCGCCGAGTTCCAGTTGTATCACGATGTAGACCGCGCTCCGGCTCGCCAGTAGACGTTGGGGAAACCGCTGGCGCGCGCTAAGCTCGGCGCATGCCCCCCGCGGCCCGGCCCTCGCTGATCACGCTGGGCGAGGCGCTCGTCGACCTCGTTGCGGTCGAGGCCACCGGCCCCTCGCTGGCCGACGCCACGCTGTTCGCCCGCGCGGCCGGCGGCGCGCCCGCCAACGTGGCCGTCGGCGCCGCGCGCCTGGGCGTAGGGACCAGCTTCGTCGGCCGCGTGGGCGCCGACCCGTTCGGCGACCACCTGCTGGCCACCCTGGCCGACGAGGGGGTCGACGTGAGCCTCCTGCGCCGCGACCCGGCGGCGCGCACGGCGCTGGCGTTCGTGGCGCTGGGCGACGGCGGTGAGCGCGACTTCTTCTTCTACCGCCAGGGCGCCGCCGACACGCGGCTGGAGCCCGCCGACGTCGACGAGGGCTACCTGGCCGGCGCGCACGTGCTGCACGTGGGCACCCTGAGCCTGACGGCCGAGCCTTCGCGCAGCGCCACGCTCCACGCGCTGGCGCTCGCCGAGCGCCACGGCGTGACGCGCTCGCTCGACCCCAACCTTCGGCTCGACCTGTGGCCCAGCCCCGCGGCCGCCCGCGAGGCGGTGCTGACGCTGCTGCCGCGCGTGAACCTGCTGAAGCTGAGCGCGGAGGAGCTCGCGTTCCTGGTGGGCGACCCGGGGCTGGAGGCGGCCCGCGCCCTCTGCCACCCGGGGCTCGAGCTCCTGTGCGTGACGCGCGGCGCCGGCGGCGTCGACTACCTGGCGCGCTCCGGTCCCGCCGCTGCGGGGGCCACCTGGCGCGCGGGCCACGTGCCCGGCTTCTCGGTGACGGCGCTGGACACCACCGGCGCCGGCGACGCCTTCATGGCGGCCCTGCTGGCGGCGTGGTGCGCCCACCCGCCGGGCGGCGCCGCGCTGAGCGCCGACCCCGCGGCGCTCGAGGCGGCGCTGCGGCGCGCCAACGCCTACGCCGCCCTGACGGTCACGCGCCACGGGGCCATCCCGGCGCTGCCCGAACGCGCCGAGCTGGAGGCGTTCCTCGCGTGGGCGGGCGGCCCGCCGGCGTAGGTACACCAGGCGCGGGAGCCGCGCGAGCCACGTGCTAAACAGGTGCCATGAACCCCTCGCCAGCAGCCCCGCTCCCGGAACCGACGCTCGACGACGTCGCCGCCGCGCGCCACCGCATCGCTGGGGTGGCGCGGCGCACGCCGCTGCTGCCCCTCGACCTCGGCGTGGCCGACGGGCCTCCGCTCTACGTCAAGCCCGAGAACCTGCAGCTGACCGGCTCGTTCAAGATCCGCGGGGCGCTCAACTTCCTCGCCAACCTGAGCGACGCCGAGCGCCGGCGCGGGGTGGTGGCGCAGTCGAGCGGCAACCACGCCCAGGGGGTAGCGGCGGCGGCCAGGCGCTTCGGGGTGAAGGCCACCATCGTCATCCCCGAGGGGGCGCCGCAGGTGAAGGTCGAGAACACCCGCGCGCTGGGCGCCGAGGTGGTGCGCTGCCCCAACACCCAGGAGGACCGCGAGGGCACCGCGCTGGCGATCGCCCGCGACACCGGCGCCACGCTGGTGCCGCCCTACGACCACCCGTGGATCGTGGCGGGCCAGGGCACCATCGGCGCCGAGATCGTCGAGGACCTGCCCGACGTCGCCAACGTGATCGCACCGGTGGGCGGCGGTGGGCTCTCCTCGGGCATCGCCGTGGCCGTGCGGGCGCTGCGGCCCCAGGCGCAGGTGATCGGCGCCGAGCCCGAGCTGGCGGCCGACGCCCACGACTCGCTCGTGAGCGGCGAGCGCCGCCACTGGAGCGCCGAGCGGGTCACGCGCACCCTCGCCGACGGCGTGCGCACCCAGAGCATCGGCGAGCTGAACTTCGCGCTCCTGACACGCCTGCTGGCGGGCGTCGTGCGCGTCGGCGAAGAGGCCATCGCCGACGCGGTGCGCTGGTACGCCAACCACGCGCGCCTGGTGGTGGAGCCCACCGGCGGCCTGAGCCTGGGGGCGCTGCAGCGCCTGCTGGCGGGCGCCGAGGCCGACGGCGTGCGGCTCGCTCCCGGGCCCACCGTGCTGGTCGTGTCGGGCGGCAACGTCGACGCGGCCGTGCTCGCCTCCCTGCTCACCGAACGCGCCTGAGACGGGCGCTGCGGCCCGCGGCGGGCGCCACGTCGGCCGCCGCGTTGCCGCCGCGCCCCCGGGCGCTTATCCTGAGGGGGTAGTGAGCCCCCTCGTACTCCTGATCCTGCTGGCCTTCTTCTTCGCCGTCGCGCTCGCCTTCACCGTGTGGGCGGCGCTGTCGCTCGGCGACGCCGCCCGGCGTGCGGCGCAGCCGGCCGCACGGCCCGCGCGCCGCGGCGCCGAGGCGCAGCGGGCCAGGACGCCCAAGCCGTGGGAGAAGGTGCCCGAGCCCGCCGCCGAGCGCGAGCGCCGCCGGACCCGCCGGCGCGAGCGCGCCGAGCGCGAGCCCGCGCCGCGCGAGGCGCAGCGTGAGGCGCCCGCCCAGCCCGCGGTGGCGCGCAACAGCCTGTGGGAGGCCCAGCCGCCGCTGCCCAAGGTCACGGCGCGCCCCGCCGACGAGCCGGCCGGCGGCCGCGCCGTCGTGACGCCACGCCAGCGCAGCGACGACGCCTTCGAGCGCTTCCTCGAGAGCGAGAAGCGGCGTGACTGACGGCGCGGGGCCGGGCGGCGCCGTGCCCGCGGGGTTCCAGCGCTACGAGCGCCTGCGCGTGAGCATGCCCGAGCCGCGCATCCTCCAGATCACCATGGACCGGCCCGAGCGCCTCAACGCCGCCGACGAGGCCATGCACCGCGAGCTCGTCGAGGTGTGGCGCGACGTCGACGCCTCCCGGGAGGTGGACGTGGCCATCCTCACGGGCGCCGGGCGCGGCTTCTCCGCCGGCGGCGACCTCTTGATGGTCGAGCGCATCGCCGACGACTGGTCGACGCGCGTGCGGGTGTGGAAGGAGGCGCGCGACCTCGTCTACAACGTGATCGACTGCAGCAAGCCCATCGTCTCCGCCATGCGCGGCCCCGCCGTGGGGGCGGGCCTGGTGGCGGGGCTGCTGGCCGACGTCTCGATCGCCTCGCGCACCGCGCGCATCATCGACGGCCACACGCGCCTGGGCGTCGCGGCCGGCGACCACGCCGCGGTGGTGTGGCCGCTGCTGATCGGCATGGCCAAGGCCAAGTACTACCTGCTGACCTGCGAGCCGCTCAGCGGTGAGGAGGCCGAGCGCCTCGGCCTCGTGAGCCTGGTGGTGGACGACGACCAGCTGGAGGCCAAGGCGCTGGAGGTGGCGCGCCGCCTGCGCGACGGCAGCGCCAGCGCCATCCGCTTCACCAAGTACGCGCTGAACAACTGGCTGCGCCTGGCCGGGCCCACCTTCGACGCCTCGCTGGCGCTGGAGTTCCTGGGCTTCACCGGCCCCGACGTGCGCGAGGGCATCGCCTCGCTGCGCGAGAAGCGCGCGCCGGGCTTCACCGACGAGCCCGACCTCTGACCGACGGCCCGTAGAGCGCGTCGGACCTCCGCGCCCCCCGAAACAGAAGGAGCAACCGCTTAGAAGGCGGCTGCTCCTGACCTAGCTCGCTCTAGCTGCTACCGCTCAGGCCGTGGCCTGCGTGATCTCCTTGAGGCGGTCGTAGGCCGCCTGGGCACGCTCGCGCAGCTTGGAGGTGTCGGCCTTGCCGGCCATCATCAGGTGCATGTTCATGTGCTGGTCGATGTCACCGAAGATCGAGTTGAGGGCCTCGACCTCGTCGTTGGTGCGCAGCGAGGCGTCGGCGCGGAACATGTGGGTGTAGGTGTGCTCGAACTCGCGCTCGTCGATCTTCCCCGAGAGGAAGCGCTCCAGCACCTCGAGGTACGGCTCGAGGTCGGAGCCGGCGCGCGCCTTGGGCGGCGCCACGTCGGCGCCCACCGGCAGGTCCGCGAAGCCGGTCGCCAGCGCCTCGGGGGTGATGTCCCAGTTGTCGACGTCGAACACCGGCTGGCCGTCCTTGAACAGGATGACCTGCGGCGACTCGTGCTGGATGCCGGTGCGCTCGGCGACGAGGTTGCTGGCGGGGCGCGCCTCCACCACGCGGATCACGCCGCACATCAGGTCCTCGCGCGGCTCTAGCACCTCCTGCACGAAGCCGAAGCCCTGCATGGTCTTGTGGCAGGTGCCGGCCTTGAAGATGACGCTGGTGGGGTAGTCGGCCAGGAACGACTCCACGGCCTCGGGCGTTTCGAGCATCACGATACGGTCTTTGAGCATCGCTCCTCCTGTGTCGTCGCCGAGTCTAAGTCGCCGCGCGTGCGGCTCGATGTCGCGTGGGTACGTATCGCGAGACGGGCGCGGCGCCCCTGAGCGACGGTAAGCCGTTCGTTGACCGTACCGGAGGGCGCCTGCTACACTCGCTGGCGCTGCTCACACCGTGGCGTCGCGCGAAGGGACGCTCCTGGAGAGGTGTCCGAGTGGTTTAAGGAGCACGCCTGGAAAGCGTGTATGTGGGGCAACCTGCATCGAGGGTTCGAATCCCTCCCTCTCCGCCAAGCTCGCTAGGACGCTCGCCGGCGCTCGCCCGGCGGGCGTCCCGCGTTCCGCTGCCGGGCGGTCCGCGAGCCGGTGGTAAGCTGTCGCGGTGCCACTCCCCCCTCCCCCGCCCCGCGGCGCGTCCGCGCCCCTCGGCGTCTTCGACTCCGGCGTCGGCGGCCTGACGGTCCTCAAGGAGCTCAGGCGCGCCCTGCCCCACGAGTCGTTCGTCTACCTCGGGGACACGGCGCGGGTGCCCTACGGTCCCAAGCCGCCCGAGATGGTGCGCGGCTTCGCCACCGAGATCGCGCACGCGCTGCTCGGCCGCGGCGTCAAGGGCATCGTCATCGCCTGCAACACCGCCTCGGCGGCGGCGCTGCCCGAGCTCGCCGACCGGCTGCCCGTGCCCACCTGGGGCGTGGTGGAGCCCGGCGTGGCGGCGGCGCTCGGCCGCGCGCCCGGCGGGCGCATCGGCGTGCTCGGCACGCAGGGCACGGTGGCCTCGCGCGTCTACCAGGACCGCCTGGAGCGCGCCGGCGCCATCACCTGGGCGCGCGCCTGCCCGCTGTTCGTGCCGATCGTCGAGGAGGGCGTCTCCGACACCGCCATCGCGCGCCTGGTCGCCAGCCACTACCTGGAGGGGCGACCGCCCCTCGACGCCGTGATCCTCGGCTGCACCCACTACCCCGCCCTCAAGGGCGTGCTGGCCGAGGTGCTCGGCGAGGGCGTCACGCTCATCGACTCCGCCGAGGCGGTGGCGGCGGTGGTGGCGCGCGACCTGCGACGCCTCGGCCTGCTGGCGCCCGCGGGTGGTCGCGCCGGCGTGCGCTACCTGGTGACCGGCGACGTGCCGTCGTTCCTGCACGCCGCCGAGGTCCTGGGTGGGCCCGCGGGCACCTACGAGCAGCTGCCCGTCACCGACCTGAGCCTAGGGCCCGCGGAGCGGGCCCGGTGAGCGCCGCCCCCAAGGTGCCGGCGCGCGAGGGCCGCGGCGCCAGCGAGCTCAGGCCCGTCGAGGTGCGGACCGGCTACAACCCGCACGCCGAGGGCTCGGCGCTGGTGACCTGGGGCGGCACGCAGGTGCTGGCCACCGTGACCATCGAGAGCAAGCTGCCACCGCACCTGCGCGGCGTGGCCGGCGCCACCGGCTGGCTCACCGCCGAGTACGCGCTGCTGCCGCGCAGCACCAACGTGCGCGTGCAGCGCGAACGGCTCTACGCCAGCGGCCGCACCCAGGAGATCCAGCGCCTCGTCGGCCGCGCGCTGCGCAGCTGCGTCGACCTGTCGATGTTCCGCGGCAAGACCATCACCGTCGACACCGACGTGCTGATCGCCGACGGCGGCACGCGCTGCGCGGCCATCCTGGCCGGCTACCTGGCGCTGCACGACGCCGCCAACGGGCTGGTGTTCCGCGGCGAGCTCGACGAGTGGCCGCTCCTGCACGAGCTGGCAGCGGTCAGCGTGGGCCTGGTGGGGGGCGAGGCGCGCGTCGACCTCGACTACGCCGAGGACGTCGCGGCCGAGGTCGACCTGAACGTGGTCGCCACCGGCGCCGGCGAGGTGGTGGAGGTGCAGGGGGGCAGCGAGGCGCGCCCGCTGGACGCCGAGCGTTACGTCACGCTGCTCGCGACCGGCATCGCCGCCGCACAGAAGCTACTCGAGATAGTGAGGCCGCAACTCGGATGACACACCCCCCGTACAAGCTGGTCCTGGCCAGCAGCAACCCCGGCAAGCTGGACGAGTTCCGCGAGGCGCTCGTCGGCCTACCGTTCGTGCTCAGCTCCGCCGCCGAGCTCGGCGTCACGCGCTTCCCGGAGGAGACCGGCGCCGGCTACGAGGAGAACGCGCTCGTCAAGGCCGCCCACGTGGCGCTCGAGACGGGCGTCGCCGCCCTGGCCGACGACTCCGGCCTGGAGGTCGCCGCGCTCGGCGGCGAGCCCGGCGTGCACACGGCCCGCTACGGTGGCCCCGGCCTGAACGACGGCGAGCGCATGGCGCACCTGCTGCAGAAGCTCAAGCAGGTCGACGGCGAGGCGCGCGCCGCCAAGTTCGTGGCGGTGATCGTCATGGCCACGCCCGGCGGCGCCGTGCGCGCCTTCCGCGGCGAGAGCGAGGGCGTCATCCTCGAGGGCCCGCGCGGCACCGGCGGCTTCGGCTACGACCCGGTGTTCTACAGCCCCGAGCTCGGCAAGAGCTTCGCCGAGGCCAGCCTGGAGGAGAAGCGCAGCGTCAGCCACCGCGGCCGCGCCCTGGCGGCGTTCGTGGAGTGGGCGCGCAGCGAGGCGGGCGCGGCCGCGCTCGGCCAGATGACCCCGCGCCCCAAGGACGAGGAGTGACGGGCCGCTAGCCCGGCAGAGCCCTGGCGACCAGGAGCGGCGCGCCCAGCACCGGGCGCGCCGCTCCCGCGTTCTCGGGTCGCGAGGACCCGCGCCGGGCGCGCTCAGACCTGGATGGTCACGCGCGCGCCGTCGCCCCACAGGTGCACCGAGTCGGTGAAGCGGATGACGCCCCCGCGGTAGCCCATGCTGATGCTGTGGGTGCGAGCGCCGTTCTTGAAGAACTTCACGCCGCGCAGCAGATCGCCGTCGGTGATGCCGGTAGCGCTGAAGACGATGCTCTTGCCGGGCGCGAACTCCTCGGTGCGGTAGACGCGGTCCTCGCTGGCGCCCATGGCCGCCAGGCGCGCGCGCTCCTCGTCGTTGCGGGGGCGGAAGCGCCCCTGGATCTCGCCGCCCAGGCACTTGAGGGCCGCGGCCGCCAGCACCCCCTCGGGGGCGCCGCCGGTGCCCATCACGGCGTGGACGCCGGTGCCGCGCACGGCCGCCGCCAGCGCCGCGATCACGTCGCCGTCGCCGATGAGCTTCACGCGCGCGCCCGCCTCGCGCACCTGCTGGATGAGCTCGGCGTGCCGCGGCCGGTCGAGGATCACGACCGTGAGGTCGTCGACGGCGCGGTCGAGCGACAGCGCCACGCCGCGCAGGTTGGCGGCCACCGGCCAGGTGAGGTCGACCTTGCCCTTGGCGGGCGGGCCCACGATGAGCTTCTCCATGTAGGTGTCGGGCGCCTGGAACAGCCCGCCGCGCTCGGCCATCGCGATCACCGCCACGGCGTTGTTGATCATGCGCGCGGTGATGCTGGTGCCCTCCACCGGGTCGACCGCGATGTCGACGGGCCAGGCGTCCTCGTCGGCGGTGCCGACCTGCTCGCCGATGTAGAGCATCGGCGCCTCGTCGCGCTCGCCCTCGCCGATCACGATGCGACCGTCGATGGGCAGCTCGTTGAGCACGCGGCGCATCGCGTCGACGCCCGCCTGGTCCACCATGTCGGAGTCGCCCTTGCCCGCCACGCGGCTGGCGGCGATGGCCGCCTGCTCGGTGACACGCACGGTGTCGAGGACCAGCGCCGTCTCCATCAGCTTCGCCTCGGTGTCGCTGCTGCGCGGGCGCCGC
>JAAYYF010000031.1 GCA_012515535.1 Deinococcales bacterium
CCCGCTCGTGAGCAGTGGTGCCCGCTCGCAGCGCCGCCCGCGCCCCACCGGGCCGGGCCCGCGGCGGACTCCCCGGAGGTTCAACGTGCGTCGCCTCGTATCCGCCGAATCCGTCACCGAAGGACATCCCGACAAGCTCGCCGACCGCATCAGCGACAGCGTGCTCGACGCCATCCTGGCGCAGGACCCCGACGCCCGCGTGGCCGTCGAGACCCTCCTGACGCGCGGCCTGGCGCTGGTGGCGGGCGAGGTCACGACGAGCGCCGACGTCGACGTGCAGGCCATCGTGCGCCAGGCGGCGCGCGACGTGGGCTACTCGCGCGCCGAGTACGGCTTCGACGCCGACCACTCGGCGGTGCTGATCGCCCTCAACGAGCAGTCGCCCGACATCGCCCAGGGCGTGGACCAGGCCCAGGACGCCGCCAGCTGCGACGTCTACGACCTGACCGGCGCCGGCGACCAGGGGCTGATGTTCGGCTACGCCATCGACGAGACCCCCGAGCTGATGCCGCTCCCGATCCAGCTGGCCCACCGCATCGCCCAGCGCCTGGCGCTGGTGCGCCTCGACGGCACCCTCCCCTACCTGCGCCCCGACGGAAAGGCGCAGGTGACCCTGCAGTACGAGGGCGACGAGGCCACGCGGCTCGACAACGTGGTGCTCTCCGCGCAGCACGACCCCGACGTCGACGTGAAGAGCATGACCGACGACCTCTACGAGCACGTGCTGCAGCAGGTGGTGCCCGCTGGCATGCTCGACCCGAGCACGCGCGTGCTGATCAACCCCACCGGGCGCTTCGTGGAGGGCGGCCCCACGGCCGACGCCGGCCTCACCGGCCGCAAGATCATCATCGACACCTACGGCGGCGCCGCCCCCCACGGCGGCGGCGCCTTCAGCGGCAAGGACCCCACCAAGGTCGACCGCTCGGCCAGCTACTTCGCGCGCTACATCGCCAAGAACGTGGTGGCGGCGGGGCTGGCGAAGCGCTGCCAGGTGCAGCTCGCCTACGCCATCGGCGTGGCGCGCCCGGTGGGGATGTACGTCGACACCTTCGGCACGGGCGTGGTGCCCGACGAGGCGCTCGCCGAGGCGGTGCGCGCCACCTTCGACGCGCGCCCGGCGGCCATCATCGAGGAGCTGAAGCTGCGGCGCCCCATCTACACCCCCACCAGCGCGTACGGCCACTTCGGGCGCCAGGGCTTCCCCTGGGAGAGCGTGGGCGCGGCCGAGCGCGTGCGCGAGGCGGCCGCGCGGCTGGGCTGAGCCGCGGGCCGGGCGGCCGGGACGGAGGCGGCCGGCCCGCGAACCCCTTCAGCACGGGCTTCGCGGGCCGGTAGGCGTCGCGCCCTGTGGTACAAAAGGGGCCATGGCCAGGATCCTTCTGGGCAACCGTGAGGGCTCGTTCCCGATCCGCCAGGGGCGGAGCGTGCTCGAGCGCCTCACCGACGAGTGGCCCGACCTGCACCTCACCCTCCGTACCGTCGGCGGCACCGGCGGCACCGAAGCCGAGCCGCTGCTCGACGCCCTCAGCCGGGGCGACGTCGGCATCGCGCTGGTGCAGCTCGAGTGCCTGCCCACCAAGCTGCCCGAGGGGCTGACGCTGGCGGCGGTACCGCGGCGCGGCGAGGCCCGCTCGGCGCTGGCGGCGCGCGGCAAGAGCGGCTTCGCCGAGCTGGGCGCCGGCGCGCGCGTGGCGGTCCCCTCCGAGCGCGACGCCGCCTTCCTCGACGCCGCCCGCAGCGGCCTGGCCACCAGCGTGGTCGCCGAGGGCCCCGACACGCTGCTCAACGCTCTCACCAGCGGCGAGTACGACGCGCTCGTGCTGCCCGCCCTCGCCCTCACCACCCTCGACCTGCGCAGCGCCATCGACCGCCTGCTCGAGCCCAACGAGTTCACGCCCGCCCCCGGGCAGGGCGCCATCGGCCTGGTGGTGCGCGAGGACGACGACCTCGCCTTCGAGACCGCCTACTCCCTCCAGCACCGCCCCAGCTTCGACCGCGTGCGCGCCGAGCGCGCGTTCGCCGCCGGGCTCGAGGGGCGCCACGTCGGCGCGCTCGCCACCGTCTCCGACGACGGCGAGCTCGAGCTGTTCGGCGCCGTGGTCGAGAACGGCACCACCGTGCAGGTGTCCACCTCGGGCGAGGCGCGCGAGGCCGAGGAGCTCGGCCGCGAGCTCGCCCAGGACGTGCTGGCGCAGCTGAAGGTGCTGTGAGCCGGCGCGACCGCGCCGCGGGCCGAACCCTCCCCTGATCCTGTCCGACCGGGGCTGGACGCAAGGGACGCGTCCAGCCCCGGTCGCGTGTGGGCCGCTGGCGCGCGGCCTGGCCGTCAGGAGGCCGCCTTGGCCGCGCCCCGCTCGGCCAGCACGCGGTCGGCGATGTGCTGCGGCACCACCTCGTAGCGGTCGACGCGCAGCGAGTACGCCCCGCGCCCGCCCGTCATGCTGCGCAGGTCGGCGGAGTAGCTCTGCGCCTCGGCCAGCGGCACGTGCGCCGACACCACGCTCACCGAGCCCTCGCTGTCCATGCCCAGGATGCGGCCGCGGCGCGCGTTGAGGTCCGAGATCACGTCGCCCGTGAAGCGGTCGGGCACGCGCACCTTCAGCAGCGCCAGCGGCTCCAGCAGCACCGGGTGCGCCTGCGCCATCGCCTCCTTCAGCGCCTGCGTGGTGGCCAGCTGGAAGGCGATGTCCTTGGAGTCGACGGGGTGGTCCTTGCCGTCGTAGACGACCACCTTGACGTCCTGCACCGGGAAGCCGCCCAGCACGCCCGCCTCCAGCCCGGCGCGGGCGCCCTTCTCGCAGCTCGACTGGAACTGCGTGGGGATGGCGCCGCCCACCACCTGCCAGGCGAACTCGAAGCCCGCGCCGCGTTCCAGCGGCTCCACGCGCAGCGCCACCTCGGCGAACTGCCCCGCGCCGCCCGACTGCTTCTTGTGGCGGTAGCGCGCGTCGCCGGTGGCCTGGACGGTCTCGCGGTAGGGCACGGTGGGCGGGCGCGTGTCGACCTCGATGCCGCGCTCGGCCAGCGACGCCACCGCGATCTCGAGGTGCACGTGGCCCATGCCCCACAGCACCGTCTCCTTGGTGTCGGGGTCGCGCTCCAGCTGCAGGGTGGCGTCGGCGTCGAGCAGGCGCGCGAGGCCCTCGCCCAGCTTGTCGTCGTCGGCGCGCGACCTCGGGAACAGCGCCAGCGCCATCACCGGCGACGGCAGGCGGATCGGTGACAGCACGAAGCGGTTGCTTGGGGTGGTGAGGGTGTCGCCGGTGCGCACCTCGTCGGCCTTGGTGAGCGCCCCGATCATGCCGGCGCGCAGCTCCTTCACCTCGACCAGGTCCTTGCCGTTGGGCACGTAGAGGTGGGCGGTGCGGACCTCGGTGCCGTTGGTGGCGTCGACCACCACGTCGCCCTGCTTGACGACGCCCGCCAGCACGCGCAGCATCGACACCTTTCCCAGGTAGGGGTCGTTGACGGTCTTGAACACGCGCGCGCTGAACGGCTGGTCCTCGCCGAGCACGGGCGGCTCGCCCTCCTCCACCGGCAGCGGCGCGTGGTCCTCGACGTGGCGCACGCCCTTCAGGAAGAAGTCGAGCAGCAGCGTGATGCCCATGGCCTTGGCGGCCGAGGTGACGAGCACGGGCGTGAGCTCGTTGCGGCGCACGGCGGCGTAGAACGCCTCCAGCAGCGCCTCCTGGTCGAGCTCGGCCTCCTCGAGGTACTGCAGCATCAGGTCGTCGTCGGTCTCGACGATGGCCTCCACCAGGCGCTCGCGGTACTCCTGCGCCAGGCCGGCCACCTCCTCGGGGATGGGCACCGCCACCGGCTCGCCGTCGGGCCACTCGTACGCCTGCATGTGCAGCAGGTCGACGATGCCGCGGAACGCCTCCGCCTGGCCGATGGGCACCTGGATGGCGGCGATGTTGCCGGGCAGGGTGGCCTCGATGTCGGCCATGGTGCGGAAGAAGTCGGCGTTCTCGCGGTCGAGCTTGTTGACGACGAACAGCGTGGAGAGCTCACGCTCGAAGCTCGAGGTCCAGACGCGCTCGGTGCCCACCGCCACGCCCGACACGGCCGACACCACGATGAGCGCGGCGTCGGCGGCGGCCTGCGCGCCGCGGATCTCGGCGACGAAGTCGGCGTAGCCGGGCGTGTCGATGATGTTGAAGCGCTCGCCGCGCCACTCGAACGGGTGGACCGTGGACCAGATGGAGATCTTGCGCCGCTTCTCCTCGGGGGTGTAGTCGGAGCGCGTCGTGCCCTCCTCCACCTTCCCCATGCTGGGGATGGCGCCGGCACGGTAGAGGATCGCCTCGGTGAGCGACGTCTTCCCGGCACCGCTATGCGACAGGACGGCCACGTTGCGGATCTGCGACATCTCGGCTCCCTTTCCCGTGACGGCGGCGGCTGCCGCCCTTAGGTTCGGCGAGGATGCGGACGCTACGTTGGCACCGAGTCTAGCACCAGGCCGAACGCGGTTACACTCGCGCATGGCCCTCGAGCGCGAGCTGAAGTTCTCGTCCCCGGAGGGGCTGGTGCCGGCCCGCGAGGAGCTCGACCAGGCCCTGGCCCCGACCGGCTACGCCGTGGCCGAGCGCGGCCTCGAGCGCCAGGTCGACGTCTACTACGACGACGCCGCGGCCAGCCTGCAGCGTGCCGGGCTGGCGCTGCGCGTGCGCGCCCGCGGCGGCCAGCGCCTGGCGACCCTCAAGAGCCGCGGCTCCGTCCTCGACGGGGTGCACGAGCGCGACGAGCTCGAGGCGGAGCTCGCCGCGGACGCGCCGCCCCCCTGGCCCGCGCCGCTCCTGGCGCAGCTCCCGACCGCCGACCCGGCGGCGCTCGCGCCGCGCATGGTGATCGCCACCGACCGCCACCTGTTCGTGGTGCTGCGGCGCGGCGCGCCCGTGGCCGAGCTGGCGTTCGACGAGGTGGTGTGCCGCCCGGCCTCCGAGGTCGAGGGCGAGTACGCCATCGACGAGGCGCTGTTCCACGAGGTCGAGCTGGAGGCGCTGGGCCGGGGCGCGGCCGGCGCGCCGCTCACGGCCGCGGAGCTGCGGGCGATCGGCGAGGCGCTGCAGGCGCTGCTGCCGCTCTACCCGAGCGACATCAGCAAGCTGGAGCGCGCCGCGTCGCTGCTGGCGCCGTTCGCGGGCTAGCCGCGCGGCGGCGCTGTACGCGAGCGCGCGCCGCGCTCCGGGACGCCGCCGGGCCGGGGGCTATACTCCCGGCATGAAGCCGAACGCCGAAGGTACGGCAGCCGTCGGGCCCGCCACGCAGCCGCGCGACGAGGCCGTCTTCGCCCTCATCGACAAGGAGTACGAGCGCCAGCTCTACGGCCTGGAGCTGATCGCCTCCGAGAACTTCGTGTCGCCGCAGGTGATGGAGGCGGTGGGCTCGGTCCTCACCAACAAGTACGCCGAGGGCTACCCCGGCAAGCGCTACTACGGCGGCTGCGAGGTGGTCGACGAGGTCGAGCAGCTGGCCATCGACCGCGCCAAGGAGCTGTTCGGCGCCGACTGGGCCAACGTGCAGCCGCACTCCGGCTCGAGCGCCAACTTCGGCGTCTACTACGCGCTGCTGGAGCCCGGCGCCCGCGTGCTGGGCATGGACCTGGCGCACGGCGGCCACCTCACGCACGGCTCGCCCGTCAACTTCTCGGGCCGCTCGTACGAGGTGCACGGCTACCCGGTCGGCGAGGACGACGAGCGCATCGACTACGACGCGCTGCGGCGCCTGGCGCACGAGGTGCGCCCGAAGATGATCATCGCCGGCGCCAGCGCCTACAGCCGCTTCATCGACTTCGAGCGCTTCCGTGCCGTGGCCGACGAGGTGGGGGCGCTATTGATGGCCGACATCGCCCACATCGCCGGCCCCATCGCCGCCGGCCTGCACCCGCACCCGCTGCCGCACGCCCACGTTGTCACCACCACCACCCACAAGACGCTGCGCGGCCCGCGCGGCGGCATGATCTTCGGCCTCGACGAGGAGATCGGCAAGAGGATCGACCGCACCATCTTCCCCGGGATCCAGGGCGGCCCCCTCGAGCACGTCATCGCCGGCAAGGCGGTGGCCTTCTACGAGGCGCTGCAGCCCGGCTTCCGGCGCTACACCCAGCAGCTGATCGACAACGCCAAGCAGCTGGCCACCGAGATGGCGGCGCTCGGCTACCGCATCGTGTCGGGCGGCACCGACAACCACCTGTTCCTCGTCGACCTCAGGCCCCAGGGCATCAACGGCAACACCGCCAGCAAGCGCCTCGACAAGGTGGGCATCTCGGTCAGCAAGAGCATGATCCCCTTCGACCCCGAGAAGCCGTGGATCACCTCGGGCATCCGCATCGGCACGCCCGCCATCACCACGCGCGGCTTCACCACCGCCGAGATGGCGCAGGTGGCGGCGCTGATCGACCGCGGGCTCAAGGGCGACGACGTGGAGGCGGTGGCCGCCGAGGTGCGCGACCTGGCGGCGCGGCACCCGATGCCGTAGCGCTCAGCGCCGCCGCAAGCGCTCCATCGCCTCCAGCAGGCTGAGGCGCATGCGCTCGACGGCGCGGGCGATCTGGCCCAGCTCGTCGTCGCGCCTGAGCTCCACGCGCCGCTCCAGGTCGCCGTGGCTGATGCGGTCGGTGGCGCGCAGCAGGTAGGTGATGGCGCCCGTGAGCCCGCGCGTGAGCGACAGCGCCGCCAGCACCCCGAACAGCACCGGCACCAGGCCCGCCAGCAGGGCGTCGAGGAGCGCCCGGCCCAGGTCGGCGCGCCGCAGCCGCCCCTCGGAGCCGGCCAGCACCATGCCGGCCGCGCTGCCGGCGCGCAGCACCGGCACGGCCACCACCACGGGCTCGGCCTCGGCCAGCCCCACCAGCGCCAGCAGGTCGCGCCAGGTGGCGCCCAGCGCGTCGCGCCAGGTGGTCGGCGCAGCGCCGGCCGTGGCAGCGCCCCCGACGCCCGCCCGCGCGCGCTCCTCGAGGGCCGCGCGCACGCCTCGCGGCAGGCGCTCCTCGCCCACCTCTCCGCGGTACCAGGCCACCTGCGCCTCCCCCTCGGCGTCGAGCAGCACCAGGAAGTCGACGCCCTGGCCCGGCAGGCGCGCGGCGGAGCTGCCGGCCACGCGCGCGAGCTGCGCGCGCACGAGCGGCGAGGTGAGCGGCAGCCCGCCCGACAGCCCCTCGACGCTGGCGGCCAGGGCGTGCGCCGCGGCGCTCGTGCGGCGCGCCTCCTCCGCGCGCTGCAGGGGCAGCAGCGTCAGCACCAGCGCCAGCAGCGTGACGAGCAGGGTGAGCAGCGCCGGCAGCGTGGCGGCGGTGGCCACCTTGCGGCGCAGCGCGCCGCGCTCCAGCCGCGGCGGGTCGCGCTCGAGCGTCGTCTTCATGGGGTCGCGCGGCAGCGTCGTTACGGTCATGCCCGGCACGTACGACTTGCGCGGGTCGGCGCCGGGCGCGCTCGGTCCGGGCGCGGGCGCGGCCGGCTCGGGAGCCGGGGCGCCTGGCTCGAGGGCGTGCTCGCGAGCCTCGGACGCGGGCGCGTCGGCGTCCCGCCGAGCCGGCTCGGCGCCGGCTCGCGGCGCGTCCCGCCCGCGCCG
>JAAYYF010000184.1 GCA_012515535.1 Deinococcales bacterium
AGAAGGTCCCAAGGGTCCGGCTGTTCGCCGGTTAAAATGGCACGCGAGCTGGGTTCAGAACGTCGTGAGACAGTTCGGTCTCTATCCGCTGTGGGCGTAGGAAAGCTGAGGAGAGCTGCTCCTAGTACGAGAGGACCGGAGTGGACGTACCTCTAGTTTCTTAGCTGTCGTACCAGCGGCACATGCTAAGTAGCTACGTACGGAATGGATAAGCGCTGAAAGCATCTAAGCGCGAAGCCAACTCCAAGATGAGCTTTCCCATCCCTTCATGGGAGTAAGACCCCCGGAAGACCACCGGGTTGATAGGCTGGAAGTGTAAGCGCGGCAACGTGTTTAGCTGACCAGTACTAATCGGTCGAGGACTTGACCTTTTCTCGGACTCATACCGAGCGAGGCACCTGATGTCGTCTTCTGTCGCCTGTCTTATTTTTCCTCTTCGTGCTCTTGGCGTCGTGGACCCACCCGATCCCATTCCGAACTCGGAAGTTAAGCACGACAGCGCCGATGGTAGTTGGGGGGCAGCCCCCTGCAAGAGTAGGTCAGTGCGAGGAGGTTATCTTCTGAGGCGCGGTCTGGGGTTCTACCTCAGGCCGCTCCGTCTGCGGGAGTAGCTCAGCTGGTAGAGCACTACCTTGCCAAGGTAGATGTCGCGGGTTCGAGTCCCGTCTCCCGCTCCATCACAGGCGTAACGCCACGAGCCCGCCGCGACGACCTCCGGGTCGGACGCGGCGGGCTCGTTCTCGTTGGGGCGCGAAGCGCGAAGGGCAGCGGCTCACCGCTGCTCGGCGGAGGGCCGGGCCAGCACGCCCAGGATCACCATGATGGCGCCCACGGCGATGGCGGCCTGGCCGGCCAGGCGCGGGATGTCGATGGTGCGCTCCTCGGTGGCGGTCACCTCGACCGGGCCGAGGTCGATGTTGGCGGTCTGCTCGCGTACGGTGACGCTGTCGATCACCAGCCCCGCGATCCCGAGCACCACGAGGACGGCCCCGATGACGACGATGCGGTTCATGCTAGCCTCCTGACCTAGGATCCCCTAGCGTTCGCTCCGACGATACCCGTGGCCTCCGGGCCGCCGGGGTACGGACGTGCCGCTCGGCCGCGCGGAGGTCGCTCCGTTGAGGGATCGTTAAGGGCAGTGTAGCCGAGGAGGGTTCGCATGAGAGAGCCGGAGCGGGGCGGAGCCGATGCGGGCGTGCGCGTGGGGCGGATGGCCGACGCGGCGGCGCTCGGGCGCTTCGCGGCGGGGGCCGCGGCGGCCGGGCGCGCGGTGGTGGTCGGCGCGCTGGTCGTCGACGACGCGGGCCGCATCTACGTGCAGCGCCGCAGCCTGCAGCGGGCGCTGTTCCCGGGCTGCTGGGACATCGTCGGCGGGCACGTCGAGGCCGGCGAGGCGCCGCTCGATGCGCTCGCGCGCGAGGTGCGGGAGGAGACCGGTTGGGAGCTCGCCGCGCTCGGGCCGGTGGTGGAGGTCATCGACTGGAGCGGCGGCGACGGCGTGATGCGGCGCGAGGTCGACCTGCTCGCGCGCGTCTCGGGCGACCTGTCGAGGCCCCGCCTCGAGCCTGGCAAGCACGACGAGGGCCGCTGGCTGACGCCCAGCGAGGTGCACGTGCTGCTCGAGGGCCGTGACCCTACCGACCGCTGGGTCCACGACGTGGTCGAGCGCGGCTTCGCGCTCCTGAAGGGCTGGCTGACGTAGGCCGCCGGGCCGGCATCGGACCGGCCGGCCGCGTCGCCGACGCCGTGCCGCCCGCCACCGCGACCGCCGGTTCCGGCGGGAGTAACATCGGGTAGAGCTACCTCCGCGCCGCATCCCTCCGTCGCGCGTCCTGCCGAGGACCTGGGGCAAGGGTGACCGTCCAGGTCACGCCCGCGCCCCGCCACCGACTGGAGGGATGCCGTGACCTGTCCCAACTGCCGCACCGTCAACCCGGGCGCCGCCCGCTTCTGCTTCAACTGCGGCGCCGCGCTGGGGGCGTCCCCGGCCGGCGAGGGGGAGCGACGGCTGGTGACCGTGCTGTTCGCCGACGTGGTCGGCTCCACGAGCTGGGCCGAGCGCGTGGACCCCGAGGAGTGGACCGAGATCATGAACGGCGCGCTCGCCTTCATGATCCGGGCGGTCACGCGCTTCGAGGGCACGGTGGCGCGCCTGATGGGCGACGGCGTGCTGGCGCTGTTCGGCGCCCCGGTGGCGCACGAGGACGACGCCGAACGGGCGGTGCTGGCCGCGCTCAGCATGCGCGACGCGGCCGCCGACTACTCCACGCGCCTGGCGCGCTTCGGGCAGCCCTTCGCCCTGCGCGTCGGCATCAACACCGGCCTGAGCGTCCTCACCAACGTCGGCGACGCCGCCAAGAGCGAGTACACCGCCATGGGCGACAGCGCCAACCTCGCCGCCCGCCTGGCTGGCGGTGCTGGCCACGCTCTTGGGCGCCGACACGC
>JAAYYF010000185.1 GCA_012515535.1 Deinococcales bacterium
CAGCTGCTCAGCGCCGCCGCCACCTACGTGGCCGCCTCGGTGGGCTGGACCGCCACCAACCTGCTGCGCCAGGACCTGACCGAGCACACGCTGTCGCTCGACATGAGCTTCCACAACGCCCGCACCTCGGGCGAGATGATCGAGCGCATCGACGGCGACATCACCAGCCTCTCCAACTTCCTGTCGGTGTTCACCGTGCGCGTGGTGGGCGGCATCCTGCTGGTGGTCGGCATCCTGGTGGCGCTGTGGCTGGAGGACCCCCTCACGGGCGGGGCGCTCACCGCCTTCGCCGTGCTCGAGCTGGTGGTCCTGAGCTTCACGCGCCGCGCCGGCGTGCCGGCCTCGAACCTCGAGCGCGAGGCCAACGCCCAGCTGTTCGGCTTCATCGAGGAGCGCCTGCAGGGCCTCGACGACCTACGCGGCAACGGCGCGGGCGCCTACACCATGCACCGCTTCGGGCGCGTCATGCGCACCGCCTACCGCGACACGCGCCGCGCCTGGATGCTGCGCAGCGTGGTGTGGCTGTCGAGCTACGGGCTGTTCGTGGTCGGCCTGGCCGTGACGGTCGGCACCTCGATCTACCTGGTGCAGCGCGGCGCCATCACCGTGGGCGCGGCCTACATGGTCTTCCAGTACCTGCTGATGCTGCACGAGCCGATCGAGCAGATCACCCAGCAGCTGCAGGAGCTGCAGAAGGCGGCGGCGGGCATGACGCGCGTCGGCGAGCTGTTCGCCACGCGCTCGGCCCTGCCCCCGGGCGGCGCCGCGCGCCTGCCCGCCGGGGCGCTGGGCGTGCGCTTCGAGGACGTGCGCTTCCACTACCTCGACGTCGACGACAGCCAGCTGACCCTCAAGGGCGTGAGCTTCGACCTCGCCCCCGGCAAGCGCCTCGGGCTGCTGGGCCGCACCGGCTCGGGCAAGACCACCCTCACGCGCCTGCTGTTCCGCCTCTACGACCCCACGCACGGCCGCGTGCTGCTGTCGGGGGTCGACGCGCGCCACGCCGACCTGCACCACCTGCGCGAGCGCATCGGCCTGGTGACGCAGGACGTGCAGCTGTTCCGCGGCACGCTGCGCGACAACCTCACCTTCTTCGACCCGACCGTCGACGACGCCCACGTGATCGAGGTGGTGCACGAGATGGGCCTGGGCGCCTGGCTCGAGCGCCAGGAGGACGGCCTCGACACCGTGATCGACTCGGGCGGCCGCAACCTGTCGGCCGGCGAGGCGCAGCTGATCGCCTTCGCGCGCGTCTTCCTCAAGGACCCGGGGCTGGTGGTGCTCGACGAGCCCTCGTCGCGCCTCGACCCCGCCAGCGAGCGGCGCCTGCAGGCGGCGATGGACCGCCTGCTCGAGGGGCGCACCGCGATCGTCATCGCCCACCGCCTCGAGACCGTGGAGCGCGTCGACGAGATCCTGGTCCTAGACGGCGGCACGGTGGCCGAGAGCGGCTCGCGCGAGCGCCTCGCCGCCGACCCCGGCTCGCGCTACGCCCGCCTGCGGCGCGCGGCGCTGAGCCTCGACCTGAACCTCGCCTCCGGCGACCGTAGCGCGGACGCCGACATCCTCGAGGATCTGGCATGACCTTCTCGACCAACCCGCTGAAGCTCACGGCGCTGCTGGTGCGGCAACGCAGCTGGCTGTTCGTGGTCTCGAGCCTCTTCTTCCTGCTGATCCACGCGCTGCCCGTGCTCACGGGCGTGTTCATGGGCGGCCTGTTCGACGCGCTCACGGGCGCGGAGGCCGCCGGCGCCGGGCCATGGACCTTCCTGGCGCTGGCGCTCGCCACCGACGTCACGCGCATCTTCCTCCTCTGGGGCGGCATCTACACCTGGGTGAGCTACTACATGGAGGTCACCCTGCACCTGCGGAACTCGGTGCTCGGCCACCTGCTCACCGCCGCCGGCTCGCGGCGCCTGCCCGACTCCCCGAGCGAGGCCGTCACGCGCTTCCGCGACGACGTGAACGACGTGGGCGAGTACGTCGAGAACTGGGTCGACTTCTGGGGCGTGGCGGCCTACGTGGTGGCGGCGGTGGCCGTGATGCTGTCGGTGAACGCCGTCATGACCCTGGTGGCGTGCGTGCCGCTGGTGCTCATGCTGGTGCTGTCGAACCTGCTGCGCCCGCACATCCGCGCGGCGCGCCGCGGCGCGCGCGAGACCACCAGCCGCGTCACCGACTTCCTCGGCGAGACCTTCGGCAGCGTGCAGGCCGTGCAGGCGGCCGGGCGCGAGGGCGCCGTGCTGGAGCGCTTCGGGCGCCTGAACGCGGACCGCAAGCGGGCGGCGCTCAAGGACACGCTGCTCACCGAGCTGTTCCGCTCCGTGACCGGCAACATGGTCAACGTGGCCATGGGGATCGTGCTGCTGATGGGCGCCTCGGCGCTGCGCCAGGGCACCTTCAGCGTCGGCGACTTCGCGCTGTTCGTGACGCTGCTGCCACGCCTCACCGGCAGCATGTCGTTCATCGGGCTGATGTTCGTGCAGCACAAGCGCACCGGCGTGGCCTACGAGCGCCTCGGGCGCCTGATGGTCGACGCGCCGGTCGAGGAGCTCGTCACCCCGCGGCGCCTCGGCCTCGAGCAGCGCGAGGGCGAGCCGTTCCGCGCCGAGCGCCCCGCCCGCGAGCGCTTCGAACGCCTCGAGGTGGAGGGGCTGACGTACAGCCACCCGGGCACCAGCGACGGGCTCCGCGGCGTCAGCTTCGCCGTCGAGCGCGGCGAGTTCGTCGTGGTGACCGGCCGCATCGGCTCGGGCAAGACCACGCTGCTGCGGGTGCTACTCGGCATGCTGCCCAAGGAGGGCGGCGAGGTGCGCTGGAACGGCCGCGTGGTCGACGATCCCGCCTCGTTCTTCGTGCCGCCGCGCAGCGCCTACACCTCGCAGGTGCCGCGCCTGTTCTCCGACTCGCTGCGCGAGAACGTCACCCTGGGCCGCGACCTCACCGACGCCGAGGTGCAGGAGGCCCTCGAGCTGGCCGTGCTGGCGCCCGACGTGGCCGCCATGCAGGCCGGGCTCGAGACCGAGGTGGGCGCGCGCGGCGTGCGCCTGTCGGGCGGGCAGGTGCAGCGCGCCGCCGCCGCCCGCATGCTGCTGCAGGACGCCGAGCTGCTGGTGTTCGACGACATCTCCAGCGCGCTCGACGTCGACACCGAGCGGCGGCTATGGGACGGCCTCTTCGCCCACGGCGAGGTCACCTGCCTGGTGGTGTCGCACCGCCGTGCTGCGCTGGAGCGCGCCGACCGCGTGGTGGTGCTCGACGAGGGGTGCGTGGTGGCGCAGGGCTCGCTCGAGGAGGTGCTGCCCGTCATGCCGGAGCTGGCGCTGCTCGCCGAGGAGCCCGCGGCCGCGCCGACGGTGGCCAGGGCCAGCGACTAGCGCGCCCTCAGCGCACCGAGGCCGGGTCCCGCCCCTGCAGCACCACGGCCGTCCACTGCGTCAGCCAGCGCTGCTGCTCCGCCTCCACGACGGCCGCGGGTAGCGTGGGGGCGGTGACGCCCTCCTCGACCACCGCGAAGCGCTCGAACTCGGGCGGCAGCGCGGCGCTGGCGAGCACCGGGTGCACGAACATCTCGAGCGGGATGGCCTCCTGCACGGCTTCGCTAAGCATGAAGTCGACGAACGCCTCGGCGGCGGCGCGCTGCCGCGTGCCGGCCAGGACGCCGATGCCCTCGATCTGGCGGTAGGCGCAGCCAGCGCAGGCCAGGTTGGCGGTGGGCGGCGCGTCGAGCGGCTGGTCGGCGAAGATCAGCTCGGCGGCGGGGCTGGTGAGGTAGCTGACCACCACCGGGCGGTCGCCGCCGTAGCGCGTGAACAGGGTGTAGTAGGCGTCGCTCCAGCCGTCGGCCACGCTCACGTCGTTGTCGCGCAGCGCGGCCCAGTAGTCGAGCCAGTCGGCGTAGCCGCTGGCCACCGCCGGCTCCACGCCGGCGTCCGGGTCGCCGAAGCGCGCCACGGTGGCGAGCAGGAACGCCAGCCCCGGGCTCGAGGTGGCGGGGTTCTCCACCGCCAGCAGCCCGGCGTAATCGGGGTCGGCCAGCTGCTCGAGGGCCGTGGGCAGCGCCAGGCCGCGCTCCTCGAACCAGGCCACGTCGACGTTCGGGATCACCCAGCCCACGTCGACGGGCGTCACCAGGCCGTCGCCGAAGCGCAGCTCCTCGGGCACGCCCGAGAGCGCCGGGCTGGCGTACGGCTCGAACACCCCCTGGTCGGCCGCGCGCGCCAGCAGGGCGTCGTCGACGCCGAACAGCAGGTCGCCCAGGGGGCGGCCCTTGGTGAGGATGGCGCGGTTCACGGCCTCGCCGGCGTCGCCGGCCGCCAGGAACACGACCTCGATGCCGGTGTCGGCGGTGAAGCGCGCCACCAGCTCCGACGGCAGCGAGAACGAGTCGTGGGTCAGCACCGTGAGGCGCTGCGCCAGCGCCGGAGCCGCCAGCGCGGCGAGGGCCAGCAGGCTGGCGACGAGCTTGACGAGCCGGGGCTTGGATGCTGCTAGCGGACCGTACATGGCGTCCTCCTGTTCACCTCGGACGCACCGGCGACGGCGCCTGCGTGCGTCACTCTCCCTCCGCCCGCATTACCGGGTTCAGGTTCTAGGGTGTGATCTCAGCCCCGCCGCGGCGGGACACCCCTGGTGACGCCTCGACCGTACTACCGTTCGCGGGCGGTTTCAACGTCGGGGGCGACCGGCGCTCGCCGGCGACCGGCGCCCAGCTCCGGCGGGTCGCCTGCGTGAGCCGGCCACCCTGCCCAGC
>JAAYYF010000186.1 GCA_012515535.1 Deinococcales bacterium
GGCCTCGGCGGCTGCCCGACCGGCGGCCGGACGTGCGGCCTGCAGGCGGGGGTCCGGCCTGGGGCCGGGCGCACGGATGATACCGCGCTCACTCGCGCCTATCGAGGACGTCGCGCAGCCCGTCCGACAGGAACTGGAACGACAGCGAGGCGGCCGCCAGGAACAGCCCGGGCCCGACCGCGGCCCACGGCTGGCGCGTGAGGTAGCTGCGGGCGTCCTGCAGCACGTTGCCCCAGCTGGGCGTGGGCAGCGGCACCCCCAGTCCCAGGTAGCTGAGCGACGCCTCCACCAGCAGGAAGGTGGCCGCCGTGCTCGCCGCCTGCACGCCCAGGCTGCCCACGAAGTTCGGCAGCGCGTGGCGCAGCAGCTGCCGCGGCCGGGCGGCGCCCAGCGCGCGCGCCGCCAGCACGTACTCGCGGCGCAGCTCCGAGCGCGTGAAGCCGCGCGTGAGGCGGAAGTAGACGGGCGAGCCCGCCACCCCCATCGCCAGCACCGTCTGCGCCGCGCCCCCGCCTAGGATCGCCACCACCAGCAGGATCAGCAGGAAGCCCGGGAAGGCCAGCAACGCGTCGAACAGCCGCGACAGCGCCGTGTCGGTGAGGCCTCCCACCCCCGCCGCCAGCAGGCCCAGCAGGCCGCCCAGCAGCAGCGTGAGGCCCGTGGCCGACAGTGCGATCAGCAGCGACACGCGCCCGCCCGCCAGCGAGCGCGACAGCACGTCGCGCCCCAGGCCGTCGGTGCCCAGCAGGTGCTCGCCGCTGGGCGCGGCGTAGCGCGCGCGGTAGTCGGGCTCGAGGGGGTCGTGGCGCACCAGCCACGGCGCCAGCAGCGCCGAGCCCGCCACCAGCAGGAACAGCAGCAGCCCGAGGCGCACGCGCTTCACGAGGGCGCCCTCAGCCGCGGGTCGGCGGCCAGCTGCAGCAGGTCGGCGAGCCAGTTGACGAGCACGTAGACGGTCACCGCCAGGATCGTCACCCCCTGCACCACGGGGTAGTCGCGCGCCGCGATCGAGCCAAGGATGGTGAGCCCCAGGCCGGGCAGGCCGAACACCTGCTCCACCACGATGGTGCCGGTGAGCAGCCCGCCCAGCTCGAGCGCCACCAGCGGCAGCACCCCGGGCAGGGCGTTGGCGGCGATGTGGCGCGCCACCGACGGCGCCCGCAGGCCCTTGCTGCGCGCCGTGCGCACGTAGTCGGAGCCGCGCTCCTCGAGCACGCGGGCGCGCGCCAGCCGCGCCAGCTGCGCCGCGCGCGGGATGGCCAGCGTGACCGCCGGCAGCAGCAGGTTCCAGGTGGCGGCCAGCGTGAGCCCCTGCGGTGGCAGCCCGATCACGGGGAACCAGCCCAGGTTGACGGCGAACAGCAGGATCAGCAGGAAGCCGAACCAGAACTCGGGCACCGCCAGCGCAACGGTGGTGAACAGCAGCGTGGCGCGGTCGAACGGCCCGCCCGGCCGCAGGCCCGCCAGCAGCCCCAGGAGTCCGCCCACCAGCAGCGAGAGCGCGAACGCCAGCCCCGCCAGCGTGAGCGTGACCGGCAGGCGGTCGAGCAGCACGCGCACCACCGGGCGCCGCTCGCGCAGCGAGGTGCCGAGGTCGGCGCGGGCGAGGTCGCCGAGGTAGTCGACGTACTGCGCCGGCAGCGAGCGGTTCAGCCCCAGCGTGCCGCGCAGCGACTCGAGCTGCGCCTGGCTGGCGTCGAGGCCGCCCAGGATGGTGGCGGCGTCGCCCGGCAGCGCTCGCACGGCGAAGAAGACCAGGGTGAGCACCGCCCAGAGCGTGACGACGAAAGAGAGGGTCTGCGTCAGAAGATAGCGCGACACGCGGTTCCGTTCGGCCCCGCCGCCCGAGGCGGGCGGGGCGACCCCAGAGCGAGGCCGGGTGCCGGCCGCCACGGCGGCCGGCACCCGGGGAGCGTTACCGGAGGGTGGCCTGCCGGAAGTCGAAGCTGTCGAGCAGCGGTGTCATCCAGAAGCCGTCGACGTTGGCGCGCCGGGCGTAGATGCGGTCGGGGGTGCCGAAGAAGAGGAACGGCGCCTGCTCGTGGATGCGCACCAGCGCCCGCTCGTACAGGTCGGCGCGCGCCTCCGGGTCGGAGGTGCGGTTGGCGGTGGCGATCAGCTCGACGAGCTCGGGGTCGTCGAGCCCGGTGTAGTTGCGCGTGGGGTCGCCGATGCCGCTGAGGCGGCCCGAGGGGTCGAGCTTGCCGGTGTGGCCCACCACGGTGACGTCGAAGTCGAACGGCCCGCCGTAGACCTGCGAGAGCCACACGCCCCACTCCACGATGCGGATCTCGGCCTCGATGCCGACGTCGCGCAGGTAGTCCTGCACCACCTGGCCCGCCTGGATGTGCTCCTCGTAGGGCTGGGGCAGCGCCATGTCGAGGCGCAGCCCCTGCGGCACGCCGGCCTCCTGCAGCAGGGCGCGCGCCGCCTCGGGGTCGTAGCCGAACGGCTCCACGGCCTCGGGGTACCAGGGGCTGCCCGCCTCCATGAAGGTGCCGACCTGGGTGCCGCCGTTGTAGGCGACGTCCATGACCACCTCGGTGTCCACCGCCAGGTTGATGGCGCGGCGCACGCGCGGGTCCGAGAGGTAGTCGCGGCGGGCGTTGAGGGCCGCCACCAGCACCAGGCCGGAGGGCTCGCGCACCAGCTCGAGGTCGGGGCTCGCCTCCACCGTGGGCAGGTCGGCCTGCGCCACGGTGTCGATGACGTCGAACTCGCCGGTGAGCAGGCCCTGGAGCTGCACGGCGCTGTCGGTCACGAAGCGGATGACCACGCCCTCGAGGGCGGGCGCCCCCTGGTAGTAGGCGTCGTTGCGCGCGAGGGTGACGGCGTTGTCGCGCACCCAGCCCTGGAAGCGGAACGGGCCGGTGCCGACCGGCTGGTTGCCGAAGTCGTGGCCCGCGGCGAGCTTCTCGCTGGGCAGGATGGCGCCCCAGCCCGACGCCAGCGTGGCCAGCAGCGCCGGCGCCGGCTGGCTGAGGGTGACCACGACCGTGCGGTCGTCGGCGGCGGTGACGCCGGTGATGGCCTGGAACTCGGTGGCCTTCGGCGAGCCGGTCTCGGGGGCGCGGATGCGGTCGAGGGTGGCCACCACGTCGGCGGCGTCGAGCGGCGTGCCGTCGTGGAAGGTGGTCTCGACGAGCTCGAAGGTGTAGGTGAGGCCGTCGTCGGAGACGGTGTAGGCGGCGGCAAGCGCCGGCACGATCTCGCCGGCCTGGTTCACCTCCACCAGCGTGTCGTAGATCGACTTGCCGACCTGGAAGGCCGCGGTGGCGGCGGTGACCTGCGGGTCGAGGGTGTCGGGCTGGGCGCTCATGGCCAGGGTGAGGGTCTGGGCCAGGGCGGAGCCGCCGAGGGTCGCGAGGCACGCCGCCAAGGCGAACGCTCTGAGGTTCCGGTGGAAGCTAACGGCGAGCATGCTACGTACCTCCTGTGGGTCACCTCACCCTGGGGGCGAGGGCCGGGCCTGGGGCCAGCCCCCCGGGGGCCCCGAACGCTGTCGCTTGCCGCATGCTAACTGACCCCGAAGCCGGCCGTCATCATGCCGGGGACGGCCGCGGGGCCGCGCCGGCCGGGGCCGGGTGTGAGCGAACCGACCCGGCCGGGTAAGACTCCCGTGCCATCCGGTCCGGTAGCATCGCGTCACTATGCGCTCATGGGCGAGGCGGATGGCACCGCTGCTTCTCTGGTTCGGCTACCTGTCGGGCTACCCGCTGCTGTTCGAGCTGGTCGGCGCCTTCGTGCCGCTGCTCGGCCTGCTGCCGGTGGCGCTCGTGGGCTGGACCTGGGGGGCGTGGACGGGGCTGGTGGGCGGGCTGGTGGGCTACGTGCTGATGCAGCTGCGCGCCTACGGCCTCGATCTGGCGCCCTGGAGCAACGAGGGGTACGGCGCCATCAGCCACTCGTTCGCCGTGCTGGCCTACGCCGGCACCGGCTCCGTGGTCGGCTGGCTGCACCACCTGTCGCGCGACCTGCGCCGCGAGCGCGCGGTGTCGCAGCGCGCGCAGGTCGACCCGCTCACCGGCGCCCTGATGCGCGCCACCTTCGAGGAGCGCCTGCGCGAGGAGCTCGACCTAGCCGCCGAGACCGGCCAGGGGCTGGCGCTGCTGTTCGTCGACCTCGACCGCTTCAAGTTCGTCAACGACACCTTCGGCCACGACGTCGGCGACAAGCTGCTACGCGAGGTGGGCCGGGTGCTGCGCGGCAACGTGCGCGCCAACGACCTGGTGGGGCGCGTGGGCGGCGACGAGTTCATGGTGGCGCTCCTGGGCGTCACCGACGACGAGGCCGCCGGCCAGGTGGCGCGCAGCCTGGTGCGCGAGCTGAGCGCGCCGATCGCCGTCGAGGAGCGCGAGCTGCAGGTGTCGGCCTCCATCGGCATCAGCCTCTACCCGCGCGACGGCGCCAACGCCGAGGAGCTGCTCCACAGCGCCGACGCCGCCATGTACCAGGTCAAGCAGGGCGGCAAGAACGCCTACCACTTCTCCACCCTCGAGGTGCGCACGCGCCTCAGCCGCCGCCTGGAGCTCGAGCGCAAGCTGCGCCGCGCCCTCGTCGACAACCAGCTCGAGATCGTCTACCAGCCCCAGGTGCGGCTCGACGACAACGCGCTGGTGGGCTTCGAGGCCCTGCTGCGCTGGCGCTCCCCCGAGCTCGGCATGGTGTCGCCCGCCGAGTTCATCCCCGTGGCGGAGGAGGCGGGCCTCATCGCCCAGATCGGCCACTGGACGCTGCGCGAGAGCGCCCTGCAGCAGCAGGCCTGGCACCGCCAGGGGCTGCTGCCCATGCGCATGTCGGTGAACGTCTCGACCCTGCAGTTCCACCAGGCCAACTTCGTCGACACGGTGCGGGGCGCGCTCAACGACTCCGGCATCGACCCGCAGCTGTTCGAGATCGAGGTCACCGAGAGCGTGCTGGTGCGAGACCACAACCTGGCCAGGCGCACGCTGTTCCGCCTCGAGCACCTGGGCGTGCGCACCGCCCTCGACGACTTCGGCACCGGCTACTCGTCGCTGGCCTACCTGCAGCGCCTGCCCATCAGCTCGCTCAAGATCGACCGCTCGTTCGTCAAGGGCCTGGTGCCGCCCGAGGTGAACGTCACCGGCACCAGCAGCGTGCGTGGCAGCCAGGTGCGACCCGTGCGCGCCCCGCACGCCGCCGAGCCGGTGGTGAGCACCGTGGGCGAGCGCGGCGTGGTGGGCGCGGCCCCCATCGTCGAGGCGATCTGCGCCATGGCGCACAAGCTCGGCAAGGAGGTCATCGCCGAGGGCATCGAGACCGCCTACCAGCGCGACTACCTCCGCCGCCTCGGCGTCGACCTGGCGCAGGGCTACTTCTTCGCGCGGCCCCTCTCGCCCCTGCAGGCCGAGGAGCTGCTGCGGCGCGTGACCCAGGAGAGCCTCGCCGAGGAGCGCCGGCGGCGCGCCGCCGCGAGCTGGACGGCCGCGCCGCACCTCGCCCCGACGCCGCGTCCCGCGGCGCCGCGGGCGTCGGCGCCGCCGCCCGTCGCACCGCCGCCGGCGCGCCGCGACAGCGAGCCGACGGCGCTCGACGAGCTGCTGCTCTGGGAGCGGTAGCCGGGTAGCCCCGGCCGGGGCGCTAGCCGCCCGGGGAACGGGGCGCGCGCCCTGCCGCCGTAGCGGGCGCGCGCCACGGCCTCAACGACAACCGACGTCCACCGCCGGCCCGGCGGGCGCCTCCCCGAGCGCCTGGGCCGTCGCCAGCCGCTGGCTCACGGTGATGCCCCAGCGGACCTCCGGGTCGGGCAGCGCCAGCCACAGGGGCTGGTCGAGCGCCCGGTCGGGGCCGAAGCTGGTCGGGCCGATGGGGCCCGCCCCGGACGGGGCGGCGAGGGCGGCCACGAGCGCCTCGCCGGCGCCGGCCGCCGCGAAGGCGTCCGCCAGCAGCGTGACCGCGCGCCAGGTGGCCCAGCCCACGGCGTCGAACGGCTGGCCCCAGCGGGCGGCGAAGCGCTCGTTGAGCGCGCCGGCCTCGCCCTCGGCGTTGCCCGCCTCCCACAGCATCAGGCGCGGCACCTCCACGCCCACCCCGTAGCGGCTCACGGCCGACAGGAAGTCGCGCGTCTGGGTGCGCGGGTCGGGGAACGGCGCCAGCAGGGCCTCGAGGCCGGCGTCCTCGGCCTGGCCCATGAAGGCGAGCTGGTCGGCGGGGGAGAGCACGACCATCACGGCGTCCGCGCCGGCCGCGGTGGCGGCGTCGAAGACGTCGAAGTAGACGGGGCGCGCGGGCGTCAGGGCGGCGCTGCCCACGAGCTCGTCGCCGAAGGCGGCCACCAGCGCCGCGGCCGCGTCCAGGCGCGCCTCGCCCTCGGCGCCCTCCTCGACCACCACGAACCAGCGTTGCGGGGCGCCGGGCGCGACGCGGTAGCTGGCCACCATGGCGGAGAGGTAGGCGGCCGCCGACGGCTGCACGTGGAAGGTGGTGGCGTGGCAGGCGCCGTGCAGCGTCTGGCTCGCGTCGCCGACGTTGACGAACGGCACGCCGTGCTCGGCCGCGAGGCGCGCCAGCGCCTCCGCCTGGCCGGCCGCCACGCCGCCCACCAGCGCCTGGGCGCCCTGCTCGGTGAGGAGGCGCTCGGCGGCGCGCACGGCGCTGGCCGCGTCGGGGGCGTTGGCCAGCAGCAGGCGCACGTCGCTGCCGCGCGCGCTGGCCTCGGCGTTCGCGGCGCCCTCGGCCAGCAGCGCGCCCATGCGGGCCGAGTCGCCGACGAGCGTGTAGGCCACCGCCTCGCGCGTGCGCGCGCCGGTCGGCATGGGCAGCACCACGCCCACCTGCAGGGTCGGCACCAGGTCGGCGGGGCGCTCGCCCAGGAACGGCGCGGGCGTGGGCACCACCGGCACGTGGTACTCGGCGAGCACGGCCTGGATGTCGTCCCAGGCGCGCGCGATGCCCACGTTGAGCAGGTCGCGCAGCGCCACGTCGTCGCGCCGCACCGCCATCACCATGGGCACGCTCTGGACGATGTTCGGGAAGTCGAACGCCGGCTCCACGGGCTTCACCA
>JAAYYF010000187.1 GCA_012515535.1 Deinococcales bacterium
CTCGTCGACGCCCGCCACGAGGGTCACCGCTTGGCTCCAGAGCTGCTCCTCCAGCGACCAGCCGGGCGCCTCGCGAGCGGCGTCAGAGGCTCGCGGCACCGACCTCCGGGCCCAGCGCGTCGACGCCGACGCGGTCGGGGAGCGTGAAGTAGAAGGTGCTGCCGCGGCCCACCTTGGACTCGACCCAGATGCGGCCGCCGTGCTTCTCGACGGCCAGCTTGCAGAAGGTCAGTCCCATGCCGGTGTCGTAGCGGTCGTGGATGGTGTGGCGCGACTGCTCGAAGGCGTTGAAGATGCGCTTCTGGTCGCCCTCGGGGATGCCCTCGCCGTCGTCGCGGACGCTCAGCACGAAGCCGTCGTCCTGCTTCCAGGCGCGGAAGTCGATGTAGCCGCCGCGCCGGGTGTGCTTGATGGCGTTGGCCAGCAGGTTCGCCAGCACGCGCCGGAGCAGCTTCGGGTCGCCGACCACGCGCTCGGCCTCGGGGCGCACCAGGAAGCCGAAGTTGCGGTCGCGGGGGCCGCCGCTGACGTCGGCCAGCGCCTCCTTGGCGAGGTCGGTGAGGCTCTCGATGACCGCCGGTTCGTAGGGCATGTGGCCCTCCTTCATGCGCCGGACGTCGAGGATGTTGGCCGCCAGGTTCAGCAGGTGCTGCGACTCGGTGCGCGCCAGGCTCAGCAGCTCGCCGACGTTGCTGTCGCCCTGGCTGGCGAGCATCTCGAGGCTGTGGTCGAGCAGGCCCATCACGCTCGAGATGGGGCTCTTGAGGTCGTGGACGAGCATGTGGATGAGGTCGTCCTTCATGCGCTCGCTCTCGCGGAACGCCTGCTCGAAGTTGCGCGCCTCCTCCAGCGCCCGGCGCATGGCGCCCTCGGCCCGCCGGCGGCTCAGCAGCCGCTCGAGGTACGCCTTCAGCACCGCGGGGCGGGTGGGCAGGGTGAGGAAGACGTCGGCGCCCGACGCCACCACCTGCGCCTGCAGCTCGGCGTTGTCGGGGCCCAGGTAGACGAACGGCACGTCCTCGAGGCCCTTGCGCCGCCGCAGCAGCGCCACCAGGTCGAGCTGCGCCACGCGCTGCGCCAGGCCGTGCTCGAGCACGAGCGCGTCGGGCACGCTGCCACGGGTGTGGTAGAGGAGCTGCTCGGCGTCGCTGAAGACCTCGCTGCGCAGGCCGAGCTCGTCGATCACCGCCCGCATCCCCTGACCACGCTCGTCGGTGGTCATGGCGATCAGCACGTAAGGGGACACGGCGGCCATCCTCGCCATGATAGCAGGGCGCCGCGCGGGGCGCGCGCCCGCCGGACGGGCGCATCTCCCCGTCCTGGCGCGCCGTTCGCGGCACCCCAGCCGCGCCCACGTGCGGCGCGGCGCCCTGCTAGCATCGGGGCAGTGCTAGCGGCTACCGACATCGGCCCGGCGAGCCTCGGCGGGCTCAGCTTCGGCCTCCCCTGGGCGCTGCTGCTGGTGGCGGCGGTGGCGCTCGTGTGGCGCCGGCGCCGTAGCACCTGGTGGTTGCGCGCCGCGGCGCTGGTGGCGTTCGCCGGCGCGCTGGCGCAGCCGTGGCTGAGCGTCCCTGGGGGCCACCTGGCGGTGGTGGTGGACGTCTCCGACTCGGTCGGCGTCCGCGCCCTCGACCAGGCGCGCGCGCTCGACCTGGGCGCGCTGCGCGCCGGCTCCGAGGTGGTGCTGGCGGCCAGCGACGCGGTGCGCAGCGGCGAGGTGCCGAGCGCGCCGCCGGCGGCGCTCGACACCGCCGCCACCGACCTGGCGCGCGCCCTGCAGGTGGCGGTGGCGAACGGCGCTGGCCGCATCCTGCTGGTGTCCGACGGCGTCACGCCCCCCGAGCGCCTGCTCACCAGCCTGCCCGGGGTGCCGGTCGACGTGCTGCCGGTGCCGGGCACCACCGACGTGCGCGTGCAGGAGCTGATCCTGCCGGCGCAGGCGGCGCCCGGCCAGACGGTCGAGGGGGTGGCGGTGGTGCGCGCCGACCGCGACACCCCTGGCAGGCTGCACCTCGAGGTCGCGGGCGCCACCCTGCCCCCGCGCGAGCTCGACCTGAGGCAGGGCGAGACGGCCGTGCCGTTCACCTTCCAGGTCGGCGACAGCGGCGCCGTCGCGGTGCGTGCCAGCCTCGAGGTGCCGTTCGCGCAGCCCACCGGCAACGACCAGGCCGCCGGCGAGGTGGCGGTGCGCGCGCGGCCGCCGGTGCTGGTGATCGACGACCCGGCCTTCTCTGAGCTGCTGCGCGTCCAGGGGATCGACGTGGTCGAGGGCACGCCCGCCGACGTGACCGCTCCGCTGAGCTACGGCGCCGTGGTGGTGCGCGGCTCCTCGAGCCAGTTCACGGGCGGCCAGCTCGAGCTGCTGCGCGCCTACGTGCAGGGCGGTGGCGGGCTGCTGATGACCGGCGGCCCGGAGTCGTTCGGCTTCGGCGCCTGGTACCGCACCGCCGTCGAGGAGGTGCTGCCGGTGACCACCGACCTGCGCACCGAGGTGGCGCTGCCGCTGGTGGCCATGGTGATGGTGGTCGACCGCTCGCAGTCGATGGCCAGCGGGCGCCCCGCGAAGATCGAGCTGGCGAAGGAGGGGGCGCTGCAGGTGGTCGAGCTGGCCTACCAGGACGACCTGCTGGGCCTCATCGCCTTCAGCGACGGCGCCGGCACGCGCTGGGTGTTCGAGCTGCGACCGGCCAGCGAGCGCGGCAAGCGCGAGATGGCCCAGGGGATCCTGTCGCTGGGCACCAGCGGCGGCACCGTGCTGGAGCCCGCCTACCGCCAGGCGCTCGAGGCGCTCGACGCCACCGAGGCGGCGGTCAAGCACGTCATCGTCCTCTCCGACGGCCAGCTCTACGACGGCTCCGCGCCCTTCGGCGGGCAGGCCGCCACCCCCAGCGACCTGGCGGGCATGGCGCGCGACGCCCTGGCGCGCGGCGTCACCACCTCCACCATCGCCATCGGCGAGGCCGCCGACTTCGTGCGCCTCGAGGAGATCGCCACCGCCGGCGGCGGCCGCTACTACGCCGCGCTCGACGCGTCCACCCTGCCGCGCATCTTCACCAACGAGGCGCTCACCGCCACGCGCGCCCTGCTGGTCGACGAGCCGACGGTGCCGCAGGCGCGCCCGAACCCGCTGTTCGCCTTCCCCGAGGCGCTGCCGCCCGTCGACGCCTACGTGGCTACCAGCCTCAAGGCCGACGCCCAGGAGCTGCTGGGCGGGCGCGGCGGCGAACCGCTGCTCGCCACGCGGCGCGCCGGCCTGGGGCGCACGGCCGCCCTCACCACCGACCTCAACGCCTGGGCGGGAGCGTTCGGCGCCTGGCCGGAGCTGCCCGGCGCGCTCGCCACGCTCACGCGCTGGCTGCAGGCGCGGCCGGCCGGCTGGAGCGCCACCGCCGTGCGCGAGGGCGCCGAGCTGGTGGTGACGCTCGACGCGGTCGAGAACGGCGACTACGTCAACAACGCCCGCGTGGAGGCGCGCCACGCGGGCCGCAGCGCGCCGCTGGAGCAGGTGGCTCCGGGGCGCTACCGGGCGCGCCTGCCCTGGAGCGCCGCGGGGGGCGGCGAGGTGGTGCTGGCGTCGGAGGGCGAGGTGGTGGCGCGGGCGCGCGTCAGCGGCCCCGACCCGGAGTACGCCGACCTCGACGGCGCGGCGCTGCTGGCCGACGTGGCGGAGCGCACCGGGGGCCGGGTGGTACGCCCCGAGGAGCCGTACGCGGCCAGCCTCACCACCGCGCGCCTGCAGCTGTGGCCCTACCTGGCGGCGGCGGGCTTGGCGCTATTCATGCTCGAGCTCGTCTGGCGGCGGCGCGTGGGCTAGGCGCCCGGCGCGAGCGCTCCCTCGTCCTCGCTCCCCTGCTCGGCGCGCTCGAACGGCGCGTCGACCTCGGTCTTGGTGACCTCGCGCAGCACGGCCGTGGCGTAGGAGCCCCTCGGCAGCGTGAACGCCAGCGTGAGGGTGCCGGGCTCGTCCTCCCGCACCTCGCTGGCCTCCAGCAGCACGCGGCTGGAGCGGCGGTCGCCGTGGCGCGCGGCGAACTGGGCCCAGCGCAGCTCGTACTCGTCGAGCACCGCCTGCTCGAGCGCGCCCGCGTCGTCGGGCGAGAGCTTCACCTTGCGCCCGAACAGCGGCAGGGTGGCGCTGATCTCCAGGCGCCGCGCGCGCTCGCTCTCGGCCTCCGCGTCGGTGACGAGGAAGGTGCCGCCGGTGTCGTGCTTGCGCGCCCAGTCGCCCTGCACCACGCGCTCGTACCAGCCGCGGTCGATGCGCCGCGCGAGCAGCGTGTTGAACAGCTGCGACTGCAGCGCGGAGAGGAAGAAGCGTTGCAGGCGGTGGCCCCCCGGCACCTTCTCCTTGCGCAGCACGCGCAGGCCGTCGTAGGCGTTGCCGCCGAAGCGCCCGAAGCGCTGGGGGCCGAACCAGTTGGGCGCGCCGCGCGCCCGCAGCGCCGCCAGCGTGGCGCGCGCGTGCTCGAGGGCGCCGGGCGCTACGTCGCGCACGGTGATCTCGAAGCGGTTGCCGCGCAGGTGGCCGATGCCCAGCTTGTTGCGGTGGTAGCTCTCCTCCAGCACGCGCACGCCCGGCAGCGCCAGCAGCTCGGCGACCGCCTCGGGGTAGCGCTTCGGCACGCTGAGCCACTGCACGGTCACGGCCGCCTTGTCCTTGAGGCCGGCCACGCCGATGGCCTTCTCCTCCACCCCGCCGCGCATCAGCGCCTGCACGAGCTCGCGCGTGGTGTAGCCGCGCTTCTCGACCAGCAGGTAGCGGTGCGAGCCGCTGCCCTCGGGGAGGTAGGCGGGCAGCTCGGTGACGCGGAAGTCCTCGGGCGCGCTGCGCACGGTGCCGCCCGTGCCGGGCACCTCGCTGGTGACGAGGGGCAGGTCGGCCCAGCGGAAGAGGAGGCGGTCGCGAACGGCCGCCTCGTCCTGGGTCAGCTGGCTGGTGGTCGGGTCGGGCTCGCTCACGCCCGCCCCCGGCGCGGGCGGGCGCGGCGCTCGAGGCGCTCGAGCATCAGAGCGCGCGCCAGGTCGAAGCGCTCGCGCAAGGAGCCGGCCTCGAGCAGCGACTGCTTGGCCTCGGAGGGCACCAGGATGTTGGCGGCGATGAACGACGCCTGGTAGAAGGGGTCCTCCGGCAGGTGCTTGTCGATCTCGGCGCTGGCGTCGCCGTGGAAGCGGCGGTCGGCGTAGGCGCGGAAGGTGTCGAGGGCGTCCCAGGCGGCGATGGCCTCGGCGTTGGGGTCGTCGCGGCCGAGCGGGGCGGGCTGCTCCTCGGCGTAGGCGAGCGGGCGCGTGGCGCCGCTCGGTTCGGGGACGTCGACCACGCGGGTGACGTCGATCTCGTAGCGCTCCTGGCCGTGGACCAGGAGGTCGTAGGTGCCGTCCGGGTTCTCCTCGGCGGAGAGGACGTGCACGACCGTGCCGTAGCGCGCGACGCGCACGGCGGTGTCGCGGATCGGGGCATGCGACGGTTCGTAGACGATCAAGAAGCGCTTCGGTTCCTGCTCCTGCGCCAGCACCTCGCGCACGAGCCGCTTGTAGCGCTCCTCGTGTACGTGCAGCGGGATCGTCATGCCCGGGAAGACCACGACGTCCAGTGGGAAGAGAGGAAGCTCGCTCACACCATCACGGTAGCAGGGAATCGGGCCGAGGCCTGATACCTACGCGCGGGGTGAAGGCGTGGTGAGGGTGGTCCGAAGACGAGGAAGGGGCCGGCCCTCGAGGACCGGCCCCCCTTTCTGTGGCGGAGCCGACGGGATTTGAACCCGCGACCTTCTGCGTGACAGGCAGATATGCTAACCGCTACACTACGGCTCCACGCGCTAGTGAGTGTACGTAAGGCGGCGCCCCGAGTCAAGCCGCCGGGCCACGGCCGGCGCGGCGCTCCGCCTCAGGCGGGCGCGGCCAGCCCCAGCACGATGCCGGCCAGCATCAGCGAGCCGATCACCAGGTTGGCGTTGAACGCCGCCAGCACGTCGCCGACCGTGCGGCGCCTCAGCGCCAGGTGCTGCCAGGCGAGCACGGCCCCGGTGGCGGCCAGCGCCAGCCAGTACGGCCAGCCGAGCGGCGCCACGAACGGCACGGCCACCAGCGCCAGGAACGCCAACAGGTGCAGCGCCGCGGCGATCACCAGCGCCCTGGGCACCCCGAAGCGCGCCGGCACGCTGTGCACGCCGTGGGCGCGGTCGAACTCCAGGTCGAGCACGCCGTACACCACGTCGAAGCCCGCCACCCAGGCGCCGACGCCGAGCCACAGCGCCCAGGCCGGCGCCGCGAACGCCCCGGTGACGGCGATGTAGCCGCCCGCCGCCGCCGCGCCGATGGTCACGCCGAGCCACAGGTGGCACGCCCACGTGAAGCGCTTCAGGTAGGGGTAGGCGATCAGGAACGCGAGCGCCACCGGCAGCAGCAGCAGCGTGAGGCGGTTGAGGAGCGCGCCGGCGACCACCAGCAGCGCCACGCCCGCCAGAGTGATCAGCCAGCCGTCGCGCTCGGTGAGCTTGCCGCTGGGGATCTCGCGGCCCGCCGTGCGCGGGTTGAGGGCGTCGATGCGCGCGTCGATCACGCGGTTGGCGGCCATGGCGGCGGTGCGCGCGCCCACCATCGCCAGGGTCACGAGCAGGAAGGTGCGCCAGCCCGGCCAGCCGCCGGCCGCCAGCAGCATGCCGCCGTAGGCGAACGGCAGCGCGAACAGGGTGTGCTCGAACTTGACGAACGACAGGAAGGTGGAGAGCCGGCCTCGGCGTGTCACGGGCGCCATGCTAACCCTCAGTGCTGCTTCGCCGACTCCTTGATGGCGTGGGTCGAGAAGCCGAAGCTCGGCAGGTGCTCGTGCACGCGGCCGGTGAGGATGGTGGTCATCAGCTCGCCCAGGTCGGTGCCGCCGACCGCCACGCGCATGCCGAGCTCCTCCTCGAGGTCGGAGCGGGTGCGGTCGTCGAGCATCGTCTCGGTGCCGTACTTGAACATGTTCGGCGACAGCAGCAGCAGGTCGGCCTCGCCGCGCTGCACACCGGCCAGCACGTCGCGCCCGGCGAGCAGGCCGGCCACGGTGGTGACCTCGCCGAAGGTGCGGTTCCTGAGCGCGCGCACCTCGAGCTCCAGGCCGGACACGTCGGCCAGCGGCGCCAACGCCTCCCGCAGCGTGGGGGCGAACAGGCGCCCGGTGGCCACCAGCACCCGGCGCGGGCGCTCGAGGGCGGCGGGCAGCTCGGGCGGCTCGGCGCTCAGGAAGTCGCGCACCATGCCCACGCCGTTCTCGAGCATCGAGAAGCCCTCGTACGCCTCGGCCGCGGGCAGCGGCCGGCCCGCCAGCAGGTAGAACTCGTCGGAGGCGAACACGAAGCGCGTGCCACGCTCCTCGAGCATGCGCCCCTGGAAGCGCTCGACGCGCCGCAGCACGTCCTCGGCCTGCTCGCGGGTGTACGGCTCGAGCTGCGTGAGGTGGCCGCGGTGGCCCGTGAGGCCCACCGGCACCGCCGCTACGGCGCGCACGTTGGGGCGCGAGGCCAGGTACTCGAGGGTTGCGCTGAGGTCGTCGCCGTCGTTGCGCCCCGGCACCAGCACCATCTGGGTGTAGAGGTCGATGGGCGCCAGGCGCTCGATCATGTCGCGGATCCTGGTGACGCCCTCGTCGGGCACCTTGTTGGGCCACCACTTCATCAGCTCGGCGCGCTTCTCCTCGTCGGCGGTGTGCACCGACACGTAGAGCGGGCTCAGGTGCTCGTCGAGGATGCGCTGGACGTCCTGCTCGCGCAGGTTGGTGAGCGTGACGAACGAGCCGTAGAGGAAGCTGGTCCGGAAGTCGTCGTCCATGATGTAGAGGCTCTTGCGCATGCCTTTGGGCATCTGGTGGATGTAGCAGAAATCGCAGTGGTTGGCGCAGAGCCTGATGCCGTCGAAGATCACCTCTTCGAACTCGAGGCCGGGCTCCTCCCAGGCGACGGTGAAGCTGACCTCCTCGTCGCCGGCGGGGTCGCGCACCAACAGCTCGGCCTCGCCACGGGCGAGCTCGCGCCGGTAGGCCAGCACGTCGGTAATGAAC
>JAAYYF010000188.1 GCA_012515535.1 Deinococcales bacterium
ACCACCGGCGTCGACGGCGCCTTCCGCACCGGCCTCGCGTCGCTCTACTCGGCGCTGGTGATGCGCGAGGGCGACAGCGTCAAGCAGGGCTACGAGCGCGACGCGCAGCGCGAGTTCCACCAGCTCGACCCGGGCCGCACCGCGCAGGAGTCGCTGCGCAAGCTGGGGCGGCACCTGGGCGCCAAGCCGCTCGCCACCGGCCGCCGCCGCGCCGTGTTCGAGCCCGACGTGGTCGCCACGCTGCTGGCGCTCTTCACCTACGCGGTGTCGGGCAAGAACCTGGCCGAGGGCACGAGCCGCCTGGAGGGCAAGCTCGGGCAGAAGGTCGCCTCCGAGCTCATCACCATCGTCGACGACGCCACCCTGCCGCACGGCCTGGGCAGCCGCCCGTTCGACGCGGAGGGCACGCCCGCGAAGCGCCTGGTGATCGTGGAGGAGGGCGTGCTGCGCTCGTTCCTGCACAACTCCGACACGGCCGCCCGCACCGGCCAGGCCAACACCGGCCACGCCAAGCGCAGCTACCGCAGCACGCTCGACGTCGGCACGAGCAACCTGCTGCTGCTGCCGGGCGGCGGCGTGACGCTCGACAGCGGCGTGCTGGTCACCGACCTGATGGGCGTGCACGCGGGCGCCAACCCCATCACCGGCGACGTCAGCGTGCAGGCGATGGGCATGGAGCTCGTCGGCGGCGAGCAGCGCCCGGTCGAGGACTTCGCCATCTCGTTCAACCTGTTCGAGCTGCTGGAGCGCGTGGAGCAGGTGGGCGCCGACGTGGAGCCGGTGGCCGGCTTCAGCGGCTTCGCGTACGTGCCGAGCCTGGCGGTCGCCGACCTGAGCTTCGCCGGAAGCTGAGCTGCGGCCCGGGGGCGGCGTCGTCGCGCCGGCGGGCGTCGAACTCGGCGTAACGCTCGTGCGCCACGCGCTTGGCGTACTCGGGCGTCACGCCGCCCTCGCCTTCCAGCACCGGTAGGCCGTTGGCGCGCAGGAAGGCGTCGAGCGCCTCGCCCCAGTCGGCGAGGCGCATGCCTTGCCAGCGCAGCACGCGCTGCTCGACGGACTCCAGGAACATGGCCACCACGCGGTTCAGCTGCGCGAGCTCCTCGCGCGTGAGGTAGTTCTTGGCGACGTTGGCGTCGGCCTTGCGCACGTGGTCGCCGCGCCAGGAGGTGGCGCCCATGTTGGGCGCGTCGGGGTCGGCGCGGTCGAGGATCAGCTCGGCGGCGGTGTGCTCGGTGACGGCGTAGAGCAGCTCGTTCTGCATGCGCCGGTAGAGCTCGGTGACCTCGGGGGTGTTGGGGCGGTAGTCCTCCGACAGCGACAGCAGGTCGCGGACCTTGCCGTAGAGGCGCACCTCGGAGGCGCGGATCTCGCGGATGCGCTCCAGCAGCTCGTCGTTGTAGTCCCAGCCGGGCTCCTCCAGGCGCGCCGCGGCGAGCGCGTAGCCCTGGCTCAGGTAGTCGCGCAGCACCGTGGTGGCCCACAGCCGGAAGCGCGCGCCGCGGCGCGAGCGCACGCGGTAGCCCACCCCCAGGATGGCGTCGAGGTCGTAGAGCGTGACGGGCGCGCCCCCGCTGGCGGCGTCGCGCACCGACTCGGGGTGGAGCTCCCCGTCGTGGCGCATGTCGTACAGGTGCCCGGCGACCTGGCCGGGGGTGATGGCGAACAGCTCGGCGATCTCCGGCGCCGTGAGCCACACCGTGCCGCCCTCGGCGCGCAGCTGCAGCCGCGACTCGCCGCCCTCGTCGGTGTAGACGATCAGCTCGTGCTCGTTACGCTCGTCGGTCATGCTCCCTTACCGTCCCGTCCCGTGCAGGCCGGTAGTTTAGGGCGCCTCGGCGCGGCCGCCCGCTACCTGCGAGACGTGAGGTCGGGGCTCCGAGGCGCCGGGCTGGTGTCGGGCTCGGGCTCCACGCTGGCGTCGGGCTCGGGCTTCGCGCTGGCCTCGGCGGCCTCGAAGCGCGGCAGGCGCCGCCATGACAGCAGCGTCAGCGCCGCCAGCACCGAGCCGGCCGCGCCGAAGCCCACCGCGTAGCTGGTGGCGGCCACCAGCAGGCCGCTGAGGACCGGCACGACGGTCTCCACCCCCAGGCTCATCGAGAGGCGCAGGCTCAGCGCCATGCCCCGCTGGCGCGGCGGCACGTGGCTGGCCACCGCCACGATGCTGAGCGGGAAGCCGATGCCGGCGCCGAAGCCGACCACCACCGCCAGCGCCGCGAACGCCGGCACCGAGCTCGCCGCTCCCAGCAGGCCGATGCCGAACGCCACGGCGGCCATGGCCACGATCAGCGTGCGGGCGGTGCCGCCCAGCAGGCGCGTCACCAGCGGCATCAGGGGGCGGATCAGCACCGAGGTGAGCGAGCCGGCGCTGACCAGCGCGCCGATCACCGTGGCCGAGATGCCCATCTCCTCGAGCATCACGGGCAGGAACGCCTCGCGCACCGTCAGCGCCAGGGCGATGCCCGCGCTGGCGAAGACGGCCACCTGGAAGCCCACGTTGCCGAGCGTGCTCCTCAGCAGCTTGCCCGAGCCCACCACGTCGCGCGGCTCGTCCACGCGCATGCTGCCCACCAGCCGGAACACGCCGTAGGCCAGCAGCGTGCCCGAGAGCAGGATCGCCAGCACCGCCCAGAAGCTGGTCACGAAGCCGTAGCGGTCGAGGATGGCGCCCATCAGCACGGGGCCGACCATGCGCCCGCCCGCCAGCCAGGTCGAGTAGGCGGCGAAGTTCGCCGTGTGGCTGCGGCCGTTGTCGAGGCCCGCCGTCAGCGACTGCGCCGACACCGACACGAACAGGTTGAACATCCCCATCACGACGCGCGCCAGGCCGAGCGTCACCACGCCCGGCGAGAGCGCCAGCAGCGCCGGGCCCGCGCTCATGCCCAGCATGCCCAGGAAGAACCAGCGCCCCGGCCCGCCGCGGTCCACCCAGCGGCCCGTCTGCAGCGCCAGCAGCACCGGGAACACCCCCGGCAGCGCGATCAGCACCCCCAGCCACTGCGGGCCCAGGCCCAGGCTGACCGCGTAGAGCGGCACCATCACCTGCATCATGCTGGAGGCGGCGGTCATGAGCGCCGAGGTGAGGCATTGCAGGTAGAAGGGGAGCTGGGGGGAGCGCGGCACCGTCCCGCTAGGCTAACGCCGCCGACCCCTCGGCGTCTGCCGGGACGTAAGCGGGCTGTAAGAAACCCCACGTTAACCTCGCGACAGGACCGGTCGTCGGCCCGGAGATGGTGGGAAGCGAGGGGGTAGGAAGGAGGGGCATGCCCGTCCCTGCAGAGCCGCGCGTCGTGGAAGACGCGCATGGCGAGTGGAGCCTCACGGAACGCCTCCTCCGTCTCCCGCACGAGCTCGCGGGCGCCGAGCAGCCCGAGGACCTCGTGGAGGCCGCGGCCGCCGCCCTGAGCCAGCTGCTGGGCGCCGAGGCCAGCGTCTACTGGGCCGACGAGGAGCCGCACCCGCCGGCCGCCCTCAGCCCTCACCGCCTGCGCCTGGTGGTGCAGCAGCAGGAGGTGCCCTACGCCGCCATCGAGCTGCTGCACCACGCGCCGTTCAGCTTCGAGGCACAGCGCGTGGCGGGCCACCTCGCCCAGGACCTCTCGTACGTGGTGGACGCGATCACCATGCGGCGCATCCGCCTGGCGCTCGGCGGGCTGCGCACCGCGGCCCGCTCGGGCGCCGGGCTGGAGGAGCTGACGGCGCGGGCCGTCGAGCTGGCCGTCGAGCACCTCGGCGCCGAGGCCGGGCTGATGCTGCTGAACGAGTCGGGCACCTTCGAGCCGCTGGCCTCGGTGGGCGAGTGGCCGAACGACCCCGCCGAGCACACCTGGCTGCAGGCGGTGGCCGCGGCCGGCGTCCGCACCCTCGGCGCCAGGCGCCACGGCGACCGCTACTTCACCGCGCCCATCGCCTCGAGCTGCCCGGCGCGCTGGATGCTGGTGGTGCGCTTCGCGTGCCACCGGCGGCGGCACAGCGTCACCTTCCCGCTCCTGAACGAGATCGCCGCCGCCACCGCGCCGTACCTCGACGCCAGCTGGCGCGACCGCGTGCTGAGCGAGCTGCTGGAGCTGAACTGCGCCGGGGAGGAGACGACCTCCGAGGAGCTCTACCAGCGCGTCCTCGACACCGCCCTGCGCCTGGTGCCCGGCGCCGACAGCGGCACGCTGCTCACGCGCGCCTCGCCCGAGGAGCCGTTCCGCTACCAGGCCGCGCGGGGTTTCGACCTCGCAGGCCTGCGCGAGCGCCCGCTCGCGGAGGCCGAGGCGCGCGCCTGGTACGGCCCCGACGAGGAGGGCTGGCGCCGCGGCCTGCCGCGCATCCTGAGCAGCAACGACACCGACATCACCCGCCTGGGCTGGTCGGCCTCGCCGCACGCGGACCTGACCGCCAAGACCTACCACCGCATCCGCTCGACGCTCTGCCTGCCCGTGCTGCGCGACGGTCACGTGATGGCCGTGCTCAACCTCGACAACCTGACCGACCCCGAGGGCCTGGCCGCCGACTCGAGCCAGCTGGCCCACCTCTTCGGCGCGCCGCTGGCGAGCCTGCTCCACCGCCAGCAGACCCGCGAGCTGCTGCGCAAGGCCGCGCTGACCGACGACCTCACGGGCCTCGGCAACCGCCGCGCCTTCGACGCGGCCCTCGAGCGCGAGCTGGCCCGCGCCGCCCGCGGCGGGCCCCCTCCGAGCGTGCTGCTGATGGACCTCAAGGACTTCAAGCTGATCAACGACCGCTTCGGCCACGACGTCGGCGACGAGGCGCTGGTGGCGGTGGCCCGGGAGCTACGCGCCAGCCTGCGCGCCACCGACCTGCCGGCGCGCCGCGGCGGCGACGAGTTCGTGGCCCTGCTGGTCGACACCCCGGCGGCGCAGGCGGCCGAGGTGGCGGCGCGCGTCAAGCGGGCGGTGGCGCGCGTGCGCGTCGCCGACCGCCAGCTGCGCGCCAACGTGGGCACCGCCACGGCGGGCGTCGACGGCGACGACGCGGCGGAGCTGCTGGCGCTGGCCGACCAACGGATGTACCAGGACAAGCACGCGGGGCGCGGAACGGCCGCCCCCAGCACGTAGGCCGCCGCCCGGGAGGGTCCCGGGCGGCGGCGCTCGTGGCGGGCACGGCTCAGGCTGGCACCTGGCGGCTGACCCGCGTCGGGTCGGCGGTCAGACCGGGCCCGTGACCTCGAAGGTGATCACGTGCGTGTCGGTGAGCGGCCCGGCAGCGTCTCCGGAGTACGTGACGGTGACGGTCACGACGTAGGTACCGGGGGTGTCGCCGATGTAGGTGATGGCGCCGTCGGCGGTGTTGATGTCGAAGTTGACCTCGTCGTTGAGGGCGAACGAGAAGAGGGCGAGGAACTCCTCCTCCAGGTCGAGGGTGTTGCGCACCCCGCTCAGGCGCACCCGGTCGCCCTGCACCACGACCCCGCCTGCTTGGGCGGTGGTGACGGGGACGGTCGTGACCGGCTCTTCCGCGATCGGCCGGACGTACTGCAGCGACACGCCGAGCTCGAGGACGTAGTCGACGGAGACGGTCTGGCCCAGCTCGTCGGTGCCGGTCAGGGTCCACTCGAACACGCCCGGGTAGCCGGTCGAGCCGGTGACCTCGCCGGTGTCCTCGTCGAGGGTGAGCTCGTAGACGTCGGCGTACTCGTGGCCCGACACCGGCTCCGCGACGACGGAGAACGGCGGCGGGAACGCGCCGGCCGTGATGCTCCAGGTCACCGCGCCGTAGCCCGGCGACGTCAGCTCGGGGGCCGGGATGGTGATGAGGTCGTCGATGTACGCGTCGAAGTCGGTGACCACCACGTCCGTGAGCGCCGCCACCAGCGGCGGGGCGACGGTGACCTCGACCGTAGCGGGCGCCTCGGCGCCCGCTACCTCGGCGGTGACGGTGGCGGTGCCGGGGCCAACGACGGTCACGAGGCCGGTGTCGTCGACGGTGACCACGTCCTCGTCGCTGCTGCTCCAGGTGACGACGGCGTCCGCGGGGTCGGTCTCCGCGGTCAGCTGGACCGGGTCGTCGGCCATCGTGAGCAGCTGGTCGCCCTCCACGATGCTGACGGTGGGCGCCGTGGGCTCGGGCTCCGTGGGGTCGACGGTGGTGAACGACCAGACGAGGTCGCCGGAGAGCGAGCGGCCGTCGGCGGTGGTCACGTCGGTGGTGACGGTGGCCGTGTAGACCGTAGCCGGCAGGAGCGGGTCGGCCGGGGTGAACGTGGCGGTGTGGCTGGCGGCGTCGTAGGCGACGTCGCCGGGGACCTCCACCAGCGCGTCGTCGGCGCCGCTGGTGAGCGTGAAGTTGTCGGCCACGACGGTGCTCGCGTTGACCGCCTGGTTGAACGTCACGCTGACGGTCGCGTCCAGCGGCACGTCGACGGCGTTCGCGGCGGGCACGCGCGCGTTCACGCGGAGGGGAGCGCTGGGGCTTGGCGGGTTGCAGGCCGCCACCAGCAGGGAGATGACGAAGAGCACGACGAGCTTCCTGACCATCTGAACCTCCAACCGAGGGCGCGCGAGTCAGCGGGCGAAGGCCTCACAATGTCGACTACCGTGGTAGTCCCGCTCTCGCCGAGCGTCCAGGGACGCTCCTTCCATCGCTTCCTCGTTCACTGGTCAGCTTGGCATGCGAACCGCGGGGCGTGCAGTTACGCATTCCCGTGCAAGGGTCGAGCCGGATGCGAGAGTGGCGGGTTCAGGTGCGCGGCTCGTCGAGCTTCACCAGCACCACGCCCCCGAAGATCAGGGCGCCGCCCACCAGCTGCATGGCCGCCGGCATCTCCCGTAGCAGCAGCGCCGCCCACACCACCGCGAACAGCACCTCGCTGAGGCCCACGAACGACGCCAGCTTCGAGCCCAGGCGGCGGCTGCCCGCCACGCCCGCGCCGTAGGCCAGCGCGGCCGCCACGAGGCCGAGGGCGGCCACGTCGAGCCACCACGGCACCGTCGCGCCCGCGAGCTCCACGGGCGCCGTGTGCCACACGAACGGCACCACCCCGAGGGCGGCAGCCAGCCCCAGGGCGAGCGCCCCCACCACCAGGCCGCCCGAGGCGAGCGCCAGGGCGGGCAGGCCGTCGCTGTCGTCGGCCGCCACCAGGAAGTAGGAGGCGAGGCCTACGGCGGCCAGCAGCGCCCACAGCACCCCGCGGACGTCGACCTCGGCGGCGCCGAACACGTCGAGCACGAGCACCAGCCCCAGCACGGCCAGCACCGAGCCGGTGACCGTGAGGGGCCGCGGCCGCTGCCCGCGACGCAGCCAGAGCCACACCACCACCATCACGATGCCGAGGTACTCGAGGAGCAGCCCGACCGCGACCGACAGCGTCTCGATGGCGAGGAAGTAGGCCAGCTGGCACAAGGCCACGGCGATGAGGCCGAACAGCAGCATGCGGCGCCAACCCCGACGCAACGAGTGCCAACGGCCGCGCAGGGCGTGGAGGCCGAACGGCAGCAGCGCCACGGCCCCCACCGACACGCGCCAGATCACGGCGCCCGTGGGCGTCCAGCCGGTGGCGAGCAGGCCCTTGGCCAGCGCCCCGGAGGCGCCGAACGCGGCGGCGGCGATGAGGCCGAAGAGGAGGCCGAACAGGAAGGTGCGGTTCAAGGCGAAGGTCCGTTGCCGAAGCGCCGCCCTGGGGGG
>JAAYYF010000032.1 GCA_012515535.1 Deinococcales bacterium
GGCGGCCGCCGAGCGGCCCGCCGGCGACCCTTCGCCGCCGCCCGCGCCGCCGCTCGTGCCGCTGCCGACGGAGCCGACCGAGCCCGACCCGATCACGCTCAACAGCGACCCCGGCAGCATGCTCGACGTCAAGCGCACGGGCGGCAGCGGCTTCGTCAAGGACCTGCCGCCGGGCGCCACCTACCACGCCGGCAAGCTCGACGAGGAGGTGCGGGTCGCTCCCATCCGGCTCGACGTGAACGCCGTGCCGAAGCCGCGCCGCCGCTCGGTGCGCGTGCCGCTGCTGTTCCTGGCGCTGTTCGCCGTGGCCCTCACCGCGGGCTACCTGGCGCTGGTGGTGCGGCGCGACGCGCCCAACCAGGTGCAGGGCGCCGGCGCCGTGAACCACATCGTCGACGTGCGCGTGGCGCCCGCCAACATGCCGCCCGTCAGGCTGATGGTGGAGCAGAGCCCGCCCGGCTCGGCCTACCCCCCCGGCACCCAGATCACCACGGTGCCCCGGCGCGTGACCTTCGACGCCAACGGCGTGTGGACGGTGTACGCCCAGTACGGGGAGCAGCGCGGCGCCAGCGCGACCGTGCGCGTGCCCGAGGACACGGTCGTCACCCTGCCCTTCCCGGAGGCGCCCGCCGGCCGCTGAGGCGGTGTTACCCTCGGGCGCATGGCACGTTGCTGGTTGGTCAAGAGCGAGCCCGACTGCTACCCCTACGAACAGCTCGAGCGCGAGGGCCGCACCATGTGGGACGGCGTGCGCAACTACCAGGCGCGCAACTTCATGCGCGACGAGATGCGGGTCGGCGACCCCGTGCTCTACTACCACTCGAGCACGGCCGTGCCGGGCGTGGTGGGCCTGGCACGCGTGGCCAGCGAGCCCTACCCCGACCCCACGCAGTTCGACGCCGCCAGCGAGTACTACGACCCCAAGGCCACGCCCGAGGCGCCGCGCTGGTTCCTGGTGGACATCGAGGCCGTCGAGCGCCTGCCGCGCGTGGTGACGCTCGCCGAGATGAAGGAGGACCCGGCCCTCGAGGGGATGCAGCTGCTGCGCCGCGGCAACCGCCTCAGCGTGATGCCGGTGGAGCCCGAGCACCTCGAGCGCGTGCGCGCGCTGGCCGCGAGCTGAGGCCAGCGCGAGCGCCGGCCCGCCACGACGGCGGGGCCGGCGCGGGGGTGTTAGCATCCCGGTATGAAAGAGCGGCGGTCCCGCGTGCTGCAGCTGGTTGCGGAGGCCTACATCGAGACGGCTCACCCCGTGCCCTCGGGCCACGTGGCCGAGCGCCTCGACGTGAGCAGCGCGACGGTTCGCAACGACTTCAGCTCTTTGGAGAACGAAGGCCTGCTGCAGCAGCCGCACGCCTCCGCCGGCCGCATCCCCACCCCCCTGGGGTTCCGCGTCTACGCCTCGCGCTTCCTCCCGCCCCGCCCGCTGCCCACACGGCTGCGGCGCCAGCTCGACCGTCAGCTCGATGCGGCCGCCGGCGACCAGCTCTACGCCCTCGCCTCGCGCCTGGCGGCGCAGCTGTCGGGCTACGCCGTGACCATCCGGCTGCCGCCCGACGACGCGCTGCAGATCCTCGAGATCCACCTCTCCACCCTCTCCAGCCGCCGCCTGCTGGCGGTGGTGGTGCTCGAGAACGGCCTGGTGCGCCAGCTCGGCGTCGACCTCGACCCCGTGCCGGGCAGCGGCGTGATCGACGACGCCGAGCGCAACCTGCGGCAGCTCACCGTGCCGGTGGGCGACGTGCCGCGCGCGCTGTCGACCCTCGCGGCCCACGCCGGCGAGGAGCTGGCGCGCACGCTGCAGGCGCTCGCCGACGCCTGGCACCGCCTGCAGGCGCCGCGCGTGTACTCCGACGGCCTGGCGCGCCTGCTCTCCGAGCCCGAGGGCAGCGACCCCAGCTTCGTGCGGCTGGCGCTGGCGCAGGTGGAGGGCACGGAGGGGGCGGAGGCGCCCGCGGAGCGCGACGCGCCCCCGCTGGGCCTCGAGCTCGACGACACCCTGGCGCGCGTGGTGGCGGGCTTCCCGTTCGGGCAGGCCACGGGCACGTTCACGCTGGTGGGCCCGGCGCGCATGCGCTACCCCACCGCGCTGACCATCGCGCAGGAGTTCCGCACCGCCCTGGCGCTCGGCGCCTCGGGCGGCTCCTGAGCGCCTCGGCGCGCGCGTGGCGGCCGCCGGAAGGCCGATTCCCAACGGAATATCTCACAACCCGGCGGCGGCCCCGGAACTTATGCTCCAGGGCGGAACGTCGCCGCGCGCAGCTGCTGCCAGCCGGCGGCGCCTGGCCCGTGAGGGCACGGCGCGCCGCCACGACCGGGAGGATGTCGGATGCCTAACGAGGTCTACGAGATGACGCACCGGGCGCTCTCGGCCCTCGTGTCGCATCGCGCCGCCACGCGCGTGCTCGACGCCGCCCTGCTGGCCACCGGCTCCGACCCCGACAGCGTCACCGTGCGCGCCATGCGCCGCCTGCTGGCCGGGCGCGTGCGCCGCGAGCTGAGCGCCACCCTGCCCTCCCCGGGCCTGACGCGCAGCCTCAAGCAGATCGCCGACGACCTCTACCGCCTGCAGCCCAGCCACACCACCCTGGTGGACCTGCCGCCGCCCGGCCCGGGCGACGCCCAGCCCGCGCCCGCTACGGCGGAGGAGGCGGCCGTCACGCCCACGGTCGTGAAGGGCCCGCCGCTGACGCGCACCACCAACGTCACCGCCGGCAGCAACCCCACCCTCCGCGCCCCAGCGCCGCCGGCCGAGCTGCCGCGCGAGCTGGAGCTCACGGAGGCGCTCATGACCAGCGCCCTGCGGCTGTTCGGCGAGCTCGAGCCCGTCGAGCAGGTGGTGATCGTGCGCGACGGCGCGGTGGTGCTGGAGCGCGGCGCCGGCGTGGCCGCCGAGCGCCTGCCCAACCTCGTCCGCTCCACCCGCCACCTGCTGGGGCGCGCCGGCAGGCTCGAGCTGTTCGCCCTGGAGCGCGCCGAAGGCATGCTCTTCGTCTTCCCCGTCGGGGAAGGCGCCATCGTCGTGGTCACCCGACCGAACGTGAACATCGGTGCCGTCCTGGCGGCGCGCGCCGCACTGGAGGAGGCAGCATGAACCGGCGTCTACTCGTCATCGCCACCACCCTGGTCGCCCTGCTCTGGGGCGGCGCCCTCGCGCAGGAGGCCGCGCTCTCGCAGCGCGACGACTCGCTCCTCCAGCGCTACGACCTCGCGATCGAGAACCTCGAGATCGCGGTAGCGAGCGTGCCCCAGGACGGCGCCCAGGCGCGCGACGAGCTGGAGCGGGCGCTCAACGCGCTGCTGACGCTGTCGAGCAACGCCTCCAGCCCCAGCCTGGTGCAGGCCATGGAGCGCACCTTCGACCGCACCCGCGTGACCATCGACAACCAGAGCCGCACCGACATGGCCGTCCAGACCGGCGTGCTGGCGGGCGGCTTCGCGCGGCTGGTGATGGACTCCGCCTTCGCCGCCGCCGTGGACGGCGACCTCGACCTGGCCCGCGCGCGCCTGCTGCACCTGGCGGTCGACCTCGCCTTCACCCCCGAGGCGCAGCAGGAGCTGCAGGCGGCGGGCTCGACCTCCGCGCTGCGCCTGGCCTTCGAGGCCGGCGCCGCCGAGAGCATCGCCGCCGAGCTCCGGGAGGCCGACGCCCTCCTCGACGCCGACGTCGCCGCCGCCTACGAGCGCCTGGCGGGCGCCTACGGTGCCTCGCTGCTGGTGCAGGACTCCCCGCGCGTGAGCCCCGAGCTCAACCGCTACCTGGTGACGGCCGCCGAGGCGCTGGTGCAGGCCGACGCCGCCACGGCGCGCGAGGCGCTGGCCGGCGCCGACGACGCCCTGACGGCGCTGGCCGCCGCGGCGCGCAGCGACGCGCCCGCCGCCGACACCGACGCCGGCGCCGCGGGCCCCGTGCCCACCGAGCTCCCCGACCTCGACGGCGTGGCGACCACCGCGCCCGCCGAGGCGGAGCCGGGCACCGCGCCCGCCGAGGCCGCCGACGCCGACGCCGAGGTCACCGACGCCGACCCGGCCGCGACGCCGAGCGCGCCCGCCGACGCGGGCCAGGCGGCCGACGCCGAGCCCGCCCCGCCGCTGGCGGCCGGGCCCGACCTGGAGGCGGCCGTGGCGCAGCGCCTCGCCGCCCTCGAGGAGGAGCGCCGCGCCGAGACGCTGGCCGCCATCGGCCGCGAGCTGACCCTGGCCGGCGTGCCCGCCCAGGTGGCGCAGGCCGACGCCGAGCAGGTGCTCGAGGCCGGCTACGGCTCGCTCGCCGCCGCCGTGGGCGCCCTAGAGACGCAGGCGGCCCGCGCCGTGGCCGCGCAGCGCACCGGCGACGTGACGGGCGCGCGCGCCGCGCTCGTCGAGCTGCGCTCCGCCTACCACGCCGTGCTGGCGCCGCTGATGCGCAGCGTCGACGTCGAGGTGGCCGCCGGCGCCGAGGACCTGCTGGCGACGGTCACCGAGCGCGCCGACCTCTCCAGCCACGACGTGAGCCTGGTGGCCGCCCAGGTGGGCGCCGTCCGCCGCGCGCTGCTCGGCGGCGCGGCCCCCGCGGCGCAGGCGTTCGAGCTGAGCGTCGACTCGTTCTGGTCGAACCTCACCCGCCCGCTGGTGATGATCCTGCTGGGCGTGCTGGCGATCGTGCCGCTGGTGCTGCTCAACCTCGCCTTCGGCGGCAGCAACCGCAACTGGCGCCTGGTGGGCTGGTCGCTGTTCCTGCTGCTGGTGCCGGTGTTCTACGAGGCGCTGGCGGCGGTGGGGGCGCTCCTGTCCAGCGTCGTCGACCAGCCGTGGCTCACCGCGCTGGCCGGCTGGTCGATGTTCACCAGCACCGCCGGCCAGGTGGCGTGGGCGCTGCTGGTGCTCGTCGCCCTGGTGCTCGCCATCGTGGGCTTCTACGGCATCTGCGTGCAGTTCGGCCTCATCGGCGGCGGGCGCCGGCGCGACGCCGTGGCCGCCACCGGCGCCGCCGAGGTCCACCGTCCCACGGGGAACACCACCCTCGACTGGGACGAGGAGTTCTGAGCGTGACCCTGCCCCCGCTCACCCCGTCACCCCGTACGGCATGATTCGATGACGGTGATGACGAACCGCGTCTACCAGACCACGGTGGAGGAGCTCGAAGCGCTCCTCTCGCCACGGGTCGTGTCGCGCTCCCTCAAGGAGGGGCTGCGGCAGGTGGGGCGCACGCCCGAGACGGCGGGCATGGAGGACATCGAGAAGATCCTCAAGGGCCAGGTCTACCGCCAGCTGCAGCTGACCATGCCAGTGACGCGCGCCAAGGACACGGTGTCGGAGCTCATCGACAAGCTGCGCGCCGCGGCGGCCAACGAGGGCGCCGCGCCGGCCGCCGCCGTGTCGGGGGGGCTCGAGGCGCAGGGCCAGCAGCTCGCCGAGCTGCAGGAGGCGCTGAAGCCGTTCAACCTCTACTTCGAGTGGCCCGAGGTGCAGAAGCTGCGGGCCCAGGTCCAGCTGCTCGAGGCCGACCACGAGGCCGGTCGCGAGGCGCCGGCGCTGCTGGCGGGCGCCCGCGAGCAGCTGCAGCTCGTCATGCAGAAGCGCGAGGACCAGCTGGTGCTGCAGGCGCGCGACCTGGGCGAGCTCGAGGAGGCGCTCGAGGCCGTGCGCGAGCTGGGCGGCCCCAAGGTGCGGCGCCTCGAGACGCTCGTCAACCAGGTGCGCGCCGCCCAGCAGAACCGCCAGCTGGCGTCCGCCGAGAGCGACCGCGCCCAGCGCCTCGCCCGCGACCTGCGGGTGGCGCTGGAGGCCGAGGGCGCCAAGGCGACGACCACGCCCGAGACCGCCCAGCCGGCGAGCGCCGTGGCGACCCCGCCGGCGCCGGTCCACGACCAGCCGCTCGACGTCGACTCCGAGGAGGCCGAGCTGCTCACCGTCGACCCGCCGCAGCTCGACGAGGAGACCACCGA
>JAAYYF010000033.1 GCA_012515535.1 Deinococcales bacterium
CCTCGACGAAGCGCTGGCGGTCGGGCTCGATGTCCTCGAGGTCGGCGAAGCCCGAGACCTTCTTCCTGAAGCGGTCGGCCTCGATCCAGCTCATGCCGGCGAAGTGCACGGCGATCCGCAGCACGTCCTCCTGGAACAGCAGCACGCCGTAGCTCTTCGCCAGCACCGGCTCGAGCGACGGGTGCCAGTACGTGACCGGCTCGAGGCCCTGGCGCCGGCGCAGGTAGGGGTGCACGGTGCCCGACTGGATGGGGCCGGGGCGGATCAGCGCGATCTGGTGCGCGAGGTCCTTGAGGCTCCGGCTGCGCATCACGCGGCTGGTGTGCTGCTGACTGGGGCTCTCGACCTGGAACAGGCCCAGGGTGGCGCCCTCACTGATCAGGTCCCAGACGCGCTCGTCGTCGGGGAGGTCGGCGAGGTCGAGCCACACGCCCTCGAGCCTGAACACCTCCTCGCGGGCGCGCTCCAGCGCCGAGAGCATCCGCAGGCCCAGCAGGTCGAGCTTGATCAGGCCCATCGCCTCGGCGTCGTCCTTGTCGAGCTGCAGGAGCTTGATGCCGCCTGAGGAGCGCTCCAGGGGCGAGTAGTGGGTGAGGGGGTCGCGCGAGAGGACCACGCCCCCAGAGTGCGGGGCGATATGGCGGACGTGCCCGCGCTCCATGCGCGCGAGCAGGTCTACGAACACGTCGGCCACGGGAGCGTCGCCGAGCACCTCGCGCAGCGCGACCTCGGCCTTCGCCACCGACGCGGGCCTGAGGCCCCTGAAGTCGCGGCCGAGCGCCTTGGTGAGGCGGTTCCTGAGCTCGGGCGGGAGGCCCAGCGCCCGGCCGACGTCCTGGACCGCCAGCGGCAGGCGGTAGGTGATCTTGTTGCAGACCATCGCCTCGGTGGTGGCGCCGAAGCGCTCCTCGACCCAGGCCAGCACCTCGTCGCGCCGCGCCGAGGAGATGTCGATGTCCACGTCGGGCATGCTCGTCTTGCCGGTGTGGAGGAAGCGTTCGAACAGCAGGTCGTGCTTTAGCGGGTCGGCCTGCGTGACCCCGAGCAGGTAGCAGACGATGCTCGCCGCCGCCGAGCCGCGGCCCGCCGCGAGGATGCCGCGCTGGCGGCAGTAGTCGGTGACCTCGGCGGCCACGAGGAAGAAGTCGGCCAGGCCGAGCGCGCGGATCGTGGCGAGCTCCTTCTCGAGCCGCTGCCTGGCGGTGGCCAGCGCCTCGCCCTCGTAGCGCTCGAGGAGGGCGGCGTAGCAGCGCTCCACGATGTGCTCCTCGGCGCTGCGCCCGTCGGGCACGCGCGCCTTGGGCGGGACGAGGCGCTCGGGCAGGAGCTCGAAGTGGCAGCGCTCGGCGACCCAGTCGGCGTTCAGAGCCGCCTCGGGGAAGGGCAGGCGCTCCATCACCTCGTCTGGTGAGGGGAGGTGCTGGCAGGCGTTCTGCGGGCGCTTCGGGTGCGGCTCCTGGACGCTCACGCCCAGGCGCCCGCAGACCATCGCGTCGTAGAGGCGGTAGTCGTCGGGCTCGAGGTAGCGCACCTCGGGCGCGGCCACCACCGGCAGCGACAGGCTCTGCGCCAGGCGCCTGAGCACGCGGGCGCGGCGCTGGTCCCAGCGGTAGCGGTCGTGGAAGAGCTGCACGTAGAGCCTGTCGCCGAACGCGCCCTTGAGCTGCCTGAGGAGCCCCTCGAGCTCACCGACGCGTCGGCGGGCCAGCAGCCGCGAGGGCAGGCCGTCGCGGCCGCCGGTGAGGAGCACGAGGTCGTGGGCGTGCGCCAGCAGGACGGGGAAGGGGACGTCCCTCTCTTCGCGCTCGTGGGCCAGGGTCACGAGGCGGCAGAGCGTGCCGTAGCCCTCGCGCGAGGCGGCGATGAGCACGAGCGGGTAGACGTCGTCCTCGACGCGCACCGGCACGGTGGCGCCGATCAGCGCCTTCAGCCCGTGCTCGTGCGCGGCCTGGAACAGCTCGACGCCGCCGGTGACGTTGAGGTCGTCGGTAAGGCCGACGTAGCGATAGCCGAGCTCGGCGGCGCGCCTGACGAGGCTGGTGGGGCTCGCCGTGCCGGCGCCGAAGCTGAAGTACGAGTGGGTGACGAGCAGCGCCGAGAGGCGCCGGCGCGGGGGCGGCAGGTCGCCGCCGCGGACGCGC